>JBATUN010000013.1:0-35556 GCA_049671165.1 Dehalococcoidia bacterium | reverse complement strand
AGAGATTTTATCCTCCTACGAGGGTAAGAAAGAGGAGCTTATTCCCATCTTGCAGCAAGTCCAGCGGGCTTTTGGTTATCTGCCAGAGCCGATAATGAAAAAAATAGCTAAATTCCTCCAACTGTCTGAAAGCACTGTCTTTGGGGTAGGTACATTCTATGCTCAATTCAAGCTTGTACCTTCAGGGAGAAATATCGTCAGGGTATGCCGAGGAACTGCCTGCCATGTGCGTGGCAGCGCACAAATCCTTAGCGAGGTAGAAAAGCAATTAAGCATTAAGGCAGGTGAAACTACGCCAGATCTGGAATATTCACTAGAGACGATAGCTTGCTTTGGTTCGTGCGCATTGGCGCCAGTTGTGGTTACCAACGGCAAGGTGCATGGGAGAATGACAACTCCCAAGGCAAGGGAGATGCTAAAGAAGGGGGTGCGTTGATGAATTTCGAAGAAATCAAAAACCAAGCTATCGTGCAATGGAAAGCACTGCAGCAAAGCGAGAAGACTCGTATTTTGATTGGCATGGGAACTTGTGGGCGAGCGGCTGGTGCTGACGATATACTTGATGTTCTTAACCGAGAGCTAGCCCAGCAACATATTCAAGCTGATATTGTTCCGGTTGGCTGCATTGGTCTTTGCTACGCAGAGCCCTTGATTGAGCTAGTTAAGCCAGGCATGCCCAGTGTCTTCTATGGCAATCTCACCACCGAACTCATACCTGAGATCATTAAGGATTACCTGGTTAACGGCAATCCTCGTTCTGACTTGGCTCTTGGCATTCGAGGCGAAGGAACCTTAGAAGGCATTCCCAATTTCTTTGACTTGCCAGTGCTCAAGCCTCAAATCCGCATCTCCTTGCGCAATTGTGGAAACATCGATCCAGAAAATATCAACCACTATATTGCTAATGGAGGCTATGAAGGTCTGGCTAAGGCGCTTAGAATGGAACCCCAGGAAGTAATCGATGAGATGAAGAAATCGGGATTGAGGGGTCGTGGGGGGGCCGGTTTTCCCACTGGAGCTAAATGGCAGTTCTGCCACGATGCTCCTGGCGATGTCAAATATATAATATGCAATGCTGACGAGGGAGACCCCGGGGCATTCATGGATCGAGCACTTCTTGAGAGCGACCCGCATGCTGTATTGGAGGGAATGCTCATTGGTGCTTATGGTATTGGTGCGAGTGAAGGCTACATTTATATTAGAGCTGAGTATCCGCTAGCGATCCAGAGATTACGGACTGCTATCAGACAAATGGAGGAATATGGGTTGATGGCTGATGATATTATGGGCTCTGGCTTTAGATTCCATATCAAAATAAAGGAAGGGGCTGGGGCCTTTGTCTGTGGTGAAGAGACTGCATTGATGGCTTCTATTGAAGGCAGCCGTGGGATGCCCCATTCTCGACCCCCCTTCCCTGCCCAGTCTGGCCTATGGGGGAAACCAACAAGTATCAATAATGTGGAGACTTGGGGCAATGTCTCAGCTATTCTCGCGAAAGGCGCTGAATGGTATGCCGGCTATGGTACGGAGAAGAGCAAGGGCACCAAGAACTTTTCTCTAGCAGGCAAAATTGTTCGTACTGGGCTTATAGAGGTTCCAATGGGAATTACCTTGCGTGAGATTGTATACGATATGGGCGGGGGCATTCCTGAAGGCAAACGCCTGAAGGCAGTTCAAACTGGTGGCCCATCAGGCGGTTTCATCCCAGAGAGATTGATAGATTTACCCGTTGATTACGAATCTCTAGCCCAGGCAGGGTCAATTATGGGCTCGGGTGGGATGATAGTAATTGATGAGGATACTTGCATGGTTGATATTACAAAATTCTTCCTCACCTTTACCCAATCTGAATCTTGTGGGAAGTGCATACCATGTCGTTGGGGCACAAAACAAATGCTGGATATACTTGAGGATATAGCCAATGGAAGAGGTAGACCCGATGATATTGAATTGCTTCAGGAATTAGCGGAATCGGTCAAAGATGGTTCTTTGTGTGGTTTGGGACAAACAGCTCCTAACCCGGTGCTTACCAGTATCCGCTACTTCCGTGATGAGTATGAAGAGCATATAGCTGAAAAACGCTGTGCAGCGCTGCATTGTAAAGCCCTTATCTCTTACTATATCCTTCCTGATAAGTGTGAGGGATGTATGATTTGTGCCAGGAATTGCCCGGTGCAGGCGATTGAGGGTGGCAAACGTATGGTGCATGTTATTGACCAGGATAAGTGTACCAAGTGTGGAACCTGTTTGAGCCTTTGCCCCCCCAAGTTCAATGCAATAGCTAAGGTTTCTGGAGAGCCTGTAAACGTTCCTGAGAAGCCTGTTCCAGTAACCGTTGAG
The DNA here is from genome assembly GCA_049671165.1 of Dehalococcoidia bacterium. Taxonomy (GTDB): domain Bacteria; phylum Chloroflexota; class Dehalococcoidia; order GIF9; family AB-539-J10; genus RBG-13-51-36. The sequence goes on along the minus strand of JBATUN010000013.1, from coordinate 33,216 downwards.
GTTTGAGAGTATTAGCAGTATGGAAGGAGGGTACCAAATGAGTACAATCACTCCAACCGAAGTAGAGGAAAGAAAAGTGGATACTATCAAGCTGACCATCAATGATCGGGAGGTCATAGCGAAAAAGGGAGAAACTGTGCTTGAAGCGGCACTCCATGCTGGAATCTACATTCCCACGCTTTGTTATGACCCTGACCTCAAGCCCTACGGGGGTTGTCGCCTCTGCATGGTTGAGATTGAAGGAATGCGGGGCCTGGTCAGCTCGTGTACCACGCCAGCAACCGATGGCATGGTGATCCACACCGAGACAGAACGTGTAAATCGGTCACGTCGTATCACCATGGAGCTTATCATCGCTAATCACCACGGCGATTGTCTCACCTGTGCTAAAAACCAAGACTGTGAGCTACTTAAAATTGCCCGATATCTGGGCATAGAACAGGAGCATATTGACCGATTGCGAAAAAGCGCTCAAGTGCTTCCTACGGATAAAAGCCATCCGGCGTTTATTCGTGACCCGAATAAATGTATCCTCTGTGCTAAGTGCGTGCGGGCTTGCCACGAAATAGCTGTTGTTGGTGCCATTGACTTAGCTTTCCGAGGCAACTCAGCAAAGGTGGCCACCTTCGGTGATAAACCAATTGTCGAGTCTATCTGCAAGTCCTGTGGTGAATGTGTTGCGCGATGCCCTACCGGTGCGCTGGTGCCTAAATGGGAGAAGCCACCTGCCAAAGAGGTTAAAACCATTTGTCCCTATTGTGGAGTTGGCTGCTCCCTCTACTTAGGTGTTCTAGATAATAAGATTGTTTCCGTGCGCGGTGACTCTGAGGGTCCGGCTAACAAGGGCAGCCTGTGCGTTAAAGGACGCTGGGGATACGATTTTATTAACCATCCTGAAAGGCTAACAACACCCCTTATCCGAATCCCTGGCACCACACGCGAGACAGGGCACAATGGGAAAGTGCATGAAATCTTCCGTGAAGCTAGCTGGGATGAGGCTCTTGAGCTGGCGGCAAATAAGCTCCTTGAACTTAAGCAAGATTACGGGCCAGATAGCATAGCGGCTATAAGCTCAGCTAAGTGCACTAATGAAGATAACTATGTTATGCAAAAATTCGTCCGTGCTGTGATAGGAACTAACAGCATTGACCACTGTGCCCGGTTATGCCACGCCTCTACTGTGGTCGGGGGAATTGCTGCTTTTGGTCAAGGGGCAATGAGCAATTCTTATGATGATTTTGAGAAAACTGAACTCTTCTTTGTCATCGGCTCCAACACTACGGAATGTCATCCCATTATTGGCTCAATAGTCAAGAGAGGAGTCAAATTTGGTGGTGCCAAGCTCATTGTGGCTGACGCCCGTTCAACAGAACTTGGTGAATATGCCACTGTTAGCATTCAGCACAAGCCGGGAACGGATGTTGCCCTTATCAATGGGCTGATGCACGTGATTATCAGAGATGGCCTTGAGGATAAGGAGTTTATCCGAGAGCGCACTGAAGGTTTTGAGGATATGCGGAAGCTTGTAGAAGAATATACTCCTGAAGTAGTGGAGGCGATAGCTGGGGTACTCCAATCTGATTTAGAGGCGGCTGCTCACCTGTTTGGTGAGGCGAAAAGCGCCTGTATCCTCTATGGGATGGGAATAACCCAGCATACTACAGGCACCGACAATGTCAAAAGTGTGGCAAACCTGTTGCTACTGACCGGCAATATGGGCAGGGAAGGCACGGGATTCAGCCCTCTTCGGGGCCAAAACAACGTCCAGGGTGCCTGTGATATGGGAGCACTCCCTAATGTCTATCCTGGCTATCAAAGGGTTGATGACCCCGCTGTGAGAATGAAATTTGAAACTGCTTGGGGGGCTAAATTAAGCGACCATCCCGGGCTGACAGTTACCGAAGTGGCTAATGCTATACTCAGCGGAGACATTGAAGGACTCTATGTTATGGGTGAGAACCCGATGTTAAGTGAGCCTCACCTGGAACATATGAAGCAAGCGCTGGGGAAACTTGAATTCTTGGTAGTTCAGGATATTTTTCTTTCCGAGACCGCTTGGCTAGCTGATGTTGTTTTCCCGGCAGCTGCCTTCGCAGGAAAGGATGGCACCTTTACCAATACTGAGAGGCGAATTCAAAGAGTGCGGCAAGCAGTCCTGCCGCCCGGGGAGGCAAAGCCTGACTGGGAAATCATCTGCGCTCTGGCAGAGAAGATGGGACAGCCGTTAGGCTATCACAGTGCCAGCCAGATTATGGAAGAAATTGCCTCCCTGACTCCTATTTATGGCGGTGTCCGCTTCGACCGCCTCGACCACGGCGGTTTGCAATGGCCCTGCCCAGATGTCTCACACCCAGGAACCAGCTTTCTTTACCAAGACGACTTTGCCCGGGGACGAGGCAAGTTCCATGCTGTAGGCTATATTCCACCGGCAGAATCGATATCTAAGGACTACCCCTTGATTCTCACTACTGGGCGGGTGCTGGAACACTGGCATACTGGCACAATGAGTCGGCGCTCTAGAGTGCTCAGTGAACTGAATCCCAGCGGCGTGGTGGAAATGCACCCCAGTGATGCGGCAAAACTCGGGCTTGTGGAGCACGATGTAATAGTAGTTACCTCAAAAAGAGGTAAGTTGGAGGCCCCACTCCATATTACAGAAGACTCGCCTCCTGGACTTGTTTTTATGCCCTTCCACTGGCGTGAGGCAGCGGCGAATATCCTCACCAGTGATGCCCTTGACCCAGTAGCCAAGATTCCCGAGTATAAGGTTTCCGCTGTACATGCCGTGTTAGCGGTGCTCGATAGAGCCGCCCAGGATAACGCCTTTCTGGCCCGACTGGCGGAAAATCCTGCCGAGGCCCTAAAAGACTATGAACTGACAACGGAAGAAAAAGCTGCACTGATGAGTGGAGATATACGCAAGATAGAATCATGGCTGGGCAAGCTGGATGAGCGCCTTAGGACCTGGCTTATGCTGCGATTATCTCAGGAAAAATGGTAGGTTGTAGTCGGGGACTCTCTGTGAGTTTCTGCAAATTGGGAAGGGATGAAGTACTCCATTGCTAAGGACGAGGATAGAGGCTGGCTGCGTTGCAGACCTTGGGAATAAGTTCCTCCCGCTGCAGAGTCATGATATGGACACCAGCCACTCCTTCGATTTGCTTTAATTGATTTATTGTTTCCACGGCAATCTTTATCCCTTCCTCTGCCGCTTCCTCTTTATTACGAACATTTCTAAGGCGTTCAATAATTCTATCGGGAATATCCATATTGGGGACTTTTGTCTTCATATACCTTGCTGCTGCTAGGGACATTAGAGGAGTAATGCCAGCAATGATTTTCACCTGTTTATGCAATCCTTTGTCTCGGACCAGTCCCATCCATTTATTGAATCCCTCGATGTTATATATGGGCTGGGTCTGGACAAAATCTGCCCCAGCACTAACCTTGTCTTTGAGGCGATCTGCCGCTGCCTCTAATGGTTGGGCAGAAGGGTTCATAGCTGCCCCAATGAAAAGCCTGGGCTCTGTTCCCACGATGAGCTCTCCATTATCGAATTTCCTTTCATCTCTTAATTGCTTCACCATCCTGATGAGCTGGATAGAATCGAGGTCAAAGACGGGCTTTGCCTTGGGATGATTTCCAAAGTGGATAGGATCGCCGGACAGACAGAGTACATTGTTAATACCAAAAGCGGAGACTGCCAGGATATCCATTTGCAGCGCAATCCGATTTTGATCTCGACAGGTCATATGGACTATGGTGTCGAGCCCCTCCTGTATCCCCACCAGGCAAACTGCCCAGCTTGCCATCGCTACCACTGCTGCCTGTCCATCAGGGACATTAAAGGCATCCACATAACCTCTGATGAGGTCGATGTTCCTCCTGATCGTATCGAACTGTGTATTTTGAGGAGGGCTGATTTCAGCTGTGACCGCGAATTGTCCACTATCCAATATCCTGGCTAGGTTGCTCTTCGTTTTCATTCTTGAACTCCCGACATAGTTTTGACACAGTATGCCAGAATGTCCCATTTAGGGCAATACTTAAACATTACTCTGTCCTCAGTTTTTTGCAATAATGTCCAAAAGTGTCTATAATGTGGGGCGGCCAATGAAAGCAACAACCGAATTGAACTCCATTAAGGAAGCACTGCAATCCTCTGAGATATTTCAGGGCTTGGCCGACGAAGAGCTAGATAAACTGCTACCGCTTTGCCAGGAGCAGTTCTATGAAGCAGGGGCAGTCATGTTCTGCGAAGGTGCGCAGTGTAACTATGTCCAGACTCTCAAATCTGGCAAGGTAGCTTTGGAAACAGAGCTTGCTATAAGCCATGGCGCAGCTGAAAGGGCCACAATTGACGTGTTATCCGACGGTAGCAGTTTTTGCTGGTCAGCACTGATGGAACCTCATATTCTTACCTCTTCGGGCCGGTGTCTGGAGAAAACTGAGATTATCGCCCTGGACGGAGAAAAGCTTAAAGCCCTGCTGGATGAAAACCCTGAAATGGGCTACAAGGTGGCAAACAACCTTGTGAAAGTAGTCGCTTCGAGGCTACAGCATACTAAGCAAACGATGGAGCATATTCTGTCTGTCATTTTCCATGACTTGAAGGCCCCCTTGGCTGCCGCGGAGAGCTACAATCGGCTCTTGCTCGATGGCTTCGTTGGAGAACTGAGTGAAGAACAAAAAAACATAATTCAAAGGAGCAGTAAGAGACTTTCTGACCTACTCAATTTAATAAGCAACATGATTGATTTTTCCCGTGTTGATTTCGGAAAATTCGGGACAGAAGAGGTTTCCCTGGCGAAAGTGATAGAAGATTGCACTGAGACCATGCGTCCCTTAGCTGTGGAAAAAGGGTTGCAACTGATTGTAGCAATACCCCGAGGACTTCCTACAGTTCTTGGGAACGCTGATCGGCTTAAACAGGTAATGACGAACTTGTTATCCAATGCTATCAAGTTTACTCCCTCCGGAGGAATAACGGTTAGAGCAAAAGACGAAAAAGATCATGTGCGAATTGATGTAATAGACACAGGAATCGGAATCCCTACCGAGGACTTACCCAAAGTATTTGATGGTTTCTATAAGGGTCTGGATATGGAAAAAAGAGGCGCCGGCTTGGGGCTTTCTATAAGCAAGAAGATCATTGAAGGTCATGGTGGTAAAATATCGGCAACAAGTCCCACTCCCGAGACAGGCAAGGGAACCAGATTCACCTTTATTTTGCCCAAAAACTCCAAACAAACAGAGTGAGGTAAATGGCGAGAGTTTTGATAGTGGATGACGACCCCGATATGAGGCTGGCAATTGCCAGTGTGCTGAAGTCTCGTGCTTATCAGGTAATTGAGGCCTGTGATGGATTTGAGGCGCTAAAGAAGTTAAAAGAAGAAAAACCGGATATAATGCTTTTGGATCTGTTAATGCCGGGAATGGATGGCTTTGCTGTGGTTAGGCAACTAGAAGATTGTCAGAAGAGAGGATACCCTGATGTCCCTGTCCTTGTCATCAGTTCAGTAAGGGAGGAAGCCAGTCACCGGCGCTATGAGTTGGAGTTAGGTCGTAAACTTGCTGTCGATGATTATATAGAAAAACCCATCGAGCCCTTTGTGTTGCTCCAGCGAGTAGAGAATCTTTTGTCTAAAGGAGGGAAGGATGCCAAAACAGAGTAGGATTTTGGTTATTGATGATGACCAAGATGTGCACACAGTGGTGAAAAAAATCCTCGAGCCCAAGTCTTATGAAGTGATATCTGCGTACGATGGGTTCGAAGGTTTACGCAAGGTGGTGGAGGAAAGGCCTGACTTAATCATCCTAGACGTGATAATGCCTGGTAAGCATGGATTTGATGTTTGCCATGAGCTTAAGACTGATGAAAAATATCACTTTTTCTCTGATATCCCTGTGTTGATGCTCACTGTTTACCCCGAAGATAGGGAAAAGATGCATCTTTCCATGCGAGAGGGAATGATGATGGAGGCAGAGGATTATCTTCAGAAGCCGGTTGATGGCAAGGAATTGGTGAATAGGGTGGAGGGGTTGCTAAAGAAGTAGAAAAGGTGTAAAATGACACGATTTTTAGGATCTAAGGGACGAGCTTGGAGAACAAAAATGTTTTGGTTGTGGGATCGGGTATATCAGGGGTAGCTTCAGCGTTAGAGTTAGCTAATGCCGGTGTAAGTGTTTATTTAGTAGAGAAGGAGGCGGTGGTTGGTGGGCACAGTGCTTCTTTTTGTTGTAAGGCAACGGATATCTGCGCGAAGTGTTCTGCCTGCGTAGTTTACGATAAGATTAAAGAGGCAGTAACTCACCCTCAAATTAAGCTCGTAACCAATTCCACCATAAAGAGACTTAGCGGCGAGCTGGGCAATTTTCGGGTTGAGATAATTCAACAACCTCGGTACGTTGATAGGGAGAGATGTATAGCTTGCGGTCTTTGCACTGAAGTTTGTCCTACTGATCCCAAGGCGATTTATCCACCTTCTGCTGGCGCAACACCTTTTTCCTACATTCTCGACGAAGGACTCTGTCTCCGATCTAAAGGGGAGAGATGTGATCTCTGCCAGAAGAGTTGCCCTACTGAAGCTATCGAATTTGAGGTCAAGCCAAAGGAGCAAGAGCTGACTGTTGGTGCTGTTATTGTCGCCACTGGTTTCGATGTTTTTGATGCTAGAGCAAAGGGCTCGCTGGGTTACGGTAGATATCCTAATGTCCTAACTGGCCTTGATCTGGAGCAGATTTTCGCTCGCAAAGGCTATCTTAGACTTCCCACAAGTGATAAAGAGCCTCACAACATTGCCTTTATTCAGTGTGTTGGATCCAGGGATACGGGTCACGGGTATTGTTCGCAGGTCTGCTGCAAATATGCCATGAAACTCGGTGGGCTTATCAAATACCAGAGTCCTGATACCCAGGTGACTATCTTTTACATCGACCTGCAGACTGCCGGGAAAGGCTTTGCTCAGTTCTACGAAGACTATAAGAAGAGCATACGATTTGTCAGAGGAGTGCCAGTCGAGATCTTAGAAACTGCATCCGGTGAGCTTGAAGTGAGGTTTGAGGATATCTCTCAAGGCAAAGTCTGTCGGGATACCTTTGACCTTGTAATCCTTTCCGTGGGCATATCTCCTGGAAAGGACTCCTGGGATTTGGCCAGGGTTTTGGGCATAAATCTGTCTGACGATGGATTCTTTGCTGAAAAGGACTGCTTCAGCTCCAATGAAACCAATGTTGATGGTATTTTCGTCGCCGGAGCCTGTCAATCCCCCAGAGATATACCCGATTCCATCGCTCATGGGATAGCAGCAGCATCGAAGGCAATGCAAGTTCTAGCTGAATCTGCGAGCCGAAGGCGAGACAATTAAGGAAAACACTTAATGGAAACAAAAATAGGCGTTTTTCTCTGCAATTGCGGGGGGGCTATTAAGAATATTGATTTTGATGCCGCTGTCAAGAAGCTGGCGGAGTTCCCCGGTGTCAGCTGCGTCAACTTGAGTTCCAATCTTTGTCTCGAAGACGGAAAGAAGAAGATGATCTCCTGTATCAAGGAGGAGAATATTGAGAAAGTTGTCGTCGCTGCGTGCTCTCCTGAATTCCAGGAACATATCTTTCGGGAGGTATTGGAAAAGGCGGGGCTGAACGGGTATCTATTTTCTATGGCAAATATCAGGGAGCAGTGTTCCTGGGCTCATGAAGGGGATGTCACCGGGAAGGCTCTGGAACTTGTAAAGATGGCGGTAAACAGGGTTCGGTCACTCCAGCCGGTGGAGAAAAAAGAATTACCTGTGAACAAGGAAGTTCTCGTGGTCGGCGGCGGATTCTCGGCAACTAACGCGACTCTCCAGCTCTCTCGAGTCGGCTTGCGGGCAACCTTATTGGAAAAAGAAGCGGCTCTGGGAAGTGGGACTAAAGAACTGGAAAGCTTTTATGGTTTTGACCCGAGCTCAATGATAAGCGCAGTGGCAGTAGACAAGAACATCGAGGTCCTCACCTCTGCTCAGATTACTGCAGTAGAGGGGAAGATAGGAGATTTCAGAGTAGAGATAAGAAAAGATGGAGAGGAAGTTTCCCGCAAGTATGGAGCGATAATCCTTGCCACAGGGTATCAAACAAAGCTTGCTTTAGATTCTGGGCCAAAGTTGCGAACCGAAGGCGAAGCAATCGCTGGCTCGAACATTGTGTCGCAAGAGCAGCTCTCCAATATGCTTAGGGACTCGGGTCTGGAAACAGAACCCAGGAGCATAGGCTTCATGTTCGATTTTTCTGATGAAAACTCTCGTTTTCCCACGCTGGCTACTCTATATAACGCTTTGGAAGCAAAGAAGAAATGGGGCAGCGAGGTTTATGTCTTTTACAAAAGCGTTAAGGTGGATAGCGAAGGGGTGGAGAAACTCTACCAGGAGGCGAGAGACTGCGGAGTGGTGTTCTTGAAGTCGGATATGCCTCCGAGGATTAGTGTAGAGAACGGGCGGGTGAAAATCGAGGCTAAGGATGTTTTTATCGGGGAAGATATAACCCTGGCCTGTGACGTTCTGGTTGCGGAGGAGCTTTATCTCCCTGCCGAAGGAGCTGAAACATTGAGTTCCCTGCTAAACATCAGGAGAGACTCCACAGGCTTTTTGCAGGATGAAAATGTGCATCTCTATCCGGTTGGCTCGGAGAGGAAGGGGATATTCTTTGTCGGGGGATGTCGAGGTGACCTAGACCTGGGACGGGTATTGGCAGATATTTCCAGCGCGGTCATGAACGTTCATGAACTTCTGTCTTCAGGAAAAACTCTGGTGGATCTGGAGAGAGTGAAGGCTGACCCTCAAAAGTGTGTGGCATGCCTTACTTGCATTCGTGTCTGTCCGCATGGCGCTATCCAATTAGTTCGACCAGACAATAGTAAAGAGGTGGCTGGAATTTCAGACCTCGCCTGCTATGCTTGCGGCATTTGTGCCGCTATATGTCCGGCTAAGGCCATAAAATTTCAAGGTTATAGAGATGAGGAGATTCTGGCCCAGATTGAGGCCATAGGAAAATCATTGAATGGGCGCAATCTGGCTTTTTGTTGTGAACATTCTGCCTATCCTGCTGCTGATTTAGCGGGAAAATTAAGGCTTCATTACCCGGAGAATTTGCGGATAATCCGGGTTCCCTGTGCTGGCCAAGTGGATGTGTTTCATATCCTGAAGGCTTTTGAGAAGGGCGCGGCAGCAGTGCTGGTGATGGGATGTGAAGATGGTGCTTGTCATCACATCACCGGAAACATAAGGGCAAAAGAAAGGGTGAAATACTGCAATATGCTGTTGAAAGAGGTTAAGGTAGACGGCAGACGTGTTGCGATGTTCAACCTCAGCCCCAATGCGCCCCACAAGTTTGTTAGAGCAGTAAGCGAGATAACCAAGATAATGAAAGAGTCCGGGAGGTAAGATGATAATCGCTGAACGAAAACCTATGGAAGAGATCAAGCAATTAATTGCCCCCTACAAGAAAGTGCTTGTGGCGGGTTGTGGGACCTGTGTTACTGTCTGTTGGGCTGGTGGAGAGAAAGAGGTGGCGATGCTTGCTTCACAACTCAAACTAGCTCGAAGCACAGAGGGGAATGAGATTGTGACCCTTGAGGCTACAGTGGAGAGACAATGTGAAAGGGAAATGGTAGCAGAGATTAAGGATAAGGTTGCCGAAGTTGATGCGGTTCTCTCTTTAGCCTGTGGGTCGGGAGTGCAAACTATGGCTGAGATGTTTGAGGACAAGCCCGTGTTCCCGGGAGTTAACACTACCTTTATCGGGATGCCGGAAAAAGAAGGGCTTTGGGTGGAAATGTGTGGTGCCTGCGGTGATTGTTTTCTGGATCGAACGGGAGGTGTTTGCCCTATAGTTCGCTGTGCCAAAGGGCTTCTTAATGGCCCCTGTGGCGGTACAAGAAAGGGAGGAAAGTGCGAAATAGACCCGGAGAAGGATTGTGCCTGGGTTCTGATTTATCGCAGGCTGGAAAAGCAAGGTAGACTTGATGTGATGCGGAAATACTACGCGCCGAAGAATTATCGGGCCGTGAAAAGGCCCGGCAAAGTCCAGGCGGTAAAAGCTTAAGGGGGTGAAGGATGGCAAAACCTTTTAGGGAAATTCTTAAAACAAAAGAGTTCGTTGTAACAGCCGAGGTGGGGCCGGTAAAAGGCTCCAGCGTCTCAAAGGCCATAGAGCATATTGAGCTTCTCAAGGATAAGGTGGATGGTCTAAATGTGACTGATAATCAAAGCTCGGTGATGCGCTATCCCTCCCTGGGAGTTTGCCTCTTGATCAAAGAACACGGTGGTCAACCAGTATTTCAAGTAACCTGCCGCGACAGGAACCGTCTGGCAATTCAAGCAGACCTCTTGTTCGCTTACTCGCGGGGAGTAGATAATATTCTTTGCCTTACCGGTGATTCCATCGATGTTGGTGACCATAAGGAAGCCAAGCAAGTGTTCGACCTCGATTCGGTGCAGCTCATCCGTCTTGTTCATACCATGAACTCCGGCAAGGACATGGCAGGCAATGAACTTGATGGAGGCATTGACTTCTGTATTGGGACAACGGCTACTCCTTCAGCCGATCCCCTCGAGCCGCAGCTTATCAAGGTTGAGAAAAAGCTCAAGGCAGGGGTGAACTTCATTCAGACGCAGGCGGTTTATGAGCTTGATGAACTAAAGAGATTTACGGAATTCGTCCGCAACATAGATGAAAAGGTTAAAATCCTCGGCGGCATAGTACCTGTTATCGGCGCAAAGATGGCTGCGTATATGAATGAGAATGTTCCTGGTGTTTTTATCCCTCAACGTATCATTGACGAGCTGGCTCAGGCTCCGAAGGGAACAGGGGTTGCCAAAGGAATAGAAATAGCTGCCCGGATGATAAAGCAAATGAAAGAAGAGAAAATCTGCGATGGAGTCCACATTATGTTTATCGGACGGGAGGAGAAAGTTCCCGAGATACTGGGAGCTGCCGGACTGCTATAAGATTCCTCCCCCGAGTGAGAATTAAGGAGGCGAAAATGACTGTAGCTTTGAGTGAACTGGATACCAAGTTTAAGTACGATGTTGCCAATGAGCCAGGCGGAGAGAATATTAAGCTTTGTTTCGCCTGCGGCCTCTGCACTGCCAGCTGCCCTGTTGCTGATATCGACCAGAAATTCAATCCCCGTCGGATAATTCGCATGGTGCTTCTGGGGATGAGGAAAGAAGTCCTTTCTTCAGACACTATCTGGTTCTGCATCCAGTGCTATAACTGTCAGGGGCACTGTCCTCAGAATGTTGATTTTGCCGATATCATGAAGGCTCTGAGAAGCATGGCAGTTAGAGAAGGATACGTTGCCCCGTCTTTTGTTGAAAAGATAAGGGAAATAGACGTCTTTTGCCAGAAATTACGCCATGAGATGGTGAATGCAATTGCTGACTCTCGCTCTCGAGGAGTGGAGGCAGAGCCTGCCGGGCTTGCTAAGGAGGCATTACAGAGACTGTAGCATAAAGGTGTCATTATGGAGAAACAAAGCGGAAACGGCAAAATAGGGGCGGTTCTCGTCGTAGGTGGGGGTGTAGGAGGGATTCAAGCGGCTTTAGACCTTGCTGAATCCGGATATTACGTCTACCTTGTGGAGAAGTCGCCTTCTATCGGGGGCGTGATGGCCCAGCTCGATAAGACTTTCCCCACCAATGATTGTTCCATGTGCATTCTTTCTCCGAAGTTGGTGGAGGTTGCCTCGCACCAGAATGTCGCTCTCCGCACCTACACAGAGATAGAGAGCATTAAGGGTGAGGCGGGAAATTTCAATGTGAAGCTGCGCAAGAAGGCAACTTATGTTGATTGGGAGAAGTGCACCGGCTGTGGGGTATGTAGCGAATGGTGTCCCGTAGTCATGAAAAGCGAGTTCAACATGGGACTCGGGCCTCGCCGTGCCATCTACACACCTTTTCCTCAAGCAGTTCCTAAAAAGTTTGTGATTGATAAGGAAGAGGAGCGCCTTTGCCATGCTGCCTGTCGTGATGCCTGTCCTCTCCATATGAACGTTCCCGGCTACATTAAACTGATAGCTGAGGGGCAAAATGAAGAAGCCTATAAACTCATCAGGGCAACGAATCCTCTGCCCGGTATTTGTGGGCGAATATGCTATGCTCCCTGTCAGGAAGCTTGTAATCGTGGCCAGATTGATGAGCCGCTGGCGATACGGGACCTCAAGAGATTTGTGACTGACTATTTCGATATAGAGAAGCTTGAAGTACCTACCGTTGAACCCAGCGGGAAGAAAGTTGCCATAATAGGAGCAGGACCAGCGGGCCTGACCGCAGCTCATGACCTCGCTCTTAAGGGACACAAAGCAGTCATCTTCGAAGCTCTTTCCAAAGCGGGCGGTATGCTCCAGGTTGGAATACCCGAATACCGGCTTCCCAAAGAAGTTGTCCGTAAGGAGATTGAATATATAACAAAGCTTGGCGTTGAGATAAAGACCGGCGTTGAGGTAGGGAAGCACATTTCTCTAGGCGAGCTTAGAGGAGAATTCAACGCTATCTTTATTGGTGTCGGTGCTCATCAAGGGATGGAACTAAAAGTTCCCGGGGAAGAGCTTCCCGGCGTCCTGCAGGGGGTTGAGTTCTTACGCAATGTGAACCTTGGTAAGAAGGTAAGAGTGGGCCGAAAAGTTGCTGTGATAGGTGGCGGGAACACGGCGCTCGACTGTGCCAGGACAGCTAAACGCCTGGGGGCTGAGGAAGTTACCATCCTCTATCGCCGTACCAGAGCAGAGATGCCAGCGTCTGTGGAAGAGATTGATGCTGCAGAGGCAGAGGGCATCAAGATTGAGTTTCTTGTCGCTCCCAGCCGTTTTATCGGGAACAAGAGGCTGTCCAAAATTGAGCTTATCAGGATGAAACTTGGGGCTCCCGATGCTTCGGGACGCCCTCGACCAATACCTATTGAAGGCTCCGAATTTCAACTTCCTGTAAATACCGTTATAGCTGCTCTGGGACAGGTGGCGAAGACGGATTTTGTTAAGGAACTGGGCGTTTCAGTCTCGAAGCGTGGAACTATTGAAGTGAACCCTGATACTGGTGTGACCAACATCGAGGGTGTTTTCGCGGGCGGGGATGCGGTGACCGGTCCAGCCTTCGTAGTGGACGCAATGGCAGCAGGCAGGCGGGCTGCTGGCTCTATAGATGCATTCCTGCAGGGCATGCCTTTGCCTGTAGAGGAAAGGATGGAACCTCAGAAACTGACAGATGAGGAAATCCAGAGGTTAAGGAATCGGTTTGGTGAAAGTTCACAGCATAAAATGGCGGAAACCCCCGTGGAGCAAAGGGAAGGTTTTCAAGAAGTCACTTTGGGTTACTCGACGCAGGAAGCATGTGAGGAAGCAAACCGATGTCTGGCCGGGCAGGTCACTGGATGCATCCAGTGTCTCGAATGTGTTGACAGATGTGAAGCCAAGGCTATTGACCATTCCATGCAAGACACGGTTCAGGAAGTAAAGGTGGGAGCAATTGTCTTCTCCGGAGGATTTGAATGCTATAACCCGACTGAGCTTTACGAGCTTGGCTATGGGAGACTTCCCAACGTGGTCACGAGTATCGAATTCGAGCGTATATTGAGTGCCTCTGGACCGTTCCAGGGCATCTTGCAGCGGCTCTCTGACGGAGTTCCTCCACAGAAAGTAGCTTTCATTCAATGCGTGGGCTCAAGGGACGCAAAGCATAACAGACCTTACTGCTCTTCCGTCTGCTGCACTTATGCCATCAAGGAAGCTATGATTGCCAAGGAACATAGTACCGTTCCCTTGGACGTGACTATCTTCTTCATGGACCTCAGGACTTACGGCAAAGATTTTGATAGATACTATGAACGTGCCAAAGAAGAGAGTGGCATACGGTTCGTCAGGTCGAAGGTTTACAGCGTTGAAGCAGTAGATAGCACGGGTGACCTGGTAGTCAAATTTACTACCGAGGATGGTGCAATAAAGACTGAGAAATTCAGTATGGTGGTACTTTCCGTGGGTTTCCAGTCTTCTCCAGAATTGGTTAAGCTTGCTAAGGAAGTTGGAATCCAGCTTAATCCTTATGGATTTTGTCAAACAAAGCCTTTCTCGCCGGTGGAGACCTCCAAGCCCGGAATATTCGTCTGCGGGGCTTTTTCGGCACCCAAAGACATTCCCGAGACAGTGATGCAGGCGAGTGGTGCTGCCGGTGAGATTTCTGCTTTTCTGGCCTCGGCAAGGAAAACTCTGACCAGGGCAAAGGAATACCCGCCGGAAAAAGACGTGGCGGGAGAAGAGCCAAGAATCGGGGTCTTCATCTGCCACTGCGGAATCAATATCGGCGGGTACGTGAATGTCCCTGATGTCACTGAATTTGCTAAGACCTTGCCCAATGTAGCCTATGCTGAAAGGAATCTTTTCACTTGTTCTCAGGATACTCAAGAGAGGATAAAGAAAGTAATTGAGGAGTACAAGCTTAATCGAGTTGTTGTCGCCTCTTGTACCCCGAGGACTCACGAACCTTTGTTCCGGGAAACGATTAGAAACGCTGGGCTCAATCCGTATCTTTTCGAGATGGCCAATATTCGAGATCAATGCTCTTGGGTACATATGCGTGAGCCAGATAAAGCAACTGAGAAGGCAAAAGACCTGGTGAAAATGGCGGTGGCCAAAGCCAGGCTGATTGAGCCCCTGCAGCCTTTGTCTCTTCCGGTCAATCGTGCGGCATTAGTTATTGGAGGAGGGGTGGCAGGGATGACCAGCGCCTTAACATTAGCGGAACAGGGATTCGAGGTTCATCTTATCGAGAAGAGCAACGTGCTTGGTGGGGTAGCCAGAAGGATACATTACAATCTTGATGGCGAGGACGTGCGGCAATTTCTTGGTGAGCTCGTTAAGCGAGTCCAGGGACACCCCAGGATTAGAGTATATACCGACACCTGGATTGTGGACGTTCATGGCTATGTTGGCAACTTCACCACAGAAATAATGAGGTATAGAGGCAGGGTTATAGAAAAGATAGACCATGGTGTCACCATAATTGCCACCGGAGCCGAAGAATATAAGCCGGACGAATACCTCTATGGAAAAGACCCGAGGGTGCTTACTCAACTTGAACTCGAGGAAGAAATAGTAAAGAAAAACCCGGACATCGTCAACTGTGACAATCTGGTAATGATTCAGTGCGTGGGTTGTCGAAATGACGAACGGCCTTATTGCTCCAGGGTCTGCTGCAACGAGGCGATTAAGAATGCCTTGAGACTTAAAGAGATGAAACCTGAGATGAATATTTATGTCCTTTACCGGGATATAAGGACATACGGATTTTACGAGGAGTATTATGAAGAAGCAAGGCGGAAAGGGATTATCTTTTTGCATTACGATTTGGAAGATAAACCCCGGGTAAGACAGGAGAGAAAAGGTAGTCAGCTTCTGCTCAGGGTCCAGGTCAAGGACAGAGTGCTTGGCGATGAAATAGCTATTGATGCTGACATCATTGCCTTAAGTGTAGCGATGGCCTCTTCACCGGATGTGAGGGAGCTTGCCATGCTATACAAGGTGCCCGTGAATGAAGACGGCTTCTTCCTGGAGGCGCACGTCAAACTACGCCCTGTGGACTTTGCCACGGACGGGGTCTTTGTCTGCGGGCTGGCTCATGCACCGAAATCCCTTGAGGAAAGCATCGCTCAGGCGAAAGCTGCTGCCTCTCGTGCTACTACCATACTGGTTAAGGATGCCATAATTGGTGAAGGAATCGTTGCTTCCGTGGATGAGGCGCTCTGTAGTGGTTGTGGCGTGTGCGAGGTCCTCTGCCCTTACGGGGCAATAGCTGTGAATCGAGAAAAGGGCGTTTCTGCTGTCAACGAAGCTCTTTGCAAAGGCTGTGGCACCTGTTGTGCCGCCTGCCCCTCCGGCGCTGTTCAGCAGCGAGGATTTACGAGAAAAGAAATCTCGGCAATGCTTGACGCTGCTTTAGCAGGAGTATGATGATGGATAGCTTTGAGCCCAAAATTGTTGGCTTCTGTTGCAACTGGTGTGCCTATGCCGGCGCTGACCTTGCCGGTATAAGTCGGTTCCAATATCCACCTAATTTGAGAATGATAAGGCTGATGTGTTCGGGGGCCGTAGCTCCTGTGTATGTTCTGGAAGCCTTTCAAAAAGGGGCTGACGGTGTTTTTATAGGGGGATGTCACCCCAGGGACTGTCACTACCTGGAGGGTAACTACAAAACATTGAGAAGGATTTTGCTTCTCAAAAAGCTCTTGCCCCAGTTGGGAATCGAGCCGGAGCGGTTAAAGCTGGAGTGGGTTTCCGCCGCCGAGGGGCAGAGATTTGCTCAGGTGGTCACTGATTTCATTTCAGAAATTAAGAAGCTCGGCCCCAGTCCCTTGAAGGGAGACGCTCATAAGCCGGCCGAAGATACTCATCAGGTTGAAGCAGCGAGTGTCCAGGCTCGCAAATAACTTCAGTTATCTTACTGTCTCATTCTACGTAGCAGCCATCCTTTCTCGGCTGCCAGTCTCCTTGCCCTCTCCAGATCGGCCTGACTGTTTATATTGAAAAAGCTTAAATGGTCGGGGTCAAAGCTGTCTATCTCGTCTTCTTCGATGTATCTCACCCTCACCATACGAAACAGTTCGATAATCTTCAGTTTATTTTGCTTTAGCAATTCCCGGATGGGAGCCACGCAATCCTTGGAATAAACTGCACAAAGAGGCTCCACCTTGTCTTTTATTCGAGGAACAACAACATCAAATGTGGGAGAGGTCTGAGTCATATATTCAAGCAAGCCCGCGCTCAGAAACGGCGTATCACAGGCGACGACGATAGCCCGCGAACCGGATGAGGCTACTAAACCGGAGTGGATGCCGACCAGCGGGCCTTTTCCCGGATAAATATCGGCTACCGTTTTTATCCTCGCAGCCGAGGAGCAGGGAATTGGCTCGCCGCGGGCAGTCACTATGATAATCTCCGTGCTGAAAACAGTCAGGCGGTCAACCACCCACTGGATAAGGCTCTTACCCCCGATAACTTGTAGGGCTTTGTTGCGACCAAGCCTCGAACTTTTGCCGCCGGCCAGAATAATAGAGGTCATGCTCAAAACACAAAGCTAGGTTAGCATACCAAACTAGGCTAGGCAAGCGCTCGTTAATTGTCGCAACCCTCGTCTTGTATTAGAATACTAGTATGTTCACAGGACAAATGAGATATCTATGTGCTTGCGCATCCGTGATGGGATTCATCCTTGACTTAGGTAGCCGGATTGAAGCGCTAGCTTAGTTCAAATAATCTGTTTACATTGGCGGAGCATGATGGAAGAACTTTACAACATAAAAGTAAAAGAAATAATGATACCTGAGCGTGATATCCCATTCATGGAAGAGAACGCCGGGTGGGGGGAGTTTCTTGCCAAGCTTTCCGTCAGGGCACACGCATGGGTGGTTAACAGTACAGAGGAGATGAAGGTGGTGGGGATAGTAACTGAACACGATATGCTGCGCATCATTATTCCTCCCACATACAGAAAGATAAGGATGTTTGGAATTCATAGGGCTGACATGCTGCACAAAGAGACTGTCGTCCAGGATATCATGACACATAATCCTGTGGTATGCTCGACGGAAGAGACTGTGATGGACGTATTGAAGAAATTCTCTTCCTTCAATATCCGCAGACTAGCAGTCGTTGACGAGAAGAGAAGACTCCTGGGCGAAATAACAATCCAGCTCCTGGTAGCGAATCTCAGACATAGGTTCAGGACTACCGAATGAATATCTATGTCCTTGTTGGATTAATTCTCATTCTTGGATTTATACTCGGCAGGGTATTACACAAGCTGCGGGTCACGGAAATTCTGGCATATATCCTGGCCGGTATCATCATAGGACGGGTTTTGAATTTCAGCCCGCCCGAACAATTCTATGTTATCATCACCGGAACTACACTTGCGCTGGTTGCCTACATAATAGGATTGACCTTTTCCTTCACCTTTCTAAAAAGACTGGGTAAGCAGATGGTCATCATATTGATTGTGCAGGTGGCCATGACCTTCGTCGCTACATGCGGTTTTGTATATTTATTAACGAAAGATCTGCCGCTTTCCATACTTTTGGCTTCGCTCGCTCCGGCCACCGCTCCAGCAGGGACAATAGCAGTTTTGAGGGACATAAAGGCAAAGGGGACACTTACGGACATGACCATTGCTCTTGTCGGACTGGACGACGCACTGGTGATAGTCGTCTATGCGGTGGGGATTCGGTTGACGAAGATGTTATTGGGCGCGGAAGCAAGCGTTTCAGCTGCCTTTAGTTACCCGTTATGGGAAATTCTTGGGGGCCTGGGACTTGGTGCAGTAATTGGCGTTGCTACTTCTTATTTGACGAAGAGAATGCATCTCTCTTCTGACCACCTTTTTGTTATCTCTCTGGCTCTGGCGATTCTGTGTTGGGGTGTGGCGGAAATGATCGGAGTTTCCGCAATCCTGGCATGTATGGCTTTAGGGACCGCAGTGATTAACCTCAATGTCCAGGTCGGCAAGCGCTCAAACGAATTGGTGGACAATATCATGACGCCGATATTTGTCTTGTTTTTCGCCACTATTGGCATGGAGATGGACTTCTCACTTTTTCAGTCTATATGGCCGCTGATAATCGTGTATGTCGTTGGAAGAAGTATTGGTAAAATAGCTGGGTGCAGTCTGGGTGGTGTTTTAGCCAGATCTGAGCCCAAAATTAAGAAGTATCTTGGCTTTGCCATGCTGGATCAAGCCGGCGTGGCCATGGGCCTTGCGCTCCTGGCAGCCCAGACGTTATCGGGTTATGAACTCGGAGGGGCAATAGTCACACTTATGGCGACCACTACCGCAGTCCATGGACTCATAGCCCCACCTCTAGTACAATTTGCTGCTAAGAAGGCAGGAGAGGCAAGCGTATAGCAGTCCATGAGAATCCTGGGTATTGAAACCTCCTGTGACGAAACTGCGGCCGCCATAGTGGAGGATGGCGGCAGAATTATCTCCAATGTTGTCGCTTCCCAAATAGACATTCATGCTCGCTATGGCGGCGTAGTGCCCGAAGTCGCCTCGAGACAGCATCTCCTCACTATTATCCCGGTTGTCAGCCAGGCCATGACCGGATTCTCCTGGCAGGATATCAACGGCATTGCCGTGACCTTTGGCCCGGGGCTGGCGGGGTCGCTGCTGGTAGGCGTTAACACAGCCAAGGCAATTGCCTTAGCCAAAAGAATACCCCTTATTGGCGTTAATCATCTTGAGGCACATATCTATGCTAATTGGCTGGCACCCTCACCTGAATCCTCTCCCGCCAAGGGAGAGGAAACGGAGACGGTGAATTGTGGAGTGAAGTTCCCCTGCCTTTGCCTCATTGTCTCCGGTGGACACAGCGATTTAGTATTGATGGACGGGCATGGGCAATTTAAAAAGATAGGGCGGACCCGTGATGATGCTGCCGGCGAGGCCTTTGATAAAGCGGCTAGAATCTTAGACTTGGGCTACCCCGGGGGTCCGGCTATTGAACAGGCAAGCCGATCTGGAATCCCTTGTTTGACTCTGCCCCGGGCTTGGCTGAAAGGTAGCTATGATTTCAGCTTCAGTGGTTTAAAAACTGCCCTGTGGCATCTTGTTCGCAAGGGGGACATCTCGGTAGCTGATGCCGCAGGAAGCTTCCAGCTGGCCGTGGCCGATGTGCTAGTTGTCAAAACAATTGAAGCCGCTAAGCAATTGAAGGTACAGCAAATCTTACTCAGCGGTGGAGTGGCAGCCAACAAGATGCTGAGCCAACAATTTTTGGCCAAGTCGCCAGTACCGGTTCTTATTCCGCCTCCGCACTTGTGCACTGATAATGCTGCTATGGTGGCGGCCTGTGGCTATTATCATTTACGGGCTGGCGGTATAAGTGGTTATGACCTGGATGTGGTGCCCAGCCTCAGTCTTGAATGATCCAAAACTGCATGTGCTTATTCCTCAATTCTTTGATAACGGGCCTTGGATGCACTACCGGGGAATCTTGGCTGATTAAACAGGTATCCAGGGGCGACTGACTATGCCAATGGACTGCTAAGACTGTGGACACAAAAGCTGGTGGTTTGATTGTGTCGTTCCGTAGGCAGCAGGACTACGGGTATGGAAGTCCTGTGAGCCCGTGCGAAATGGAGGAAATGTATGTCTGAGATAAGGCAGGACCCTACTACTGAAGAGTGGGTTATCATAGCCAAAGAAAGGGCCAAGAGACCGCATGACTTTTTTCGTCGGCAGACCAAGCCCGACTTGCCTCCCTTTTCACCCTCCTGTCCCTTCTGTCCAGGAAATGAAACTGAGACACCGCCTGAGGTCCTTTTGTATCGGAGCGAAGAAGCGCAAGGCTGGCGGGTGAGGGGCTTCGCTAATCGGTTCGCTGCGCTAAGACCCGAAGGCAGCACTGTGAGGAGGGAAGAGAAAGATTTCTTTCTGCAGATGGATGGTATAGGGGTTCACGAGGTGATCGTCGAGAGTCCAGTGCATAACAGGCCCCTAGCCTTGATGGAAGACAGTGGAGTCCAGGATGTTCTATGTGCGTATCAAGAAAGATACAGGGCCCTGTCTCGGCTGTCCTTTGTGAATCTAGTCATCATCTTCAAGAACCAAGGGCCATCTGCAGGGACGTCGCTGGAGCATCCCCACTCGCAATTGGTAGCCACTCCTGTCGTGCCGAAGCACATCAGAATGAAATACGAAGTGGCCATCCGCTATTACGACAATACCGGTCGATGTCTTTACTCGGACCTGGTGGAACATGAACTGAGGATGGGCAAGCGAGTCGTGATGGAAACAGAAAGATTTGTGGTCTTCCATCCTTTTGCTTCCCACCAGCCATTTGAGACCTGGATTGTGCCCAAGATACATCGGGCCTGCTTTGGCAATACTTCGACAGAAGAGGTGGAGAACCTAGCCCATGTCCTACGGATAGTCTTGCTCAAGCTCTATCGGGGGCTTAATAATCCTGACTTCAACTATGTCATTGATACCGCTCCTGTGGGAGACGAGAACAAGAACTACTACCTGTGGCACTTGAGGATTATTCCCCGGCTCACTCAGGTAGCAGGATTCGAGATCGGGTCCGGCATTAACATCAATACCGCCTTACCTGAGGAAACTGCCCGGTTCATGCGTGAACAAAAGGTCGAATAGACACTCGGAGCTATGAAAAGAGGTAAATGATTATGCAGCACTATAGAATACCCCGCCTGAAAGACTATGAGCAGTTCGTGGGAGCGGAAACGGTTGAGCGTATTAGAAGAAAGGCCAAGCAGCTTCAGGATTTGCATGTGGTTAATGTGAATTCGACTTATTACGGTGGCGGTGTGTCACAGCTTCTGTCCTCGTTGACACTTTTGATGAACAGCCTGGGCATAAACACCGGTTGGCGGGTAGTTCATGGGCCTCCCGATTTCTTCAGCATAACTAAAAAGATTCATAATGCCTTGCAGGGTGGCAAGATTAATCTTAGCCATAGGAAAATGCAAATCTACGAGCAAGTCATCTATGAGAATGCCGTTCGCAACCACCTGGACCAGGATGTGGTTATTGTTCACGACCCTCAACCACTTCCCATGATTAATCACTACAGGAAGAACTGTCCCTGGGTGTGGCGCTGTCACATCGACCTGTCTCGTCCGAATCAGGAACTCTGGAACTATCTGGTCCCGTTCATAGAAAAGTACGATGCGGTTATACTCAGTAGCAGAGACTACAAACAGAAGCTTAAGACACCTCAACTGTTCTTCATGCCAGCCATAGACCCTTTCACCATAACCAACCGGGAACTGAGCAAAGAAGAAATAGACGAACGCCTGAATTACTACGGTATTCCCACCGACCTTCCGCTGGTAGTGCAAATCTCCCGCTTCGACCGCTGGAAAGACCCGGAAGGCGTCATCCGGGCCTTCAAACTGGCAAGAAAGCGGGTGGGTTGTACCCTGGTGCTTTTGGGCAATGTAGCTACTGATGACCCTGAAGGAGCAGAGGTGTACCAATCGCTTCTGGACAGTCGAGAGGAGCGCATCGTCATCCTCAGCCAGCAAGACGGCGCGCTGGTAAATGCCCTGCAGCGCAGAGCAGCTTGTGTCCTGCAAAAATCAATTCGCGAAGGCTTTGGCCTGACCGTTGCCGAGGCTATGTGGAAAAGGACTCCGGTCATCGGAGGGAACACCGGCGGCATTCGCTACCAGATCGAGGATGGTGTTAATGGTTTCCTGGTTTCTTCCGTAGAAGAGGCAGCAGAGAGAATTGTCCAGTTGGTTAAAGACAAGGAACTGCGGGTGCAACTGGGGAAAAAGGCGAGGGAAACAGTCCGGCAGAAATTTCTAATGACACGCTATCTGGAACAATACCTGGATCTCCTCAATTCCTTTGAGCCAGATTTTAGACTGAGCGATGCAATGGGTATTTATGAGTGAAGAATCTTCGGTGAGCAACATACAGGGTTCTTAGTTAGACACGCCAGGAAATGAAGCTATACGTGATTGACTCTGGTCATATATCCTTCATACGCAGCTATCCGGAGTTATATACTTGCTTGAGCTACTCTCTTCGTGGAAGATGATAATGGTGCCTCCAACCCCGCGGGCGAGATAAGCAGCTACGACCTGGATGTGGTGCCCAGCCTCACTCTCGGTTGACCCCTCAACCGCGGTTTCTAGTTCAGATAGATGGATGACACTATATCCGTCTGTAACGTTGGGCAATAACCCCCCGTGTCGTTGCGAGCCCCGACCTGTCGGGGCGTGGCAATCTCATGCCCACACCGAGATTGCTTCGTCGCCTTCGGCTCCTCGCAAGGACGGAAGGGGGGATTGCGGAGCCTGTTCCGAAGCGTAAACGAAGAATCTCCCTCCTCGCAATGACAGAAGGGAGTGTCATTGCGAGCCACTTTGCGGTTTTGTCATTGCGAGCGAAGCGTGGCAATCCCATTGGCTAAATTTTGAATTACAAAATCCAATCTCCAAATAAACCCCTCCGAAATGCAAAATGTAAAAATGAAAAAGCAAAATGACAGAGCAAAGGTTAAAAATTTTGGGTTTTGATTTGTCATTTTTATTTTTGACCTTTAATTTTTGAATTTGTTTAAGTAGGGTG
Source organism: Dehalococcoidia bacterium (assembly GCA_049671165.1). Taxonomy (GTDB): domain Bacteria; phylum Chloroflexota; class Dehalococcoidia; order GIF9; family AB-539-J10; genus RBG-13-51-36. The sequence continues at coordinate 10,099 of JBATUN010000013.1, read as the reverse complement.
AAAAATCCCTCCCATTAGTACTTTCGGGCTATAGACAGAAAGCCTTGATGCTCAGGTGCAGGACTTTTTGGTCATAGACAGGGTATAGGACTTCTATTAAGATTTTGATATTGAGGGTGATAGCCAATCGAGGGAGTAAGAAATTGGAAGTGGAAGCAAAACGCCTCCAGGATGAGTTTGTGACTCTTAAAGCAGCAATCGAGGAGGCGATAATAAAGGGGCAGAAATCCGTAGCCGTCCTTAGTGAGATTCCAGAGTCAGACCTGGTTTCCGATGAGGACTTTGCCCGCACCCGCGTGAACGCAGGTCCCGGGGTTGTCGGCTGGATCGACGATCTTTGAGCTCACGCCTCAGCATTCCTCAACTGGCTAAGAAACACTTTGCGCATCTTCCCTCATCGGCTTATCCTCCGGGCAATGATGGTTGTATATTGTACTTCCTGATTTGCACGAAATGACGTTCTGTATCCTCTTAGATAATCTATCTACCATCTGGTGGACATCCAAAACCCATTTCAAAGTTTCCACGAGTGTCCAAGAATATTGACTAATTATTGAAACAAGGGGTAGGATATGCCTGAAGAAAGCTATTTTGTACAACTGAAAGCTCAATTCCGATTGTGTTTGCGGGGGGTGACGGGATAATGGAGTGTAGGAACAAGAGACGGAGTAGCGTAAGTGGCACAGGTTCTTATTGAGAACCCTGTCCTCAATTCACCATTTGAGGAACCTAAACGGCACTTTCGTTTTTCCGACGAAGGCATCACCAAAGAAATTATTGAAGCCCGCCGGGTAAGCTCCTATTTTATCCCCATCGCCAAACCAAAGAAGAAAGGCAAAGCTGCCCAGCTAGCTTTTGATACCGAATGGACCAAAGACCGCATTGAAGAAAACATTTTCATCAATCAAATCCGTGATAGGGTATCTCTGTGGCGAAAAGGCAATTACCAAGGAATCACAAAGACGACCCGTCGTCTTCTGGAATACTGGACCAACCTGGAGCGGGAACGCAAGTTATTCTTCTGCCAAATTGAAGCACTGGAGACTGCTATCTATCTCACCGAGGTAGCTAATAAATACGGCGATTCCTGGATTGATAACAGCCTACGGCGTTTTAATCAGGATGCTAACCCTCTTCTTTTCCGTATCGCCTTTAAGATGGCCACAGGCAGTGGCAAGACCGTCGTCATGGCCATGCTCATTGCCTGGCATGTGTTAAACAAACTAGCCAATCCTCAGGATGCTCGCTTTTCTGATACTTTCCTCATCGTTACACCAGGAATCACCATCCGTGACCGCTTGCGTGTTCTACTGCCAAATGACCCTCAGAACTATTATCGCCAGAGGGACATCCTACCCGCTGAATGGATGGAAGATTTGGCGAAGGTGAAAATCATCATCACCAACTTCCACGCCTTTAAGCCCCGTGAGCTGGTAAGTGCTGGCAAGCTTACTAAGGATATCTTGACCAAAGGAGAAAATAGCTCACTTACAGAAACGTCTGATCAGATGGTGCGGCGGGTTTGCCGTGAACTTGGCAACAAGAAAAATATCATTGTCATCAATGACGAAGCCCACCACTGCTACCGACGTCGGGTCGGTGGCGAAGAAATCAAACTGGTTGGCGACGAACGAAAAGAGGCTGAAAAGCGGGATGAGGAAGCCCGGGTCTGGATATCAGGGCTAGAAGCGGTCAAAAGGAAAATTGGCATAAAGGCAATATACGACCTTTCCGCAACCCCGTTTTTCCTGCGGGGCTCAGGATATACTCAGCTAAGTAGGGATGGGAAAAAGGTGGAAGAAGGAATACTCTTTCCCTGGGTGGTCTCAGATTTCTCCCTTATAGACGCCATTGAGTGCGGCATCGTAAAGGTTCCCCGTGTGCCCGTCGCTGATGATTCTATGCAGGGAGAACAACCCACCTACCGCAACATCTGGCTTCACATCCGTGACCATTTACCTAGGAAAGGACGTGGCACGAAGGACGAAAGCGGTGGGGAACCAAAACTCCCGGTGGAATTGGAGGGGGCTCTCTACAGTCTTTACGGTAACTACGAAAAATACTATCGTCAGTGGGAACAGAACACTGAAGCCCGTGCCAAAGGTTTGACTCCACCGGTTTTCATCATTGTCTGTAATAACACCAATGTCTCCAAACTGGTCTATGATTGGATTTCTGGCTGGGAGAAGTCTTTGCCAGATGGTTCTACTGTTGTTGCTCCCGGGGAGCTCCCGATCTTCCGTAATGATGACGCTAATGGTCATTGGCTACCTCGGCCGAACACTATCCTCATTGACAGTGAACAACTTGAGTCAGGTGAGGCTATGAGCAAGGAATTTAAGAAAATCGCTGCCCTTGCAATTGAAGAGTTCAAGAATGAATATCGCATCCGCTGGGGGCGTGACCCGAGCAAACTGACTGATGAAGACCTCTTGCGTGAGGTGATGAACACCATAGGCAAACCTGGAAAACTCGGTGAGAATATCAAGTCTGTGGTCTCTGTTTCCATGCTAACTGAGGGATGGGATGCCAATACCGTCACCCATATAATGGGGGTGCGTGCCTTCGGGACGCAGCTTCTCTGTGAACAGGTTGTGGGGCGTGGCTTGCGCCGTACGAACTATGTTGCCAACGAACAAGGATTTTTTGACCCTGAATATGCTGAAGTATATGGTGTACCATTCTCCTTTATCCCGTGTTCCGGTTCAGCCACTGACCCAAAGCCCGGGCCTATACCAACCCGTGTGCGTGCCCTGGAAGAGCGTATCGCCTGTGAGATTACATTTCCTCGTCTGGTAGGCTACCGTTATGACCTCCCCAAGGAACGCTTGACTGTCCACTTCACAGAGGATTCCAAAATGGCAATCTCCACGTCCGATGTTCCGACCAAAACCGAAAATGCGCCTATTATTGGAGAGATTAGTCTGCATACACTCTATGGTCTAAAGGAGCACCGAGAGCAGGAGGTTGCATTTCTTTTAGCTAAGCTTATTCTGGAGGAATATTTCCGCGACGACGACAACAATGTGAAGCAGTGGTTATTTCCCCAATTGCTTACCATTACCCATCGCTGGCTGAAGGAGTGCGTTACCCTGAAGGATAACACTTTCATCCAGATGTTACTTCTCAGGGAGTTAGCCTACGGTGCCGCTGGCCGTATTTATAACGCCATCGTCGCTTCCGAGGAAGGGCCTAAATACTTGAAGCCTATACTACGACCCTATGATCACATAGGCTCTACCCGATATGTAGATTTTGACACTACACGTCCAGTCTATCCCACAGACCCGGCCAAATGCCACATCTCTCATGTTGTGGCTGATACCGAGTCATGGGAACAAAAAATGGCTCAGGCTCTGGAGGAAATGGATGAGGTTGTTTGCTATGTCAAGAACCACAACTTGGGCTTCACCATTCCCTACACACTGAACGGTGAGGAGAAGAATTACATTCCCGACTTTCTGGTGCGTATTCGAGACAAAGCTGGTGAACCGTTGAATCTCATTATTGAAGTGACTGGTGAAAGGACGAAGGATAAAGCTGCCAAGGTATCCACTGGCCGTAACCTATGGGTGCCTGCCGCTAATAATCATGGCAGCTTCGGACAGTGGGCGTTTATTGAAATCAGCGACCCCTGGGATGCCAAGAACACCATCCGTGGTGCGCTCAGGGCCAGGATGGGAAATAAAGTGGGGGAGCGCTGATATGATTACTCACATTCGGATAAAGAACTTTAAGAAACTGGGAAACGTTGATTTCGAACTTGGCGATTCAGTGGTGCTTATCGGCCCAAATAACTCTGGCAAAACTGCGGCTCTCCAAGCGCTCGCTCTTTGGGATATCGGCCAGAGAAGATGGAACGAAAAGAGACGAGGAGTATCTTCTCCTGAAAGGCGCCCTGGTGTGGCGATCAACCGCACCGACCTGATCTCAATTCCACTTCCGAACGTTAACCTCTTGTGGCACGATTTGCACGTGCGTAATATTTATCGGGATGAAGACAACAAACAACAAACACGAAATATTCGCATTGATATTATTGTCGATGGTGTAACTCAAGGAAAATCTTGGTCCTGTGGTCTCGAATTTGATTATGCTAATGAGGAATCCTTCTATTGCCGTCCTTTGCGCCTGACTGAGGACGAACGACCACAAAGAATGCCAATCCCTTCAGAAGCAGCTGATGTCCGTGTTGCTTATCTTCCACCAATGTCTGGCCTGGCCGACCGTGAATTCACTAAGCAGCCTGGTGAAATAGGTTGGCTTCTTGGCCAGGGACAAACCGCTCAGGTCTTGCGCAATTTGTGTTACCAGATTTTCCAAAAACAAGACAACAAAGTAGATTGGCAAAAGCTAACCGAACATATAAACAGGCTATTTGGGGTGATTCTATTAGCGCCCAGGTATATCCGTGAGCGCAGCGAAATTGTCATGGCATACAAAGAGCCCAGCGGCACCGAACTCGATCTTTCTTCGTCAGGTCGCGGCCTTCAGCAAACGTTGTTGTTACTAGCTCACCTATACGCCAACCCTGGAACAGTCTTGTTGCTTGATGAACCAGATGCTCATCTGGAAGTACTTCGTCAGCGACAAACGTACCAGTTGCTTACAGAGGTTGCTGAAAACAGTGGTTCGCAAGTCATTGCTGCTAGCCATTCAGAGGTGATACTGAACGAAGCATCTGGCCGAGATATTGTGATTGCCTTCATTGGCAAACCGCACCGCATCGACGATCGCGGCAGTCAGTTACTGAAATCGCTGAAATCCATCAGCTTCGAAGACTTCTATCTAGCAGAGCAAACTGGCTGGGTGCTCTACCTCGAAGGTTCCACTGATCTTGCTATCCTTAGAGCCTTCGCCGAGACGCTGACCCATTCTGCAGCAGAGAAGTTGGCACGGCCTTTTGTCTATTACGTGGGCAATCAACCAAACAAGGTAAAGGAACATTTTTGGGGTTTGCGCGAGGCAAAAAACGATCTAATAGGGATTGCTTTGTTTGATCACCTCGACTACCCACTGCCTGATGATTTAGGCGTTCAGGTACACCAATGGCGCCGATGTGAAATTGAAAATTACTTATGTATTAAAGAGGTTTTGCTGGAATATGCGCGTTATGATCAACCAAACGACCTTTTTGGGCTCGCTGAGTCCGATCGCCGAACACAAGTGATGGAAGGTGTGATTAATGAAATCTCGAAGGCGCTCAAAACTCTAGGTAGACCTGACCCCTGGTCACCGGATATCAAGGCAACTGATGAGTTTCTTGATCGTGTGTTCGAAAAGTACTTTGAGACCTTGAGTTTACCGAATCTTCTCCGGAAAACGCACTACCACATACTAGCCCAGTTGGTCCCGAAAGACAAAATCGATGACGAAATAATTGAGGTACTGGGTGCCATCGTTGGGGTGGCTGCCAGAGCGAAACCGAGGGAGGACTAAGCCATGGCTAGAAAGCAAGACGTCAACGCGACATCGATACTTTCAATAAAGCACAAAGACCGGCGTGCGAATATCCCTACTGAGGAACTGCGCGACTTTGTGGCTGAGGATGAAGTCGAACCGAAGACCATCCTCTACCCACGTGATCCCTGCCTTGACCCACAATTGGTTTGGAAAGGTAAAGACGAGCAGGATTCAGAAGACCTGGAAGTCCCTGCTGTACCAATCTATATTCAGGAAAAGATACATCCAAAGTATATCATAGAAGATTTGCGCGCTCAGGCTAAGAAGGAAAAACCCGAGCCACAGATGCAGCTTTTTGCCGACTTCAATGGCATCCAGTTTGAAGACCTCATTGAGTTCTATCAACATGAGCAAAACTGGTCTAACCGCATGATTCTAGGAGATTCCCTGTTAGTGATGACCTCCCTGGCGGAGAAGGAAGGCCTTAAGGGCCGGGTGCAGATGATTTATATTGACCCGCCCTATGGCATCAAGTTTGGCTCTAACTGGCAGGTGAGCACCCGCAAGCGAGATGTGAAAGATGGCAGCGCCGGTGATACTACTCGGCAGCCTGAGCAGATTAAGGCTTTCCGCGATACCTGGAAGCTGGGAATTCATTCTTACCTCGCCTACCTACGTGACAGGCTGGTGGTTGCTCGCGAACTCCTCACGGAGACGGGGAGTGTCTTTGTCCAAATCGGTGATGAGAATGTTCACCTGGTGCGGAGCTTGATGGATGAGGTGTTTGGGAGCGAGAATTTCGTAAGTTTAATAACCGCGAAAAAGACGACCGGCGCCGGAAGTCCTGCTATCGGCACGGACGTTCTTGCGTCAGTGTCTGATTATCTGATTTGGTATGCAAAGGATTTGGAGAAAATAAAGTTCCGCCAGTTATATTTGCCAAAAGGTGTTGAGCAAGGTTTTATCCCATCGGCGTATAATCATATTGAACTTGCTGAAGGCACACGAAGGGTCGCGACAGCAAGAGAAAAAGAAGGTGACATCTCAGTTGGAGCCAGACTTTATTCGTTAGACAATCTCACAAGTCAGGCAGGCGGAGAAAGCGCGAGATTTCCTGTTGAGTTTGGTGGTAAAGTGTATCGCATTGATAAGGGAAGCTGGAAAACCAATCTGGAAGGTATCAGGAATCTCTTTGCTGGAAGACGTATTGAAGCGACTGCAAACAGACTTGGATATGTTAGGTACCTTGATGACTTTCCGGCAGCACCAATAAACAACGTATGGACAGATGTTGTGAGTAGTTTTCTTGAGGACAAAGTGTACGTGGTCCAAACCAATTCAAAAATCATTCAACGTTGCCTTCTTATGACTACCGACCCCGGTGATCTGGTGCTTGACCCCACCTGCGGCGGCGGCACCACCGCCTATGTGGCGGAGCAGTGGGGAAGACGCTGGATAACCATAGATACCAGCCGGGTAGCCCTGGCGCTGGCACGCACCCGTCTCATGGCTGCTCGTTTCCCTTACTACCTGCTGGCGGATTCCCCCGAAGGTGTTAAGAAAGAGACAGAACTTACCGGCCGGACGCCACCAGACTACAAGACTGGGGGTGACGTCAAGAAGGGCTTTGTCTATAAGCGCGTGCCACATGTAACGCTAAAATCCATCGCCAATAACCCGGATATCAAAGAGGGCATGACCAGAGCAGAAATTGATGCCGCTGTCGCTCGGTACGCTGAGACAGAGACCATCTATGACCAGCCCTATGAAGATAACAAGCGTATCCGCGTCACCGGCCCCTTCACTGTGGAAAGCCTCTCCCCGCACCGCGTCTTTACCACAGATGAAGAGCGACCTACTACAGAGATAGAAGCTCAGAAAGAAGCTGGCGTTGGCCAGTTTGAGACCATGATACTGGATAACCTCAAGAAGGCCGGGGTACAGAACACTGTCAAGAACGAGCGGCTCAAGTTTGACCGCCTTGACCCCTACGCTGGAGAGTGGCTACATGCTGAGGGTGAGTACACGGAAAAGGACGGCACTACACGCCGGGTAGCGGTCTGCATTGGACCAGAATATGGCACCGTGGGCACAGAATTGGTTAAAGAAGCGGCAGAAGAAGCGGTCAAGGGTATCGGCTTTGACTTACTAGTAATCTGCGGCTTTGCCTTTGACCCGCATGTCTCTGAGGAAGCTAAGCGCTATGGCAAACTTGCTGTTCTCGTAACTCGCATGAACCCTGACCTTTCTATGGGAGATGAGCTCCTGAAGACAACCGGGGCCGGTAATCTCTTCATGGTCTTCGGCGAGCCAGATGTTGATATCAGGAAGCAGAAAGATGGCAAAGTAATCATGGCAATCAAAGGTATAGACGTTTACGACCCGACGACTGGTCAAATACGGAGTAGCTCGACTGATGACATCGCCTGCTGGTTTATCGACACCGACTACAACGAGGAGAGCTTTTTTGTCCGCCACGCCTACTTCTGTGGTGATGATGAGCCGTACGAGAAGCTGCAACGAGCACTCAAGGCTGAAATTGACGAGGCAGCCTGGTCATCACTGCACGCCACCGTCAGCCGCCCCTTTGACGCGCCCAAGACTGGAAAAATTGCCATCAAGGTCATCAACCACTACGGTGACGAAGTCCTCAAAGTATATGAGGTCAGGTAGGCGGGCTCCAAGAGGGGTGGATATGTCTGGACTGACAGAATTGCACATTCCCGACTTAAGTACAATGTTACCAACCTGTTTCAATTTTAAAACTTTGAGAGCATCGAATATAATATGGTCAGAAGGGGATGAGCTATGGTTGATGCAAGAGGTTTTGTTTTTGATACTAAGAGCCATGCAAAACCAAGAAGTGTTGAACCGATTCTCAGTGGTTATGCCTACCAAGTAACTGAATCTGGTAACTTTGGAAAGGGGGAATATTCCATCAACATTTCAGGGTTAACACCTAACACAACGTACTATTATCGTGCTTGCGCACATAATGTTGTGGGCTGGGGTTATAGTAGTAATGAAATGAGTTTTACCACTAAGAAAGCCGGTGCATGGCATAAAATCACTTCATCTTTCGACGTCGATGCAGTCGAAGTAGGGTTTCCTTCGGGTGTGAAAGTCAGATTGAAAAAGAAGGGCTGATTTGCATTAACCTGTACTTGGTCTTCCTCTTTGGATGAATTAAGTTTTTCTGGCTAACAACCTAGCTTTATTCTCGGCAACTTGAATTCCAGGGACACCATACCAATCAGGCCTGCTACAAATCAGGTATTATGCCCCCGGAATATTACTTGAAGTAATGCTTCATTCACTCATTTTGGGGTGACTCCTCAGGTTTGCGACTATTTGAACGATAAATAACCCGAGCATGATGAGCCCCCTCTCTAGTCTCTGGTCTCTAGCCCCCAGCCCCAGCCCCGGTCCCTAGCCTCCAATCTCCAATCTCCAGTCTCTCCAACCTATCTCCACTGTATCTCTACTAATCTCTAAGTGTCCCCAATCTCTAATCTCCAGTCTCCTTTGACAGTGTTCGTCGGCGTGGACTACAATTGGTGCAGAGGACAGTCATGTTGACAGAATACATCGAGGCGGCCATGAGGAAAGCTACGTATGAAAAGCTCGAAGATGGCACTTACTGTGGGAAGATTCCTGAGTGCCCGGGAACAATCGCCTTCGGCGAAACCCTTTATGAATGCCAAACCGAGCTGAGATCGGTTCTTGAAGGCTGGCTACTGGTCAAGATAAGGCACGGTGATCACTTGCCCGTCATAGACGGACTCGACCTGAACAAGGGCATACCGGCGCTTGAGGGAACCATCGCCCATGGCTAAATGGGCGCCGTGCAAACGTAGGGTTTTCATAAGGAAATTAGCCGGATTGGGTTTTAGCCCACCTGAACCAGGTGGGCGTCATTTTTATATGCGTTAAGGGACACATACGCTGGCCATCCCCAGCAATCCGGAATATTCTGTGCCCCAACTCAAGGCACTTCTAAAGGAAGTGGAGCACATTATTGTAAGGAAGATTTCCTTGCAGGAATGGCAGTCACTTCATTGAGAGATTCTGAGTTTTGGGGAACCCCGCCCGCCGCAGGTCGCTCGGAGTGACATTCCTTTTTGTCTTTCTGAATGGACCGGAGCGGAGCCCCCGTGTCATTCTGAACAAAGCGAAGCGGAGTGAAGTGAAGAATCTCGATTCTTCGCTGTTCTCCCTCTTAGGGTAAGAGGGAGTTAGAGGGAGTTACGATCTCTTCTACCGTCTACTGGCTCCTGGCTCCTGACTACTCTCCAATCTCCCTGTCTCCAGTCTCTCCAACCTATCTCCACTGTATCTCTAATGCATCTCTACTGTATCTCCCATCTCCAGTATCTTCATCTCTAATATCCCCAACGTATCTCTACTTATCTCTACTAGTCTCTAACTGTGCCCCCAGTCCCTAGCCCCTAGCCCTGCCGTATGTCCCTTGAACTTTGACATTTGGACTTTGTTTGAACTTTGGCCTTTGGCATTTGGATTTCGTTTGTGATCTCCATTCGGGGAAGAAGTGACATTTTCTCCTTGCTCGAATGAAGAATTTATGCTAATTTCTGCTTGGAACTCGTGTGCTACCCTGACAAATCAAGTCCCGCGGGTGAGGTTTCTCAAAACGTGACTGCAAACCAAACACAGATTAAGAGGAAGCGCGGCGGCC
>JBATUN010000012.1:0-163107 GCA_049671165.1 Dehalococcoidia bacterium | reverse complement strand
CGCCACTACGGTGATTACTCTCGCCAAACTCATCGCAAGAGATCTCAACGTTAAAATCATGGGAGGTTACAATACATGATGACAGTGACAATGCGGTTGCAAATATAGTGAATATCAAGAATATTCTCAATTTCATTGCTATCCCTCCATATAATTGCATCAGTTTCGTGAAGGCTAGCAGAATTTTACTTATTACCCCAAAAAGTGTCCATACAGCACAGGATATGAAGCATAGATAGCGCTCTATACTACTACTACCTTCATAGCTAGGCATTCTTCAGAGGATGACTTTTGATCCAAACGAGCTGATATTCCAATATTTGTTAAGAGGATAACAGAATAGCAATTTGTTTGGGCAGCGATAAACCCGGGAGAGCCTGGCAAGTAAGTCAGTACATTTGACCTCTGGCTGAGAAGATTTCCCTCGCTTTTACCGGGGCTCTTGACAAGCCATTACCTTAATTGATACACTTGTTCTATAGAACATTCGTTAAATATAAATTGTGACAGGAGGCTATAATGAGAAAGCCCGAGATTAGAGAGAGGATTCTTGAATTCATACGGCACTCTTTTGATGAGAGGGGTTATGCGCCCACTGTTAGAGACATTGTCAAAGGGTGTAACCTTAGTTCCACATCCGTGGCCCAGCATCACCTCAATACTCTAGAAAAAGAAGGCCGTATTCATCGCGACCCTCAGGTGGTTAGAAGCATCCAGTTAATGAAAAAGGATGTTGTCGAAGTGCCACTCCTAGGGGCAATTGCCGCAGGAAAGCCGATTCCCGTGCCAAATTCAGATACCTGGACTACTCCTCCCGAGGAGACGCTTAAGCTAACTGCAGACATGATAGGAAATAAGAGCAATATCTACGCCCTTAAGATAAAGGGGACTTCCATGGTTGATGCTCTTATCGATGACGGAGACACCGTGGTCATGGAAGCTGTGCCAACCGCTGAAAATGGGCAGATGGTAGCTGTCTGGCTCAAAGACGAACAAGAGGTAACTCTAAAAAAGATTTACCGAGAACCAGGACGCATTCGACTTCAGCCAGCAAATAAGCAAATGAAGCCTACCTACGTAAAGCCCCAGAATATCGAGGTGCAGGGAAAGGTGGTGGCTGTACTCAGAAGGCTCAGTCGCTAATCACCTAATCTCCAGGGAGCGGGAATAATGAGGATTGGCTGTATTTTCTTTCCCAACTTTGCCGTTCAGGTCGAAGTGAAGGATAACGATGCACTGTCAGGCAAGCCAATTATCATCGGGGGCTTCCCTTACCAGCTAAAGGATGTTCACGACGCCTCAGAAGAGGCAATGGGACAAGGTGTTAAGAGAGGCATGCCTTTACGCCAGGCTTACGCTTTATGTCCTCAAGCAATATTTTTGCCTCTGGCTGAGGATAAATACAACGCTGCTTTCACCCATGTCCTAAACTGCCTTGCCCAATACGCCCTGGTGGTAGCAGTGGGAGGTGAGACTTGTGCCTTCCTGGACGTTACCTTAGAACCGGACGAATTCAGTTTTATAAAAGAGACCATGGAAATTATGGAGGAGAAGACCGGCTTTCATACATCCGCTGGCATCGCCTTAAATAAATTTGTGGCCCGGGTAGCCAGTCAAGTCGCCAAACCCAATGAGTGCCTTGTAGTTCCAGATGGCGAGGAAAGGAGATTTCTACAGAATTTACCTGTAGATTTGCTGCCAGCCTCGCCTGAATCGCTGAGAAGGCTCAAACTCTTTGGCATCTACAAAATGGACGAGCTAGCAAAATTGCCAATCGGAGCAGTCAAGCTTCAATTTGGACGAGAAGGTCAAGCCTTATGGGAATTGGCAAATGGCATTGACTCTTCAAAGCTTATACCCTGGAAGATGCCGGAAGCCCTCACAGGCGAGGTGTTCTTTGAGCCGCCGGCGGAAGCTCTCACTATTGTTTTAAATGGAGCCGGTGACCTCTTGAACAGCTTAGCAGGGCAGCTAAAGCAGCACTGGCAATGCTGTCGCCGCTTGACTATCTGCCTTTCTTTCAACAACGGCGATACGGTTAAACGAACGTTTCATTTCAAAGAAGCAACATGCTCGAAGGAAGTGATGCTACGCCAATTGCAGTGTTACCTGGAGAGGGCAAGATTTACGTCTCTTATCGAGAAAATGACACTAACCCTAACCCATCTGTGCTCTGAAGAGGGAAAACAGGCTTCATTTCTCGACGCGCAGGTAAAACATTGGGAGAAACTGATAACGGCAATAAGTCAGCTTCAACAAAGATACGGCAAGGGAATAGTCAAGCAGGTGCTATACAAAGAGAGATGTCTGCTACCGGAAGATTCTTTTTTCTTCGCTAAAGTTGACGTCAAAGAGAGATGAGCAAGCTATTTCACGAGGCCATAACGCTGGAGGTCAATGAAGACATCCAGCACAGGCCTATTGCCTTTTTGTATAAGAGTGGAAAAGAAGGTGTTGAAGAAATATGCGAACAGTGGCGAGTGTCCCAGGGATGGTGGAAGAGAGCGACTGATAGGGAATATTTCCGAGTCAGGACTGTGAGGGGCATTGTTTGTGAAATGTACCGGGATCTGCTTACCGGTGCCTGGTATCTGCAACGCATATACGACTAAAGATGTTGATACTCATGTCTTAGTGCATAGGTTACAAGCAAAGAGAATCTAGTCATTATGAATAACTACGTTGAGCTTCACTGCCATTCCAACTTTTCTATCCTTGATGGTGCATCCCATCCAGAGGATTTAGTGGCTCGCGCATCGGAAATCGGCATACCTGCCCTAGCTCTGACTGACCATGATGGGCTATACGGAATTATCCCATTCTATAAAGCTTGTCTTGCCGCCGGGCTTAAGCCTGTCATTGGAGCAGAGATGACGCTTAAAAACGGGAGCCAAATTACACTGCTAGCGAAAAACAACAGAGGTTACTCCAACCTGTGCCGGCTGATAACCAGAGCCCATCTAGAGCACAGGAAAGGCAGTCCTGCCGTTGATAAGAAAGACCTTGCTCAGTACTCCGGTGATTTAATTTGCCTCTCTGGCTGTCGAAAGGGAGAAATAACCACTTTGATCGCCTCTGGACGAACAGAAAAAGCTCACGAGGCAGCTAGAGGGTATATTGATATTTTTAGTCAAGAGAACTTCTACATAGAACTTCAGAACAATCTATATCCTGAAGATAAAAGGATTTGTCATGCTCTGGTAAAGCTAGCTAAGGACCTCGACTTGGGCTACGTTGCCACCAACAATGTCCATTACGCTACAACAGAAAGCCACAGGCTTCACGACGTCCTTACCTGCATCAGAAATCGAACGACCTTAGATAAATGCGACACATTAAGACTGAACTCCGAGTTTCACCTTAAATCCTCCAAGGAAATGGCAGAGCTTTTCCAGGACTACCCCGAAGCGATTTCTAATACCATTACCATAACCGAGAAATGCAGCGCCAATCTAGATTTTTCACAGTACCGTTTTCCAGATTTTCCTCTGCCTGAAGGCGAGACTGCTGCCAGCTATCTAGCTAAGCTATGCTGGCAGAAAATTGACAAAAAATATGCAAACATGAACCCGGGGATAGAAGCCAAGGTCAATTATGAGCTCAAGCTGATAGAGAAACTAGGCTTGTCAGCATATTTCCTCGTTGTCTGGGACATCATGGATTATGCTGAAAAAAACGGCATTCCCGCCCAGGGAAGGGGCTCGGCAGCCAACTCTATTGTGGCTTATATCCTGGGCATAACCAAGGTAGATCCTATCAAGAACAAGCTATTTCTGGGCAGGTTCCTGAACGAAGAAATGTCATCCATTCCCGATATTGATATAGATGTATCCACAGCCCACAGAGAAAAACTCATCCAATACGTCTATGAGAAGTATGAACGAGAGCATGTTGCTATGGTCTGCACTTATGTTACCTTCCAGGCAAGAAACGCTATAAGAGAGGTCGGCAAGGCACTGGGAATGCCGCCCGACCTCATTGATAGGATGGCAAAATCCGTTTCAGTATATGATGCTAAGAGCATAGAACAAGACTTGGCAGGTCTCAAGGAGTTCGAAAGCTACTTCAGTTCCGCTCCCTGGCAACAATTTATCTCCCTTTGCCGAGAAATTGCCGATTTTCCCAGACATTTATCCATTCACAACGGAGGCATGATTATTTCATCTCGTACTCTGAGTGAGATCGTGCCCCTGGAGAAAGCCACTATGCCAGGGAGGATAGTATGTCAATGGGATAAAGATGACATTGCCGATTCGGGACTGATAAAGGTAGACCTCCTTGGTCTAAGAATGCTATCGCTTATTCATGAGGCTTGCCAGCTGGCGGAGGAAAACCACCAGACAAAGCTCGATTGGGATAGATTGCCTTTGGATGATAGAGAGGTCTACGACATGATTTGCCGGGGCGATACCATAGGTGTATTCCAGGTGGAAAGCCGGGCTCAACTGCAAACCCTGCCGCAAACAAAGCCACACTCTATTGAAGACTTAACCATTGAGGTGGCCCTGGTAAGACCAGGTCCTCTTCAGGGAAACATGGTGCACCCCTATATTAGAAGAAGGAAACATTTGGAGAAGGTAACTTACCTGCACCCGAAGCTTAAGCCGATACTCGAAGAGACCTTAGGAATAATCCTGTTCCAGGAACAGGTCATTCAGGTTGCTACTGCCATAGCTGATTTCACACCGGGCGAGGCTGACTCCTTGAGGAGGGCAATGACTCGGAAGAAACCAAAAATGGCGATGGACGAGATGAGGCAGAGATTTATAGAAGGGGCGAAAGGAAACGGAGTAGATAGTGACAAGGCAAGTCGCATCTTTCAGGCCCTGGAAGGGTTCGCCGAGTATGGCTTTTGCAAGAGCCATGCTGCCGGTTTCGCCCTCTTATGCTATCAGTCCGCCTGGTTAAAGAGATCTTATCCAGTCGAGTTTTATTGCGCTTTGCTCAATAACCAGCCTATGGGATTCTATTCGCCAGAGGTGATTGTGCGGGATGCTAAAAGACACAGCATAAAAGTTCTGCCGGCAGACATCAACAAAAGCAGCGACAGGTGCACTATCGAAGGCGGCAAGACCTGTCCTGAGCGAAGCCCAAGGATCAGACTTGGTTTCAGGTACATAAAGGAAGTTGGGGAGAAAGCCCTGAGCCAGATAATGACCGAGAGGCAGAGCGCCCTTTATGTTTCTTTCGACGATTTTTATTTCAGGGCCAGACTGGCAAGAAAGCCCGTGGAAAACCTTATCCTCGCTGGCGCCTTTGATTCCTTTGGCTGCCAGAAAAGACAACTATTATGGCGACTTGGTCATTTAGAAAAGAAGAGCCCAATAGAACTGCCTCTAGAATTTGGCGATACCAGGGTTTCCCTGCCTGACCTTACCGACCTTGAGCAGATGAAAGCCGATTACGAAGTGCAGGGATTATCTACAAAATATCACCCGATGCATGCTCTCAGAAAGGGCATATCTGGGGATGATTTGCTCAGAAGCTCTCAAGTTGCCCGCCTTCCCTCAAATTCTCGAGTACGCATAGCTGGCTATGTCATTACCAGGCAAAGGCCGCCCACTGCTAAAGGTTTTGCCTTTATGACGCTGGAGGACGAGGAAGGCATGTTAAACGTAATAATCAAACCAGACGTATACTACAGGCACCGACAAATCTTCAAGCTCGAGCCATTGGTCCTGGTTCAAGGAACAATCCAGAGGCAAAATGATACCCTGAATATTATCGCTGACACGCTAATTCGACCTCGTGACGAATGGGAAAAACAAATATCCTCGGCATGAATCGCACGCGAGCTGTCTCGTTCAGTGCCGACAGGCCTTGTGTTGCTTCAAGTTCGCACCCTTAGTAAAATGAAAATCTCGAGGAGTGAAATGGCAAAGATCCGAGTAGGTACCTGTTCATGGACTGACCCCACACTGGTCAGTTCCGGGCGCTTCTATCCTGATTCTGCGCGCTCGGCGGAAGCCCGCCTTCAATACTATGCTAGCCAGTTCAATATAGTCGAAGTGGATAGCAGTTACTATGCATTGCCCAATGAGAGAAATAGTTATCTGTGGGCAGAGCGGACGCCGGACGACTTCGTGTTCGATTTCAAGGCTTTCAGAATATTCACCCAGCATCCGACACCTATCAATTCCCTACCCAAGAATATAAGGAACGAACTGACTTCGGAATTGCAGGAAAAAGCCAACATATATTATCGTGACCTTCCGGCTGAATTAGTTGATGAACTGTGGCAAAGATTCGAGAGTGCGCTACTCCCACTGGATACAACTGGCAAGCTGGGTGTTGTGCTATTCCAGTTTCCATCCTGGTTCTATCCTGGCTCGCAGCGACTGGACTACATTGAGATCTGCAAGTCAAAACTGCAGCAGTACCGGCTGGCCATGGAGTTCAGAAACAACGTGTGGCTGAGTGAAAGGAATCGCGCCGCGACCTTTGGTTTTCTCAGGCGCAACGACCTGCCATTTGTGTGTGTCGATGAACCTCAGGGCTTCAAGTCGAGTGTGCCTCCTGTCGCCGAAGTAACGTCTGACATTGGGCTGGTCCGCTTCCACGGGAGGAACAGTGAGACGTGGGAGAAGAAAGGCATCGGCCCGGCTGAACGCTTCAATTACCTTTACAGCGAAGAGGAGCTTCAACCCTGGGCCGGCAAGATCGCTGAAATCTCCCAACAAACCAGGGAGATGCATGCCCTGTTCAACAACTGCTACCAGGACAAAGCTGTAGTAAATGCCAGGCAAATGTGTTTCATGCTCGGTTCCAGCAGTCGCCCGCGAATGGCCAAAGAGTAGCGCGCACAGAGTAAGTCGGCGTCTGACTCTTACAACTGCGCGGCGGCCTGCATTGTTCTCCTCAGTCCAAAACAAGCCTGCCTTGGTACTTCTGCTGCAACAATCTACCCCTTTGTGACCCCCTTGGCGCTATAGTGTGTCTTGCCCACCGCACCAATCTCTTGCCTATCTTACTCCCATGCAGTATATGGAAAAAGAACTTGCTAGAATCCGTAGGCCAGTGTTACCTATGTGGTCAGCCAGCACGGGTATTGACTTTCTTCTGAAGAATTGGTACTCTGATATGAAAGGTTTCCCCAGGTGCTACTTGTGTATCACTATACCAGATAAGGTTTTTGCTTATGAGTGCGGCCAGCCAGATGAGCCCGACCCAGGTCGCAAAGTACCTCAATAGTGGTGAGAGTCGGATAAGGCTTATACAAAAAATGAGCGGCATAGTTTAGGGAGGACATCATGAGAAGCTTCTTACTACTAATCGCAATCCTCGCTCTGCTCCTGCTGCCGATGGGTTGCGCGGATACTCAGCAAATTACCCAGGATTGGCTTGACAAGATAACCCTACACGCAACGGGGACGTACACGATCAAGGTTGGTGGCACGGCTGGGCTGTATTTTACGGGTGAGTACGTGGTGAATTTCTATGAGTATCATTCAGATACCGATACGTGGGATGTCATCACAAATCGGTACACGACAGAAGGAGTGGTCCCCAGAGAGTACACTTTTGAGGCTATGGTGGCCGGGGGATTCTTCCAGAAACAGACTGGCGATGAGACGCTGCTTCAGGTCGAGATTTGGAAGGAAGGGGTGTTGCAAGACTCAGCCAGTACAACGGACCCTTGGGGGGCTGTCATGGTAGCAGGAGGCCCGTAGAATAGTGCTACCCAGTATTTTGGTGGCTGAAATACTTGTCACTTATTAAGGGCTAAGTGCATGGGCAAAGGTCCATAATGATGAGCAAGATAGTTTAGGGAGGACATCATGAAAAGGCTTTTACTTCTCGTCCCAATCCTCGCCCTGCTCCTGCTGCCGATGGGTTGTGGGGGTATTCAGGAGGGCATTATTAATAGCATGATTGCTGACATGATGGAAAAGCTTACGGGAGACTTCACCATCAAGGTTGGTGGCACGGATGGGTTGAATTTTACGGGTGAGTACGAGGTGTGGTTTCTTCATTACGATCCAGATACCCAGAAAATTGTTCACACCAAAGACTCCTACACCGTAGAAGGGCAAGTTCCCGAAGAGTACACGTTTGAGGCTAATGCGGCCGCGGTAATCTTCCAGAAACAGACTGGCGATTGGACGCTGCTTAGTGTCGAAATTTGGAGGGAAGAGGTGTTGGTGGCATGGCGAGAGACAACCGACCCTTGGGGGGCTGTTTGGGTAGGTGGGGCGATACTATATGAATAGGCGCCGCCTAAGATGATTGAGGTGAGTCTTAGTTTTTGACTGAAGACTACTGCTTGGGTAAGCGGAAAGGAAATGAGATATGAAGCCGATGCTTAGTTTGCGGAGACACCATTACCCAGAAAGACTTGGCTTGTTGTTGATTATGATAGGCTTAATTGCCGGGATGGTAGGTGCCAGTTGCGGTACTAGTGGATACGACCTGACCATGGCAGCAGACCCTGCTTCGGGTGGAACAGCAACTGATGAGACGAAAGGGTCGCCTTACGCGGAAGGCACTATCGTCAAGATAAAAGCGGAAGCCAAGACGGGCTACCAGTTCGTTAGCTGGACGGCGCCGGCGGGCACCTTTGGTAATGCGAATGCCGCGTCGACTATCTTCGCCATGCCCGGTGCAGATGTAACGGTCACCGCCAACTTCGCGGCAGGCTATGACCTCAGCATGGCGGCAATCCCTGCGGGAGGAGGAACGGCAACTGATTTGTTCGATGATTCACCCTATGCGGCGGGCGACGTCGTCAGCGTAGAAGCAGTGGCCGCTGCGGACTGTCAATTTGTTACCTGGACGGCGCCGGCGGGCACGTTTGCCGATGCAAATGCTGCCGAGACTACCTTCACCATGCCGGCTCAAGACGTAACCGTCACCGCCAATTTTCAGCCGCCGCCCGACCACTTTAAGTTCTACCAGGCGAACTCGGAGACGTACATTGGGGAGGCTGTGTACCTGGAGGACCAATTTGGCGCTGTCGACGCAACGGTGGGGTCGTGCTGGGGGTTCGGCGATCCTGTTGAGAAGGTGCACGGCTATGTAACGACGCCGATCTGGAGCGCCGACCGCCACTTCACTGTGTACAACCTAAGCTACGAAGAGGAGCCTCAGGTGTGGTACGTGGGAGTGAACAACCAGTTTAGCGAGAAGATGCTGACAGTGTACGGTCCGGTGGGACTGGCTGTACCAACCCAGCAGGAGGGCCATGACGCGCCCGTAGCTCTCGACTATTTCCTGCTCTATGAGGTCACACAAGGCCGGTCCGTTGAGGCGGAGGTCGGTCTGAACGACCAGTTCGGCGATGAAACGGTCACGGTGTATGAACCTGCCTTCTTTGCCAATCCCGTCCGGATAATACACGACGGGGAGGTAACGGAGATCCTGTATCCGGAGGTGCATGGGGTACTCTACCGGATAGAAGGCGGGGATTTCCAGAGGGAGGTACAGGTCGTCAATCAGTTCGGTGAGCAGACCCTCAACGTGGACGCCCCAAATCTTCTGGCCGTACCGTCCGAGAAGATAAGCGCTTCCATGACTGAGCCCCTGGCGGTCGCGGCAGTGTTGGGTGATTACTATTCCCAGTTGACCGACCTTCTCCGCATCAACAACATTTGGGCCGAGGAAAGGGACTGGGATGCAATCTCCGATATAGGCGGCTATGATGTGGTGGTGGTAAACTCGCCCTATGACCCGGGATCGATTGACTTCCAGGCCTTTCTGGACGCCGCTAGCGATAACGGGGTGGGAGCCGTCTTCACCAGCTCGTATCCGACTTGGGCGCCGTGGGGGGTATCGTTGCTGGTATACTATTCCGGTGACCCGGCTGAACAGAGCTCTGACTACTGGTCGGGCGATGTGTATTACAAGGTGACGCAGGAGCACCCCATTTTTGCTGGCTGGAGCGTAGATGATGAGATACCAATCATCACCGGCGGCGACTGTGACCATACCTGGTTCTGGGACTACTCCGGCGACACCGTAGCCCAGGTTGGCTCTGCCGATTCGGGAATACACGGTGATGCAGTGGCGGTGGGCACATATGGTGGGAGCACGCACGTCCTCCTGGCCAGCCTGGGGCCCCAAGCGTATACAGATATGACCGTGTGGACCGACGACGGCAAGACAATTTTCGTAAATGCCGTGTCTTTTGCCGCTGCAACTCCATCATAGGATCTCACCATGTTCAGCACTGAGGGTGGCTGGGTGACCACTACCGACAGGTGCAGAGCGGGAAGTAATCCCTGCCCCTGCGCATTGGCTGTGAGCGGCGGCGTATTGTTCGTTGCGGTTGTCCTGCATCATGAGATTCTCTCTTCATGGAGCCTACAGTAAGCAATAACCGTCTATATGTTATGAGAGGTCCTGGGCCATTGAAGGCAGCTTTCGCCCTCATTACCCTGCAATCAAAACGATGGAAGCCACCCAAGCAAGAGGAGTTCCCACCCATTTAAGCTTCAAGGCACACTATTGCGGATGACTAAAACGGGGGTAACAATCAGCCAAAACGTCTAGCTGACTGGCAGCCAGTTTTGTTATCAATATGATGAGGGCTACCCGGCGAGGCCCTTATTCCAAGATTGCCAGCTCTACTTACCTATGCGAAATACCTTAGTCCCGCACCTCGGGCATACACCTTGAGTCGCAGGACGTTTGTTTTTCATTCTGATAGCCTTTGGATTCTTTATCTCAACCTTTTTTCTACATTTCACGCAATATGCCTGCATTTGAACCTCCTTGCGCTTAAGATTTGTTTCTGAGAATAACATCAATATAATGATTAGTCAATAGCTTTTTCGGGAATTTCATCGCATTTGACTAAGAATCAGCAAATCTGTGATCTGCCACTGGACTCAATATCATTACCACTCGAGCACGAAGATACGCGAGGTACTGCAAAGACTAAAATGATACAAAAGGTGTCTTATGGCTTAAGAAATGTAGAGGTCCATCGGAGGAAAATGCTCGTTGGATTTGTCGCGGTCCAAAGCTATCTGCGCCCAGTTAGCAGAGACCCCTCATCTCTTGACTGCCAACAGGCTGCATGATATTCTCAATAGCAACTTCGGGAAAGGAGCTGGAAGATGCAGGCATTGAGAAAACTCAAAACAGTATCACAGTCAGGAGACATTTTGCGTGTAGTCATTGGGATTCTGGTCTTTGGTTCGATCTGGGGGCTTGTGGAAGCTACTCTGGGCGGGTTTCTACACCTTGTCCACTTCACATACAAAGGGGCAATTACGGGGGGCATCGCCATGGCAATCATGGCAACATTTGTCGTCATGTATCGGCGGCCCAAGCTCGTATTCTGGCTAGGTGTCATCGCAGCCCTGTTCAAGCCGCTGAGCGCCCTGATTTATGGCCAACCTATCTTTGCTCCCTTCGTGGTTAACCCCGCCTCAGCAATCCTTCTGGAAGCACTGGGCTTCACCGTGGTGGTCAGCCTGTTGTCTAAAGGTTTCGAAAGCAGCATCAAGGCGCGCATTGCTGCTGGCATCTCAGCAGGATACCTCAGTGCCATCCTTTACGCCATCCTGGCATCGACCATAGGTATGGGTAACTGGGCATCCTGGGGATTTGCTGAGAGGCTCACTGCGGCACTTACCGATGGCACAGGTTTAGCTATTGTAGGTACTTCGCTGCTGCTTCTCGGACATCTGGTAAGCATGCAGCTCCGACCCAGGTTCTGGCAACTCATGACTGCGAAGCCCAAGGCCTTCTATGCTAGCACTACAGCCATCACGGCCTTTTGCTGGATTGGCGCGGCAGTTGCCTTTGCATCAGGTCTTTAGTGAGACTGCTCGTCATAGGTGAACCAGGGTCAGACAACCAAATTATCAAGCTGTAGTTGACCTGCAACAATGACAGATGGTTCGGCAGGACCGTCCATTCTCCTGGCCGCCTTCCCCTTTGCCATTTCCAGCAGCTCATCAAGGGTGCCAAGTTTAAGAGCTTCAGTAGGGCAGGACGCTGCACAGGCCGGCTCTGCGTCGATCCCTGAACAGAAATCACACATCTGCATGATGCCGTCGTGACCAAATTGGGGCACGCCGTAAGGACATGCCGCCAAGCAGTCCTGGCAACCGTTGCATTTGTTCCTATCAACGATGACGATACCGTCCTCAGTCCGCTTGCGTATAGCTCCGGTGGGACACACTTCAATGCAGGGCGGCTTACCACAGTGCATACAGACCAGGGTGAAGAAATCTCTGCTGATATTCGGGTAGACGCCACCCCAAATGTCAACGACTCGCATCCACTTTATGCCCGGCTCCAGATCACGTACGGTCTTGCAGGCCACTTCACAAGTGCGGCATTGGACACACCTATCTGCATCGAAGTAGAAGCCACATTGCTTTGCCATTGCCTGTATCATCCCTTCGTTTACTATGATCGGTAGTTCATAGCTACCGGTCCGCAAGCCTATGCTTTTCTCACCTCGACCAGGGTCTGCTTGGGCATAGCCGTTACCATTGGGTCAAAAGCTTTCTCCGGGTCAGTACTGTACAGTACGTTTACGTTTGCGCCTCCATCCAGTATCGGATAGCCCGGCAATCCCAGCTCATCGCAGCCCTGCCACCACCCGTGGAGGCCCATAACAACGTCTGGCCGTATACCGTGGAAATAGAGAGCCTTCACCTTCATCCAGCCATGTGGTGATTCGACAATTACCCATTCACCGTTCTCTATCCCTCGTGCCTTAGCTGTCTCTGGGTGTATGTGTACCCATGGGTCAGGTTGAATCTCGCGTAGACAAGGCAGATTATGCAACCACGCATGGTTATATACGTCCGAAGTATGTGCGTCAAAAAAAACAAGAGGATACTTCGCTAAGAGCTCCGGTGTAGCCGTTGGACTCTCGGGCGGCTCTACCCATTCTGGTAGTGGATTGAACCCATTCTCTTCGAACGTAGTATTGTAGATTGCCACTTTGCCCTGAGGGAGATAAGGAGCGTTTGAAAGCCGGGGACTGGGAGTGGCGAATATTTTCTCATACTTCTCGTAAACCATGGGTTTTGGTTCATAGACAATACCTGTAGGGTGTGTTCTTAGCTCTTCCATGGTCATGCCAAAATTCTCCAGCTGGTAGTTCATGCACTTCTCAATACTTCCACCCCAGAAGTCCTCCCCGTACCCCATCTTGACGCCCAGGTCAAGCCAGAACTCGTAGTCCGACTTGTAGTCCCCCAGCGGCTCAATAACCTTGTTTCGCGCCATTATCCAGTTACCCATTACTTCAAAAGGATGGTCGCATTCATACATGGTGGCTACAGGGACAACGATATCAGCCCAGGGCATTGACGAGTTCTGCATCACATCAATAACCACGAGGAATTCCAGTTTCTCGAGCGCTTCCACCACCCTCTTGCTGCCACGAGTAATTACCGTGGGCTGAGTTCCAGGAGCGATTATCGCCCTGACAGGGTATGGCTTTTGGGTGAGAACGCTATCAAAACAGCGGTAATAAGCGGAAGATGTACCCTCCATGAAGGGCTGAAAACAACTGGCTATTTCCGGGCCTACCAGCCTGTCTACAAAATCTTGGGTATATCTCTCCCTGAGATGTACGGATTTAACTACGGGCATGGTACTCCCGGTGGATACAACATTGCCCCCGGGTCTGTCGAGGTTGCCGGTTATGGCTATCAGTATTGCCACAGCCCGTACTGCGTTATTGGAGTCTGCTATCTGGTCGAATGCGTTCCCGGCAAGAATACATGCGGGCTTCATCGTCCCGTATAAGCTGGCGATTTCTCTTATCTGGTCGGCTGACAGTCCCGTTATCGCCGCAGCCCACTCTGGGGTGTATTTCTGTATATGAGGTACAAGCTTATCGAAACCGTAGCACCACCTGGAGACGAAGTCTGCATCGTAGAGGTTCTCATTGATTATGACATGTAGCATTGCCAGCGCCAGGGCACCGTCGGTGCCGGGCCTGATCGGAACCCAGATATCCGCCTTGGCCGCATCCGGCTGCATCTCAGGCTTAATCACTATGAGCCTGGCACCTCTCTCCTTGGCATTCAAGATTCTTCTCAGGTTGCCCAGAGGTCCTGCAGAATAGACGGGGTTAGCACCCCATACCACAATCAGGTTAGCATGCTCATAATCTGCACCGATCCTATTGAGCCAAGGCCATCCCAGAGTATAGGCAAACCCGAAAGCTGCCTGTATAAAACAGAGGCCACTGTGGCCATAATTTGGGCTTCCGTGGGCAATCAGGAATCGCTGTAAATAATCACAATAGCTGCGTCGTTGCGGCGCGAGAATAGCCAGAGATTCCGGCCCGTACTTTTCCTTGAGTTCACTGAGCCTGCCGGCAATAGTATCAAGAGCTTCATCCCAGGTGATCCTCTTGAACTTACCTTCACCCTTCTTCCCAACACGCTTCAAAGGGTACCTGAGACGTTGCAGCGAATAGAGCCACTGCACGGAGGCGAATGCCTTGGGGCACAATGTTCCTTTGTTCGTAGGAGCCTCCTTCATACCCTCAACTCTTATCAGTCTGCCGTCTTTAACATAGCAGTTCAGTCCACATCCCGGCATTGGGCCGCATAATGAACAGATGGTTGGAACCATCCGTTCCTCAGACTTCCTGGCTTTCACTGATTCTACGGCTTCTTGCAAATCATCGCTTTTTATACTCACTTTTTAGCTCGCTCCCAATCTCACGGTTTCAGAGCAATAGTAATACAATCTTTCAAATACAAAGCATTTTCGAAATAGCCATGCTTGTACTGGAATTTCGTTAATTTATTTAGTGATTATTGGGGTTATTTCTCGAATACTTAGCCTGTAGCTTAACTGCAAATTATACTCCTCACACCGTAGATTAATCAATAGCTACAAGAATTTCCATATCATCGTAGTCGATTGAACTTTGAGCCATTTTGTGACCTTGGCGAAATCAGTAGGGTTCGATACAATGACTGCTTAGCTTTACGGTGAATCATGCAGATAACTCAGATAATCAGACAGAAGGTGTTGATTCGGAATCTTATATTGGCGACTGCCATATTTTTTGTCAGTCTTGTATTAGGTACGCTTATTGGTCAGAATACCATTGAGGAGCTTATGAGACAGCTCGGCGCTGTACTAGAGCCCCTGGCATCGACGGGTAAGCTGTCTATCCTACTGGTCTTAATAATATTCATCAACAACGCAATCAAGGCTCTCGGACTAGTCTTCTCAGGTATCCTACTGGGACTACCACCTCTATTTTTTGTAGGCCTAAACGGCTTTATCCTCGGAGGCTTGGGCTCCGCGCTTGAATCAGTCACGGGATGGAGATATGTTATGGCTAGCTTTGTACCGCATGGTGTGATCGAGATTCCAGCGATCTTGCTAGCCACCGCTTTGGCCCTCACGGTAGGTATGGAATCGCTTAGGTGGCTAGTACGAAGAGAGAGCCGAGTCAAATTACAGTTGTCAGATTGCCTTAAAGTTTGCTTGAGGTGGATTCTTCCTGGGCTTGCCGTTGCAGCAATCATAGAGGTCTTTGTTACCCCCTTGCTAATCGGGCTGGTTGATGCTGGTTAGCTTGGTTTCTGTAAATATTCCCGCAGACAAATGTGAACAGGCCTGAGGACATGTTTCCAGTCTGTTGAGGGTTCTCAATGGAGATTCAGGCGCTCGCAGAATACTGAAATGGCTTCCTCTGATGCTCGAGAAGCCTGGCCACCGCACGACTTAGCGAAATGTGTACGGGCAGATAATATCTTGGTTGCCTGCCGCAATTGTCGTTAAAGTCAACTTGAATGATAGGAGCTTTTTTGATACCACCTTGGTACAATAGGCGTTTGAAAGGGGGGGCAATGTTAGATGTGAAAACGGAGTTCTTATTTGACCTCAAGGCGGATTTGGACTGGGCAGGCGCAGTAGACGTAGGAACCACGCCGCACGGTATGAGAAGAATTTTTTACGTGACAGGCGGCACGTTGGAGGGGCCAAAAGTCAAGGGTGTTGTGCTTCCAGGAGGAGGCGACTGGCCCATCATCCGACCTGATGGAGGGATAGTTTTAGACGTGCGGGTTGCCTTTCGCACCGATGATGGCCACATAATCTACGCCTACTACCGCGGTTTATCTACTATACAAACTGACATGTTGGGACGGATTTTGATGGGCGAGGCTGTAGACCCTTCAGAATATTACTTCCGCACAACGCCGGTATTCGAGACTGCATCTGAAAAGTATGGCTGGCTAAACCGGGTGGTGGCAGTGGGCATCGGTCAATTCCTACCCACAGGGGTCGCCTACAAAGTATACGCTATTCTCTAGGATGGCTAGGATTACAAGGGCTTGTTGCCACACAGCAGGGCATTTTTTCAACTTAGGAAACAATAACCTATTTTGTTACTCAGTTGCACAGAAAGCAACAATGCTTGATAAACAATAGGACAATTTAGTCTGCTTGCACCGATAGCCACCTCACGCCATCGCTATGCATTCGATCTCAACCAGCATTTCCGACAGTGCCAAGGCGCCTAGGACGGTGGAGCGCGCCGGCATGTCTTTCGGGAAAAACGTCCGATAGACCTCGTTCATCTTGGGGAAGTCCTGGGCATTTCTCATGAACACGGTGACCTTGACTACCTTGTCCAAGGACGAGCCGGCGGCTTCCAGGGTATCCTTGATTACCTCCAATGTCTCTCTTGTCTGAGCCTCTACGCCCTCAAGCAGCGCTTCCGTCTTGCGATCTCGATAACCAGGGTAGCCGGACACAAACACGAAGCCCCCGGCTTTGATGGCCGGTGACAAGGGCAGTGACATCTTCTTCGCCCAGCTCGGCAAGTTGGCGGGGATAATGGCTTCCTTGTCCATGATAGAACCTCCTCTTGGGTTTATCGGGCTATTGAAACAGGGCGGGTGAACCCCTTAGCCGCCCGCAGGCGAAGAAGCCCCCTTCGGTTTGGCATAGGCATCACCTGCCTTTCAGTGACTTGTGATTCTAACTAAAAGGGCACCAGCAACCTTCGAATTTCTTGTAACGTTCTGGTGCCCCTCTATCATCGCCTCATCTCAATATGTGATTTTAAGGCAGTTTCAGGTGTCAAAGCTTAGGTCTAGTCCTCATTTATATGGCTGTCAATACCTGACATGCGAATGTATCAACCCATCATCGAGGCACACCAAAAAGCCAAAATGTTTAGCCCATTGGCAGCCACTTTTACTTATTAGTATTATGAGGGCTACTTGGTAATGCCCTTACTCCAAGATTGCCTGCTCTACTTACCTATGCGAAATACCTTAGTCCCGCACCTTGGGCACACACCTTGAGTCGCAGGACGTTTGTTCTTCATTCTGATAGCCTTTGGATTCTTGATCTCAACCTTCTTTCTGCATTTCATGCAATATGCCTGCATTTGAACCTCCTTGCACTTAATATTTGTTTCTGAGAATAACATCAAGATGATAACTAGTCAATAGTCTCTCTAAACAAAACATCGAATGGTGACCCAGCAATTCTGACTATTGTGTGATTGCGATGCCTTGTTGAGATAGGTTGGTCAAACAGTAACAAAAAATACAAACAGGTTCCAGAATACAATGATTGTATAAAATACCAAAAATGTCACCGTAATTGCATATACGAGCCTAGGTTTTGCATTATACTTAATCCATAAAAGTAAGGTGGCTAGAAACGCACCTGATACCTTTATAGCCAGAAACCCCCCGTGGCTTATCCAAGCTCTCATGAAAGGATTCACTTCTTCTCCGTATCCACCTGTCACCAAAAACTGGGTGAGCAGTCCGTCCGTAACTACTACGCAAAATAGGGTGTAGAGAGTGTATCTAACGGTTCGACTTTCAATGCGAAAAGACTTGGGAATCTTCAATGTATTCATGTCTTTCAAATATATAAGAACAGAACCTGTGGTAGCCAGCTTTCAATCTTACTGAGCGAGTATCCGGGAGTCAATAGGGCTTTGGAGTGAGAAAAAGTACTAGGTTTTGTTGTTCTGCAACAGAAGCCTGAAGTGTTACCCAACATTCCTCGGGGCTGCGCAACATGACTCCGTCGAAACGAAATCCATATTGTTGCTCCTGACTGCCGTGGTGCATCCCGGCCGTGGCAACCTATTGATAATTGCCTCACTAGTGATATAATAGCCCCTTAGGGGTCATATGCATGAAACGAATTAGCATCTTCCTGATTACGGTAGCCTTCATTGCCGGGATGGCAGGCTGTGTTTCCTCTCCTACTGAGTACGACCTCACCATCTCCCGCACCGAAGGCGGCGTGGTAACCACCCCTGGTGAGCGGACCTTTGCCTATGACGACGGTGATGTGGTCGACCTGGTGGCGATTCCAGATGCTAGTCACGTATTTGTCAACTGGACAGGTGATGTGGACACCATTGACGATATCAACGATGCCACAACCAGCATCACCATGGACGACAACTATTCCGTAACAGCCAATTTCGTATTGATAGCACCCACCCAGTACGATCTCATCATCTCCAGCACGGTAGGTGGGGAGGTAACCGACCCCGGCGAGGGGATTTTTGACTATGAAGAGGGAACAGTCGTCAACCTGGTGGCAACTTCTGAGGCTGGCTGCCAATTTGTCAACTGGACCGGGGATGTGGCTAACATTGCCAATGTCGGCGTTGCCACAACTACCATCGCGATGAACGGAGACTGCACCGTCACGGCTAACTTCAAGGAGGGAGAGTCGGTGACTTTCGCCGACCCCAACCTGGAGGCAGCCGTAAGGGAAGCCGTCGATATACCCGAGGGTCCCGTCTACCCTTCAGACTTGGAGGGGCTCACTTCGCTTTCTGCTTCAGAAAGGTGTATCTCGGATCTCGCTGGTCTGGAGCTCTGCGTCAACCTGACGTACCTACAGCTTGATCTGAACCAGATAGCCAACATCAGCTCTTTGGTGCAGAATGAGGGATTCGGTGAAGGAGATGCCATCTACCTGCAGGGAAACCCGCTGAGTTGGAACTCAATCAACGTATACATCCCTGAACTCAAGGGGAGAGGTGTGACTGTTGTCTATGACGAGCAGGGGATCACGGGAAATGTCACCGTTGTACCCAACTGTGAGGGGATGACGGCGGAATATGCGATCACGTTTGACATCCACGCCAGTCTATCCTCCGGAGTCCACAGCATCACCATCATGTTTCCTGAAGGCACCACCGTCCCACAAACCGGTTGGCAGACGGGCAACATTACCGTCAATGGTCACGACGTTTTCGGAGTTGACGTCACAGTTGTCGGCACGAAAGTGACCTTCCTTGTGCCACAGCATATAGCGTCTGGCACAGTCACAGTGGTCTTCAAGCAAGACGCTGGCATCGTGAATCCGCCCGCTGGCTCATACTATCTGTATGTCAACACCAGTCGTGCGCCTGACTCGACACCGATGAGGTTGGGTCCCTACTGAATCACCGCTGTACTAGGATGAGGAATTCACCAGACGTGGACTGACTGAGTCCATAGCTATAGAGGCGGGCACAAGCCCTGCGCCTACCGCACTGTTGCTGTTACACGGTCAGCCTGCCAGTAGCCGACTTCACGACTCGCCATCCTACACTGAAGTCAGCGGCGGGACGGGGCTATTGTGACCTGCAGCGATGAGCGCTGTAGTGACCAACAGCACTACGGCGGAGAAGACATCCGTAGTAGGCTTGCTCGTGCTAGTGTTAGTTGTGCTGGCCACATGGGCAACAAGACGGCGTAGCAAATCGCCAGAGTGCGCTTGAGGGTCGAATCACACATTAACTCGTATTGTTACCTACAGCCTAACAATCTAACGATTCGCCAGACCTGAGCCCGGATATTCATCGGCGAAGAACACTATGCTATGATTGTGGGATAATAAGCTTAATAACTGGGCGACGTCGGACATTGCGAGTGCCCTAAGGAGAGAAATGCGGTTCAAGTGTGTTGCCTGCGGAATCGAATTCGCCACTATAGAGCAGTTAGCTAGCCACAAGAAACAGCATCAGGCTGCTCCAAGAAGCTCTTCAGGAGTAATCTGCCTGGGCTGTGGCAAAGGGATCCCTTTGGAGCCATCTAAAGCTAACTACAGTGGGCCACTTACCTGCCCCAACTGTGGCCGCACGATGACCGTCGTTATAGAAAATGGTGAAGTAGCTGTAGCCCGGTTTGGCTAGGTAAGACGCTCTGATGCCTGCGCCGATCTGCTTTCTTCCTTCATCTATTCAAGTCGTCCTAAGACGGGGACTCTTCCAGCGTGGCATTAGCTACTTTCTGTACATTCCCACGGTAATAGACAATCTCAATCTGGTCACCGATTTGATGGGAACCTATGGCTGAGGTCAGTTCCGCGGCAGTGCTGATATCCTCCGCGTCCATATTAGTGATAACATCACCCGCTCTCAGTCCAGCCTCATCCGCCGGGCTACCACTGCCTACACTGATAATGAGCGCTCCCGCGTCGACTGAGAGGTGATAGTACTGTTGGATAGTTGGGGTGACCGTGGTCACTGACACTCCCAGCCAAGGGCGAACCACTTTTCCTTGGGTTATCAGGCTCTGCACTACAGGGATAGCAGTATCAGTACTTATGGCGAAGCCAATATTCTCAGCATTGCTGGCGATAGCCACATTGATGCCGACCACTTGCCCTGCTGCGTCTAGTAACGGTCCACCACTATTTCCTGCGTTAATAGCCGCATCAGTCTGAATAATGTCATTGAGCACCACTCCGGTTTCCTCTTCGATAGAGCGTCCCAGGTTGCTGACTACGCCGGCAGTCCAGGTAGGACCTCCCGGCAGAGCCAGAGCGTTTCCCACAGCTACCACCGGATCAAGCACCCCAAGCTGCTCCAGAGAGTTGCTCAGAAAATGTAAGTATGAAAGACTACTGGCGTCGATTTTCACTACCGCCAAATCAGTTTGCGCGTCTGTACCTACTATAGTCGCCGCAAAAACACTTCCATCGCTAAGAGTTACGGTCACTCTTTGGGCACCTTCTACCACATGATTGTTGGTTACAATATAGCCATCTGAGCTGATGATTATCCCGCTTCCCGCTCCTGTCTGAGGAACTGCCTGCCAGAACCAATTGTAACTCACCGTTTCAACGACAATAGAAACCACGGCAGGAGCCACCTTTGCTACTAAATCCTGGGTACTAAGCTCGGAGCCAATTCCTTCGTCAATATACAGATATCCTGAGGCGGAACTGGGGGGGCTAGCTATTGTGCAGGCAACAACCAGGCTGATACTAACAAGCAAAAGGGCGCCTATTACAATGCACTTTATCCTCTTTATCTTATTCATCTTCGACACCTCCTGTTATGAAAGCACAGTACAAACTGTTATCGACTATTTCCTTTAGTCGCGTGCTGTTCTTTGTTTTACTTTTTGCTCTCACTCTTTTCCTTCACTTCGGTTCGAAGTATGTCTTTCCAGACTTGAGTCCCGGTCCTGCAAGGGAGAGAGGGAAGACCCACCCCCTTTCCCAAGCAAGTTCTGCTTCGCTGGCTTACTCACTGCCTGCTTCATCGGAAGCATCAGAGGCACGCCTCCCTATACAGCAATCATTTCACAAAATATCCCCTTATCTAAAATCCCGATAGTATTAGAGGCCTCCATTTGGAAGCCTCTAACACCATAGCGGAAAGGAGGGAACAGAAGCAGGCTGGCTATACAAGCCGGTAAGCTAGTGAGTCTAGGTTGTCTTACATTCACTTCTCCAAATCACTCAGTTTGCCTTATGTTGCCAGGATGGGTCTCTTCGCCAGCTAAAGCCGGCCCATCCCACTCCGAAAATCATTGCCCCACATCATGCCGTCCCCAGGACCGGGTCCGCCAAGTCCTGGTAATGGTACTTCGATGTCGGGCCGCGACTGCCACCATTCCAAGTACTGGTTGGCTTCTTCCTGAGTCATCTTGCCATCCTCCACGAGGTTCTGCAGCCGGCTTTCTAGAGCTTCTTCTTGTAGCTTGCTTCGAGCCTGGTCCAGAGCATCCTTCAATTGCTCTGGGTCGATGGCCACACCTATGTTCTCTTGATAGATGGCACACGCTCTGTCCAGAAGCGCCTGATGTCGATCGGAAAGTTCGCTTTGTTGGTCAACATTGCTGGAGCTATCATCTGCGGCAACCATCACTCCCCCAGCTATGCCTCCGATTAGCACTATGGACAGCACCACCGGAATGAACCATTTACGTTTGCGCATTGGCGTATCACCTCCTTTCTTGTCTTACATTAGCGCAAATCAAGCTTATCACACCAACATGAACCCACCATGAACTAGAAGTGAACGGTAGAAAAAGCATACAATTAAGCCATTTCATCTCATGTTCATCTTGGTGTAATATGATGTGTTTAGGGAGTCTGTCATGCGAATTTTGGTCGTTGATGATGACCGACGGCTCTGTGCTGTCATCAAGCGGGGGCTTCTGGAAGAAGCCTACGCTGTTGACTTAGCCTACGACGGAGAGGAAGGGGAATATCTTGCCGAGGTCAATCCTTATGATCTCATCATTCTAGACATCATGCTGCCCAATAAAGATGGCATCGAAGTCTGCCATGAGCTTCGTGCCAAGAAAATTGATACCCCCATCCTGATGTTGACGGCTAAAGACACTGTAGAGGACCGGGTCAGAGGGCTAGATACGGGAGCCGATGATTATCTGGTTAAGCCTTTTGCTTTTAATGAGCTCCTGGCTCGGGTTCGGGCGCTCTTGCGACGAGAGGGAATGCTAAAATCGCCGGAGCTTCGGGTAGCGGACTTAACTTTGAACACTCTTACCCGCCAGATCTGGCGAGGACAAAGACCTATTGAATTGACTACCAAGGAATACGTCATTCTGGAGTACTTCATGCGCCACCCCAACGTGGTAGTTACGCGGACGATGATCGAAGAACATGCCTGGGATTACGACTTCGATAGCCTGTCCAATCTGGTAGATGTCTACATCCGTAGATTGCGGCGTAAGATTGACAACGAGGGGGAGGAGAGCCTGATTCAGACGGTGAGAGGAGCCGGCTATCGGCTGAAAGCACTATGAGCTTCATTCACAGTATCAAATTCCGATTTACTATTTGGTACCTATTGGTGCTGGCAGTTCTGCTGACTGCACTTAGTGCCGGGGTATATTTCTATCTCTCGCGAAGCCTCTATCGAAGCCTGGATGATTCACTAGAACTACGTTCAAAGCAGATATGTACTGTCCCGCCTATTCTGGAAAGCATCTGGCAAGGAGAATTCCAAGAGGAACTGGGGGAAATCGTCATGTTGTATTTCTACACTGGCAACCAATTGGTGGAGGTGTCTCCCCCAGGGATAAGTATTTCCTTGAGTCACGAATTCATTTACCAAGCCATTAACGGCAGGAGTTCATTCACCACTATCGAGGCAGCCGAAGGCCAAGGGTTGCGTCTCCTAGCTGTCCCCATACACCTTGGCATTCCGGGACTGCCACTTAGTACCCAGCCAGGTGCACTGATTATTGGTCGCTCGACAAAACAGATAGACCAAGCACTGCATGGATTGGTGCGCACCCTTGTCATCGCTGTCCCGCTGGCCCTGGCAGTAGCTGCTGGAGGTGGCATATTTCTAGCCCGCCGAGCGCTCAAGCCAGTGGGCAAGATTGCCGAAACAGCGGAGGAAATCGAGGAAACTGACTTAAGTCGAAGGATTAATGTGAATACCAGAGACGAATTGGGAAGGCTGGCAGCAACGCTGAATGCAATGATTGGACGATTGGAAAAAGCGTTCCAGCGCCAGAAGCAATTCACCAGCGATGCCTCGCATGAGTTACGTACTCCCCTAGCGGTAATTGAAGCTGAATCCACTCTGGCCCTCCAGAAGGAAAGATCGCCAAGCGATTACAGGCAATCTCTGGACACTATTTCTCAGGAATCAAGACAGATGTCCTCCCTTATTGACCAATTGCTTACCCTGGCCCGTGCTGACGCTGGAAAGGAACAATGGAACTTTAGGGAAGTAAATCTCGGCAAGCTCAGCAGTGACCTGAGTAAAGATATAGAGGTCCTCTGTGAGGAAAAAGGGCTCAGCTTTCAATTAGGTCAGGCGCCGGATCTGGTGGTGAAAGGCGATGAAGCCAGACTGAGAGAGCTGTTTATGAACCTTCTGGATAATGCCATCAGATATACCTCCGCTCCGGGGACTGTCTCTGTATCACTCCGCCGCGAAGGGCAGATGGCCATCGTGGCTGTCACGGATACCGGGATTGGCATCCCGGCAGAAGACATACCTTTCATCTTCGAACGGTTCTATCGAGTTGATAAATCACGCTCGCGTGCTGAGGGAGGCAGTGGTCTGGGTCTGGCAATATGCAAGCACATTGTTGAGGCTCACGGGGGAAAGATAGAGGTAGAAAGCCAGGTGGGCATGGGAAGCACCTTTTCGGTATGGATCCCCTTACAGTCGCCTTAGTTCTCGCCTATGCCACTAGCTGCTCCCCGTATTTCACATAGAGCTTATCTATGCTATACTGCTAGTGAGGATGCTCGGTAGATAAAGGCTAACGCCTATGTCTAGACGTCTGGACATCAATAGTGTGCCGGCCGTGGTCGGCATCGTGGGGCCCATTGTGGTGATTGTCGGGGACCTCTCGGCGTCTTTATCTATTCCCGGTTACAGCCCCGTTCGTGATACAGTCAGCAGCCTGGCATTGACCAGCGTAGGCTGGTTACAAACGATCTGTTTTCTGGCTATGGGCTTGCTGTTGGAGATTTTTGTCGCGGGGCTTTTCTTCAATATTCGTAGAGCTCGAGGCTTCCATGCCGGCATTGTACTTCTCGCTCTCTGCGGCTTTGTATTGATGTTGATTGCAGCTTTTCATATGGATGCCCCGGGAGGTGCGCGCACTATTGATGGAACAATCCACGCTATAGCATCTTACGGACTTGGCTTGTTACTCCCTATCGCTATCCTGTCGTTTTCCCCCAGCCTCAAGAGCACGCCGCACTGGAAAGACATCTTTGCCTATACTCTGATTGCTGGTATTCTAGCTTTCGGTTTGATAATAGGGGCGTTTTTTGTTGAGCTAACAAGCTGGTTTGGTTTGTATGAGCGAATCATAATACTCAACGCGCTAATCTGGGTCGAGGTAGTGGCAATCCATTTTCTGCGACTGCTACTGAGGCGTCAGCCGAAGCCTCAATCCTGACAGAGTGGCGCAAAAGGAGGAAGACTATGAACAGAAGTCGTTCGGTGTTAATCTTGTCGATTCTAAACTTGCTGGGCTTCTTGGCTACCGTTGTCGTTAATGCGCTGGCCAGCATCCTCCCCATAAACGGCATAACGACCGGCGAGTTATCCGACCTGTATCCAAATTTATTCGTGCCGGCGGGACTGACTTTCGCAATCTGGGGACTGATCTATGTATTACTGGGCATCTTCGTCATATATCCATTAATACCCCGGGTTAGAAGAGATCCCCAGAAGGTCGAGTTTGTGCAGAGAATCGGATCGCTATTCTTTATTTCCTGCATCGCCAACATCGGCTGGATATTTGCCTGGCATTATCAAATCCTCCCCCTATCACTGGTCCTGATGCTGATACTGCTGGGTTCCCTGCTGGCAATTTACTTGAGGCTAAATATTGGCAAATCGGATGCGCCGAAGGCTGAAAGATATCTGGTGCATCTTCCTTTCAGTGTCTACCTTGGCTGGATTACCATAGCTACAATTGCCAATGTCACCGCTCTACTGGTCGATATCGACTGGATGAGATGGGGGCTCACTCAGCAGTTTTGGGCAGTAGCGGTGATTATCGTTGGTATTGCCATCGCATTGTCCGTATTGTTCACCCGAAAAGACATCTATTACTCCCTTCTGGTTGATTGGGCATTGCTAGGGATACTGCTAAAACGACTATCAGTTACAACGGTGCCCGCGCAGAGTGTAGTAGTCGTCACGATTGTTGGCCTGGTGCTTGTTAGCGGCGGAATTATAGCTCAACTGATAAGAAAAAGAGTGTACTAGCCAGAATAGCCGTATATCTTATCTCGCTAATCCTTGCAGCCATCTTGACTGCGAAGTCACATTAGATCGGTTTGTTTGGTAATCTCTCAGAGCTTTCGTGGTTTCCTCTTCTTCTCTGCGGGATGATATAGTGCTACAACGCAATTCGCTGAGACTGACTGCTATGTGATAATATAATATACTAAGCTGCAAAATGATTATCGCTGTTATCGGGAATTCTTCCTGCTCTCCAAAAGAAACTAAGCTGGCAGAAAGTGTTGGTGAATTGTTGGCTCAGCGAGGTGCCACTATAGTATGCGGTGGCCTGGGTGGCGTGATGGAAGCTGTTTGTCGGGGGGCTAAGTCAAAAGGCGGGGTGACCGTGGGCATCTTGCCCGGACATGATTCGAGCATGGCAAACCCCTGTGTAGATATTCCCGTGGTTACCGGTATAGGTGAGGCCAGAAATGTGGCGGTAGTTAAATCGGCCCAGGCAGTGATTGCCATCGGCGGAAGTTATGGAACACTGAGCGAAATTGCCTATGCTTTGAAAAGTAATATCCCGGTCATCGGCTTGAATACCTGGTCACTGTCACGCAATGGGCGTGAGGATGATTCCATAATCAGAGTCCAGACCCCTGCCGAAGCGGTGGATAAGGCAATTTCCCCGGCTAAGAGACACAAGAATCATGAGATTGCTTCGCGATGCCTGCAATGACGGGAAGGAAAACGGCAAGTATTGAAAGTGTGAAGGCCAGAGAGATTCTTGACTCTCGCGGCAATCCTACCATAGAAGCGGAGGTGGTATTGGTCGATGGCATCGTGGGTATCGCCTCTGTCCCCTCAGGGGCGAGCACCGGCAAATATGAGGCTGTGGAACTTCGAGACGGTGACAAAAGTAGATATAGGGGACTCGGCGTTCTAAAAGCAATAGAACATATTAACACTGAAATCGCCCCAGCAATAACAGGCATGTCTGCTCTAAAGCAGGCGGCTATCGACCAGCGACTAATTGAACTTGATGGTACTCCTAACAAAGCCCGACTGGGGGCCAATGCCATACTGGCGACATCTCTCGCGGTAGCCAAGGCCGCAGCTGGCTTCCGGCGTGTTCCTTTATACCGTTATTTGGGAGGGGCAAAAGCTAAACAATTGCCTGTCCCCATGTTAAACATTCTCAATGGTGGTAAGCACGCCTCCGACTCTGTCGATTTTCAGGAATTCATGATAGTGCCAGTGGGTGCCGCCAATTTTCACAAAGCCATGCAAATGAGCAGTGAAGTATATCATTCCCTCCGCAAAGTACTTGGAGATAAGAGATTAGGCACCAATGTGGGAGATGAAGGTGGCTTTGCTCCCCGGCTCCCTGCTAATAAGGACGCACTGGAACTGATACTGGCAGCCATTGACAGGGCCGGCTACAGAGCTGGCCGGGACCTATTTATCGCCCTGGACCCAGCCGCCAGCACTTTCTACCAGGGAGCGAAACATCACGCTTCTTCGGGGAAATATGTCCTCTCTCGAGAGGGTGTTACCTTCGGTTCGACGGAAATGACTGACTACTATGTTAAATTAGTCTCGGATTACCCTATCATCAGCATCGAGGACGGCCTGGCTGAGGATGATTGGGCGAACTGGTCACTGCTCACTGGTCGACTGGGAAAGAAGATTCGAATTGTCGGCGATGACCTTTATGCCACCAACATGAAGCGACTGGAAAAGGGCATCGCCCAAAAGGCCTCCAACTCAATCCTTATTAAGGTAAATCAGATAGGCACACTCAGTGAGACTCTGGCTGTCATCAAACGGGCCCAGCAGGCAGGTTGGACAACCATTATCAGCCACAGGTCCGGTGAGACCGAAGATACTACCATTGCCGACCTTGCGGTAGCCAGCAATTCAGAATTCATCAAATCTGGTGCCCCTTGCCGCAGCGAAAGACTGGCTAAATACAATCGTCTCCTCAGGATAGAGGCAGATTTGGGAGGGGCTGCACATTACCCTGGCAAAGGAGTATTATATAACTTAGAGAGGATGAAATAGTGCGGGTATTGAACGGTGTTCATCAGCTAAAAAGCCCTGGCCCTGGAACTGCATCATGGTCTACCAATGTCTATGTGATTGAAGGCGGTGACGGCCATATCGTGGTTGATAGCGGTTGGGACAGCCAGGAATCCCTCTGGGCTCTCCAGGAAGGGATGAAAGGAGCAAACCTCAAACTCAGAGACATCAAGAAAGTGGTTATCACCCATATCCATCCGGACCATTACGGGTTGTCAAGCAAGATAAAACAAATCTGCGGGGCCCAGGTAGCAATTCACAGAATTGATGCGGGCTTCATTTCTCTCAGATATAAAGACTTCACTGACCTCCTTCAGAAGACTGAAGAGCTGCTTCGGCAGAACGGTGTCCCTCAAGACGAATTGCCTCAGTTGAAGGAGGCTTCGTTATGGATGAATAAATATGTTACTCCGGATTCGCCCGACGTTATACTAGAGGACGGCGACGTTATTTCCAACGATTCTTTTGAATTTGAAGTGTTATGGACGCCGGGGCACTCACCAGGTCATATCTGCCTCTATGAAAAAGAGAAAAGATTTATTATCACCGGTGACCACGTTCTATATGAGACCACTCCCCATGTCGGCTTCAATCCTCTTTCCGGTGACAATCCCCTGGGCGATTATGTCTCTTCCCTCGAGAGACTGGAGAGCCTCAAGACCCACTTCGTACTCCCGGGACACGGGCCGGTGTTCAACGCTTTAGGGTTGAGAATAGCCACGATACTCCAGCATCACGAAGAAAGGAAGAGAGCCATCATCAAGTCCTTGCGCAACGGCCTGCAGACGGCATACGCAATAGCTCAGGAAATTCCCTGGATGACTGATCAAGGGGGAACAACTTTTCAAAATTTAGCAGTGTGGGACAAGCGAATGGCCGTTACCGAGACCATTGCTCACCTTAAGCTCTTGATAGAGGAAGGAAGGGTGAGCAATGTTGATATGGATGGTGCTTCCTTATATATAGCTAAAGACTGACTTTGTCTGCCCTCTCCCTCGAAGGGACAGAAATAAGTTGAGGGTGCAAATCAACTCAGAAGGAGGAGATAGGAAATGGCAACAAAAGTAGGAATCAACGGCTTCGGGCGTATTGGCAGGTTAGCCTTCAAGGCGATTATCGAGCGTTGTGGCGGTGAGGCAGAGGTGGCAGCGGTGAATGATCTCACCGATGCCAAAACCAATGCCCATCTTTTCAAGTACGACAGCAATTACGGCATCTATCCCGGCAAGGTGGAGGCTAAAGACGATGGCATCGTAGTTGACGGGAGGAAAATAAAGGTCTTGGCTGAGCGTGAGCCGGCGAAAATTCCTTGGAGAGACTATGGGGTGGACATTGTGATTGAATCTACAGGGCTTTTCACCCAGGCGAGCAAGGCTGCCGCCCATCTTCAAGGCGGTGCCAAGAAAGTGATTATTTCAGCACCGGCTCAAGAAGAGGATATATCTGTTGTCCTCGGCGTCAATGAAGAGAAATACGACCCGGCAAAACACCGCATCCTATCCAATGGGTCCTGCACCACTAATTGCATTGCTCCAGTAGTTAAAGTCCTTCACCAAAACTTTGGCATCGTTCACGGATTGATGACCACCATTCACGCCTATACCAACGACCAAAAGATACTGGACGTGTTTCACCGCGACTTGCGGCGAGCTAGATCCGCCGGTACCAACATCATCCCCACTACTACTGGTGCTGCCAAGGTCGTGGGCGTCGTCATTCCGGAACTTCAAGGGAAGTTACATGGAATCGCCCTCAGGGTGCCTGTTTCGGTGGTATCCATCGTCGACTTCGTCGCTGATTTGAATAAGAAGGCGAGCATTCAAGAGATCAATGAAGCCTTTCGTAAGGCTGCTGACGGAGAGCTCAAGGGAATTCTGGAATACTGCGAAGAGCCACTGGTGAGCTCAGATTTCAAGGGCAATCCTGCCAGTTCCATCTTCGATGCCTTAAGCACTATGGTCATTGATGGCAATCTAATAAAGGTATTAGCCTGGTATGACAACGAGTGGGGCTATAGTTGTCGTCTTGCTGACCTCGTCGCTTATGTCATTAAAAAAGGACTATGACTGCCACCTATGCTCTCCCCTTCGAGGGAGGACTAATGAGGGGAACAGACAATGCACGTCAGTGTGTGCGAAATTGAGCTTCGCCTCCCTGAGAACCAGTCCCTTAAAGGCAAGAGACAGGTAATTAAGTCCGTCATTACACGGCTGCAAAACAAGTTCAATGTTTCCGTAGCCGAAGTGGATAACCAGGACTTATGGCAATTAGCCACCTTGGGCATAGCTTGTGTTAGCAACCACAGAAGACACGCCGATGAGGTTCTGGCCAACGTCGTGAAGTTCATTGTCCAGAACTACCCCGATGTAGAGTTGTTGAGTTCGGAAATAGAGACCTTCCCGTAAACTATCCACGAAAATCTTGCGATCTGTGTGCGAACCGGGTTAGAGTTGGAATCAATTTTGTGAGGCTTCTGAACAGCCACTAGCTTTTCTTAGAGCTAATCTAATTAGAGCTAATATAAATGGATGCCGCTGCTTTTCTTCACCACCTTGTCAGTCTAACTGGTTATCGCCAACAGATTGCCCACATTGAACGCATTCCTCATCAAGGCGCGATTTTCGGCAAACTGGATAAGCCCCTCAACCCTAGCCTTCAAACATGTCTGGAATCCGTGGGCATACCCGCTCTTTTTAGCCATCAGGCAAAAGCCTTGAATGCCATCTTTGCCGGGAAAAATGTCATAATAGCCACGCCCAGTGCCAGCGGCAAGACCCTGTGCTATCACTTAGCCACTCTAGATGCGCTTGTACATGATAAGAATAGCCGTGCTCTTTATATCTTCCCCACGAAAGCTCTGGCCCAGGACCAGCTACGTAGTCTGAAACAAATTGCACACCCCCTGTCATTACGATCTAGAAGTGAAGCGATCTCTCTACAAGCCATGGCTACATTCGACGGCGATACACCGCAGGATGAAAGGGCAAGCATAAGAAAACAAGCCAGAGTGGTGCTCACCAACCCAGATATGCTCCATCTGGGCATTCTGCCTAACCATCAATCGTGGTCTAAGTTGTTCCGCAATCTCAAGTGTGTTGTAATAGATGAAACTCATATCTATCGAGGGGTTTTCGGCTCCCATGTAGCCAATGTCCTACGGAGGTTGCGGCGGCTTTGCTCTTTCTATGGCTCCGCTCCTCAGTTCATTTGCTGCTCAGCCACCATCGCCAATCCCCAGGAGCATGCTCAAAACATCGTCGGCTTGCCTTTTGAAGCCGTTGCGGAAGATGGCTCACCACACGGTGAGAAATATTTCACCTTCTGGAATCCACCTCTGATTGATGAAGCTAAGACTGGCCGGCGCAGTTCCAACAGCGAGGCAGCCTTTCTTCTTGAAGAGCTTGTTCAGAAGGAGATTCGTAGCCTCGTATTTGCCAGCACTCGTAAGCTTACTGAACTCATTTATATTTATACCCAGGAACAATTACCTCCATCCCTGAGGGACAAGATCAGCCCTTACCGGGCAGGGTACCTTCCCGAAGATCGACGCCGAATTGAACATCAGTTCTTCGAAGGCGAGCTTCTCGGTTTAGTCGCCACAACAGCCCTGGAGCTGGGAATAAATATCGGCGACTTGGATGCCACTGTGCTTACAGGCTATCCGGGAAGCATTGCCAGTGCCTGGCAGCAGGCCGGACGTAGCGGACGAAGCACCCACAGCTCCTTGAGTTTCCTTATCGCCCTGGAGAATCCCCTTGACCAGTATCTCCTGCGCAATCCAGAATTCTTTTTCAGCAAGAACTTTGATAATGCCATAATCAATCCTGACAATCCTTACATCCTGAAGCCTCATCTCCTCTGCGCCGCATGGGAGAAACCTCTGGATAAAAAGGAC
Organism: Dehalococcoidia bacterium; assembly: GCA_049671165.1. GTDB lineage: Bacteria > Chloroflexota > Dehalococcoidia > GIF9 > AB-539-J10 > RBG-13-51-36. The sequence continues at coordinate 131,251 of JBATUN010000012.1, read as the reverse complement.
GAGGAATTCTTCGGACTAACCATGGCGACCATGCTGGTTGAGCTAGAACAAGAAGGGAGGTTAAGAAAACGGGAGGAGAGATGGCATCCCACTACTGCTATTTCCTATCCCGCCCAGGATATGAATATCAGGTCAACAACGGGACAAAACTACGCCGTCATTGATGATCAGGACGGGTGCTTACTGGAGACAGTGGAAGCCGGCGTTGCCTTTTTCCAGGTACACCCCGGCGCCATCTATCTTCACCAGGGTGAATCTTATCTTATCAAGGAACTCGATTTAGCCAGACGCATTGCCTGGGCAGAGCCAAAGCCCGTGGATTACTACACGCAGACTATGGAGATACACGAAATCCGGGTCAAGAAACTGCTCAAGGAAAAAGACTGCCACGGTGTGAAGCTTTACTTCGGAGATGTTGATGTTACTATCACAGTGGTGGGCTTTAAGAGGAAGAAACAGTTCACAGAGGAGGTCGTCGAAGCGGTGCCTCTGGATCTGCCACCACAAACTTTTCCCACCAAGGCTTTGTGGTTCGATTTGCCTCAGAAAGCGATTGACAGGATAGCCGATGCCGGGCTTGATTTTCATGGTGGTTTACATGCCTGTGAACACGCTGCCATTGGCATACTACCTTTGTTTGCCCTTTGCGACCGCAATGACGTCGGCGGCGTTTCCACTCCTTTTCATCCCGACACCGGCAGGGCGCAGATTTTTGTTTACGATGCCCACCCCGGAGGCATCGGCATCGCCGAGAAGGGATTTGAGATGATACTCGAACTCTGGCAGGCTACTTTGAAAGCTGTGGAAGAATGTCCCTGCGCCGACGGCTGCCCATCCTGCATACAGTCGCCCAAGTGCGGCAACAATAACCAACCCCTGGATAAAGAAGCCGCCATAATACTGCTCGAAGAACTCGCGGCTTGACGGGAAAGGACCACGATGGCTGAGCAATTATCCTCGCGACTAATTGCAATAATGTTGCATTTATCTTTCCTATAGGGTAGAATACTGCCGTGGTCCAAAACTCGATTCGAATTCTGCAGGCCGAAGGATATAAGGCAACCGAGCCACGGAAGTTGGTGCTCGAGGTGCTGGAAGAAACCGAAAAGCCGCTGTCTCCGTATGACATACAGGGTATTTTGCGCGCCAGAGGCAAACATCTAAACCACGTTACCATCTACCGTATACTCGATTTGCTTTGCCGCCTTAGTCTCACTCACAAGATGCTATCCAGTGGCGGATTTGTGAAGTGTAGCTTGGATGCTGGAGAAGGCTGCCATCGCTTCATGGTCTGCCAGGACTGTGGAGCCATTCAAGAATTTGCCGACGAGGGATTATGTCAAGGGGAAAACGAGTTTGCCCGGAATCTGGGCTTTCATACCCAATATCACATTTCTGAGTTTTCCGGCCTCTGTTCTCGCTGTTACAGGAAACAGCCTCAATTGGCGAAATAGGAAATGGGCAAGCGCATAGCACACGAACTCAGAGAGCATGCCCCTTTCACCGCCCTTGGCGCCGTCAGTGGTATTATCATCATGGTTATAGTGGTTTTGGGCAATGTGCCTTCCCATATTTCCCAGACCGCTTTCTATGTCTCACACCCACTCCACGTTTTGTTGAGCGCACTTGTAACCACAGCTATGTACATGAGATATAGAAAGGGCAAATTCTGGGCGGCAGTTCTGATTGGCTGGACAGGCTCAATCGGTGTAGCCACGATAAGCGATGCCATACTTCCTTATCTAAGTGGAACCTTACTCAATGTCCACATGGAGTTTCATGTGCCCTTTATTGAAGAATGGTGGATGAATTTCCTGGCGCTGGCTGGTATTGCTATCGGCTATTGGAAGCAAACAACTAAAATCCCGCACTTTGGACACGTACTAGTAAGTACCTGGGCATCGTTATTCTACTTCACAGCCTTTGGCATGGCTGATTGGATTCATTTGCTCCCGCTCATCTTCTTATTTTTGTTCCTCTCAGTCTGGATTCCCTGTTGTACAAGCGACATCATCTATCCTCTTTTATTCGTGAGAAGAAAGCCAGAGCTACCTGCACCAGAAAGACAAGAAATCGCCAGCTAAAAAATCTCCTATACTTGTGCTACTATATACAGGCACCCTTGATTACGGAGGCGACTTGTTCGATTTGTCAAAAAAGACTGAACTAGGAGTAAAAAGAAGCAAGGAAACCTGGTTCGGCAAGATAGCTAATATCTTTGACCGGGGCTCTCTCGGGGATGAGGTTTGGGGGGAACTGGAAGAGGTGCTTGTCTCGGCTGATGTTGGTGTCGAGACTACGAGCAAGCTCCTGAATAAAGTCAAACAGCGGGTGAGAACAGAGAGATTGACAGACGTTTCCCGAGCAAAAGATGCTGTAAAGGACGAAATGGTCAATTTACTAACGGTCCGGCAGTGTGCAAATTCTTCGGCCCGCCAAAACCCGGAATCCCCTCTGGTTGTCCTTGTGGTTGGCGTGAACGGCTCGGGCAAAACGACGAGCATTGCCAAGCTGGCCTATAGTTTCACCTCGCAAGGAAAACGAGTCATCCTGGCGGCAGCAGATACCTTCCGGGCAGCAGCCATTGAGCAGCTTAAACACTGGGGAGGGAAAGTGGGTGCCGAAGTCATCGCCCACCAACCCGGTGGCGATCCCGGCGCGGTTGCTTATGATGCAGTTCAGGCCGGCTTAAGCCGCCATGCTCAAGCGGTGATCATTGATACTGCTGGTCGCCTTCATACCAAGTTCAATCTTATGGAAGAACTCAAGAAGATAAAGAGAGTAGTAGCCAAGCATGATGCTTCAGCCCCTCATCAGGTTTTGCTGGTAATGGACGCTACCACAGGACAAAGTGGACTGGCCCAGGCCAAACACTTCACCGAAGCTGTGGACGTCACCGATATTTTCCTGGCCAAGCTGGACGGCACGGCCCGAGGCGGCATAGTATTTGCCATCTGCGACCAGTTAAACATACCCATTTCTTATATTGGTACTGGTGAAAAATTACAGGACATGGCTCCCTTTGATGCTGAGGTCTTTGTTAATGCTATTTTCTCTTAAACCGAAAGGAAAAGATAAATGCTCACTATCAGCATAGACCCGGTTGCTTTCACCATTGGCTCTCTACAGATACGATGGTATGGGATTATGGTAGCTATAGCGGTTGCGTCGCTGTTAGTCATCATGCTCAGGGAATCAAAAAGGCTGGGCATCACGCGTGATATTTACAGCATTTCCCTCTGGGGTATTATTGGCGGCCTCATCGGAGGCCGGCTAGCATACATAATCTATGCTTGGGAGTATTTCATAGCCAATCCGCGAGAGATTATCGGCTTTCAGGGGCTTGCTCAAAACGGCATGATTATCGGCGTCGTTGTGGCAGCATTAATCTATATGGGGGTGACGAGAATGCGCTTCTCCACTCTACTTAGCACGGGCGATGTCCTGGCTGTGGGCGCGCCTTTGGGTCTAGCCATAGCCAGGATTGGTTGCACCCTGAACGGCTGCTGCTCCGGCCAGCCCAGTCCGTTTCAGTTTTTCCCGTTAGCGATAATCTACAGCCCTCGTGATGCCATGGCTCCTCAATATTGGAATGTGCCATTATATCCGACGCAGATTTATCATCTATTATGGGGGCTGATAGTTTTTGCTATAGTCTGGAGACTTCGGGGAAGACTTAAACCCGAAGGCAGTCTTTTCTTCTTCTTCCTTTGCATTTTTGCCGTCGGTGATTTTGGTTTGAGGTTCCTCCGCGCTGGGGAACCATGGATCTGGGATCTTCATCAAGCCCAAGTTCTTAACTTGGCAATATTGGTGGTATTCTTGCCCTGGCTTATTATCAGAATGCGCCGATTCAAGAAACGGGCTTTGGTGTCCGAGCTGGCTAGCGAAGTCGAGCAGGAGCAAAATCTAGAAGCTTAAGTCTTAGCACTTCTTCCTCGTTCCAGCGGCTTTTTTCCAGGACATATACAATATCTATCTGAGACGGAATTTCATCCCGTTTTCTTTTCGACTCAAAATCCACAGCTTGCCAGGTTACATTTCCTTGTTTTAGTTTTAATCTCCGCCACTCGCCTTGATTGCCGAAGTTACGACACTCGATTACCTCGACCTGCCGAGTAAGAAAAGTCGGTTGCGGGTTGCCCGAACCAAAAGGGCTCAATTTTTGGATAAGGTTAAAGGTATCTCCAGCAAGAACACTCAGAGGAAGCTCGGCATCAATCACTAGTCCCGGGCGAAGTTCCAGGTGACCTAATTGGTCCGTAGCTAAGTCTACAAGCCTCTCTTCTAGTTGAGCCAAATTTTGACGCGCTACGGTAAAGCCAGCAGCTAAGGGATGACCGCCAAAGGCGGCAAGAAGGTCCTGGCATTCCGCCAAAGCAGACACAATATCGAACTCAGCTATGCTGCGACAGCTACCCTGGCATAGTTCTGGACCCAGGTTGATGATAATAGCGGGCTTATAAAATTCATTTACGAGCTTGCTGGCAACAAGCCCGATAACACCGACAGAGTAGCTTTCATCGCCTTCCATAAGCACCGGCAGGTGTAATTTGGCAACTAGTTTCCCTCTCGCTCGAGTTAATACCTCATTGGTTCGTTTTTGCCGCCCGGCATTCTTTTCCTCCAGTTCCAGGGCCAGGAGGCGAGCTTCGTTTGATGACTGGGTAGTGAGCAATTGGTAGCTGGTAGAGGCATTGTTCATCCTTCCAGCCGCGTTGAGACGAGGTCCTAATACCCAGGAGATATCTTCAGAATCAAGCTCACCCAGCTTCAGCCCAGCCGACTTAACCATTTCCTGAATTCCCACACGGGAGCTATTATTGAGCTCTTTAAGACCTTCCTTGACCAGGTAACGGTTCTCGCCAAGGACGGCAACTAAATCAGTGACTGTGGCCAGGACAACCAAGTCCAGCAATCTGGTTAGCCATCTCTCCCTGCTATCTTTATGGAATAGCGCTTGCAGCAGTTTGAAGGCAACGCCAGCGCCGGCCAGATCCCGAAAAGGATACATCGAATCCTTTCGTTTCGGGTCAACTACAGCCACGGCTCGAGGCAGGCTCCTTAGCGGCATATGATGGTCGGTGATAATCACATCCATCCCCATGTCCTGAGCTTTTTCTACCTCTCTAATATCGGTTACCCCACAATCAACAGTGATGATCAGATTAATCCCCTGGACACGAAGCTTCTCTAAAGCTGAAATCTTTAATCCGTGTCCTTCCGTGATGCGATCAGGAATGTAGGGAATCACTTCAGCGCCGAGCCTTGACAGTCCCTCGAGCAGAATGACTATGGCTGTGACGCCGTCAACGTCAAAGTCGCCATAGACAGCAATCTTTTCCCGGGCAAGCACCGCCTTGTAGACCCTGCTCACAGCCTGCGATATATCAGGAAGGAGGAAAGCATTACCCTCCAGCCTGTGGTCAGCAGACAAAAAGCGGTCAATGTCTTCCAGCTTGACACCACGATTGTAGAGGAGTTGAGCGATCACAGGAGGAAGGCCAGACGCATTTGAGTATTCATCTGGCACCAAGGGCAGGATTTTCCATCCAGCTCGTTGATTCAATCTCGCAGCCTAGCCTAATGCCTTTCCGTTAGAATCGCTAACTATATCACAGGAAAGACTTTAACAAAATGTCATTGCGAGCGAAGCGAAGCAATGTCACATCCTTTTTTTGAGATTGCCGCGTCGCCTGCGGCTCCCTGCAATAACAAGTAAGGCTTCGTAACCAGCAGAACCACAGATTAAGAATAATTTGACCGCCGAGCCAGGCGATAAATATAATCCACATCAATGAGAGTAGCTTTCTACACACTGGGTTGCAAGCTCAATCAAGCGGAAACGGAATCCCTGGCTAATCGTTTTAGTGAGGCCGGATTTCAACTCGTATCCCCGAATGACGTGGCCGATGTTTACATCGCCAATACTTGCACAGTCACACACGTTGCCGACCGCAAGTCACGCCACTGGCTCAGGCTGGCCAGACACAGAAATCCCCAGGCCCTAATTATCGCCACTGGCTGCTACGCCCAAAGAAATCGCCAAGAGCTAACTCAACTTGCTGACTTCGTAGTTGACAACCAAGAGAAACAGCACCTGCTTGAGACCGTGACGGACCTGTCATGTCATTGCGAGCGAAGCGCAGCAATTTCGCCTGCCGCCGTGAGGACTCGCAGCTTGATAAAGATTCAAGATGGCTGTCATAGCCCCTGCACATATTGCATCGTGCCCAAAGTTCGACCCCACGAATATTCCCGTCCGTCTTCGCAGATAATTGACGCAGTCAAACAAAAGGCCGCCCTCGGCTACAAAGAAGTTGTTCTTACCGGAACAAAGGTCGGCTCCTATAGAGATGGTAGTGCTGACCTCAGGGATTTGGTTCAGCACATTCTAATCAGTACTAACATCGAGAGATTACGTCTCTCGTCTTTACAGCCTTTGGAAATATCCTCTGAATTTCTTGCCTTGTGGCAGGACGAAAGGCTCTGTCGGCATTTCCACTTAGCGCTGCAAAGTGGCAGCGAGACTGTGCTGCAGAGGATGAGAAGGAGCTATTCTCTGGGTCAATATCAGAGAACAGTGAATTTGATAAGAGAGACCATACCCGAGGCAGCTATCACTACAGATATCATGGTTGGTTTCCCCTGGGAAAGCGATGAAGAGTTTGAACAAAGCTATTCTTTCTGTCTGCAAGCTGGCTTTGCCAACATCCATGTCTTCCCTTTCTCGCCCCGCCCCGGCACATTGGCCGCCCGGATGCCTGAGCAGATAAAAGACGAAGTTAAACAAGAGCGCAACCAGCGGATGCTACAGCTATCCCGAACCTCCCGAGGCCGCTTCCGTGGGCGGTTCTTGGGACAGATCACGCCGGTCCTGTGGGAGAAGGAGACCTGTTCCGGCAGCGGTACATACTCAGGGCTGACCGGCAACTATATCAGGGTATTTGCTCATAGCGAAAAGTCTCTCAGCAACGAGATAACGCCTGTTGGACTAGTACAACTTCATAACCAGGGAATATGGGGAGAGATAGTGAATGAAAATTCAGGTTACGGTGAAGCCCAATTCCAAAACTGAAGAAGTCAGCCAGGAAGGCGACGGCTTCACAGTCAAGGTTAAAGAGCCACCCAAGGAAGGCAAAGCTAATCAGGCAGTCATCAAATTACTGGCAGAGCATTTTGGTGTTCCCCGGCGCCAGGTCAGAATTCTCAGCGGCTTCAAGAGCAAAAACAAGGTCATTGAGATCGCAGAAGAGTAGTGCAGCGAGATGCAACTCTCCTGCACTTACGAAAGGTAGCATAAGGCACGAAGCTCCTCAAGGCGGAGGCTGGCTCTGTGGCGGGCGTTTCAAAGCAGCTTCCGCTCCCGAAGCAGAAAGTCGAGGTTGCGGCCACGCGTTCTTACTTCTTCTAAATTAGCCCGGTTGAGGGCTCTCAAATTTGGATCTAAGGGACTGATCTATCACGGCGGTGCTATAACGAGTCACTGAGGAAGTAACTTGCTCTTAAGATGCTGTATGGCGCGGAGAGCGTGAACCGCTATGGTGGCTGCGACAAAGCGGGGTATCAATAACCATAAAGGATTCACGCCTAACGCCAGGAATAAGCCAGTTTCTTCCACTATACTATGGTTGATGCCAAGAGAAATTTGAACATGTTCCAGCTCTTCCCTTGTCAAAGCCCCTTTCTTAGCTTCTTCCATAATAACGGCGCTCCCATATAGCAGGCCAAAACCAGCGCCCGTTACCCACGTCGTTGCTGCTTGATCCCGAAGTCCAAGGATTCTCATCAGCGGCCTGAAAACCTTGACGAGATACTTCATCCATCTCAAAGATTCCGAAGCATGGAGCGCCATCATAACTAGCATGATAATTACGAAAACCCTGCCGCATAAGCGCAACGTGTCAATAGCCCAACCCTTCAGAACCTCAATGAACGGAGTCTGAGCTGCAAGGCTGGCTGGCAAACTAATGCTCTGGCTGGTATCAGCGAAAAATTGGGAGACAACGAACACAGACAGAACAGCTGCCCCAATACGAACCAGGGTTGCTTTGACGACGTTTAGACCAGATTTATGTTGGACTATGCCTTCCGCAATAAGCATGTGAGCAATCGTTATGAACAAGGCAATCAGGGTAATCTGTTCAATGGTGAAGGGAAGTGCCATCATGATGGCCATCCCCGCGTAAAAGCTTACTGTCATTGCGACGATAATTGGCAATGCTGCTGCGGCAGGCAAATTGATCACGCTCATTAACGGGTGCAGCAGGATATCTATTTGAGTTAGCCAACCGCTCCACTGGATAAGAGCTGCAACAAAGGAGACAGGGACAATGATTTTGCATATCCAGACAAAGCTAGTCCACCCCTTTTTGATTCCCGTGCGGATGCCTGCTTTTAGTTGAGTCCGGAATTCAGACATCTTATCGAAAAGAATCACTGAGTAGTTTTTGGAGCTCTGTATTCCTGAACCGTGAACCCAAGATTGCGGAATTGTTGTTCCATCGCCTCTAAGGCTGCTCGGTCAGGGCTGCCTCTGGTCTCAGATCGGGTGGCGTTGAGACCTGCGGCAGCGCTAGCCATGATAAGCGATTGCTCGAGGCTATTTCCCATAACATGGTAGGCAGCGAAGACCCCGGCGAAGACATCTCCACAACCTACAGTGCTGACCACATTTAGACCGAGCTTCTCGAGAGGCAAGGCGGGGATTTGGATCACCATATCGCTAGCCGGTTCAAGAACAGTCGCCCCTTGAGCACCAAGTTTGAGCACCGTGTGATTGCTGAATCCTAGCTTCTGCAATCGTTGCAGGTTCGTGTTTGACTTTTCGGTTCCCAGCAGAGCACCCGCCTCCGTCTCATTTAAGAAGAGAACATCAGCTCCTTTGGCAAGAGACAGCAATGCTTCCCGGTTTGGGTTTACCAGAATTCCCGGATCCCACAGCACGGGGATGTCACGCCGTTTTGCCAGGTTTATTAACTCCCCGGCCACCTCTAAAGAAGGGTCGGTGAGGACGATGCCTCGACATTCCAGCAGCTGTTGGTTAAGCTCTGCTCCTTTCAGGTGTTTGAGATTCAGCCTGGCATTTGCCCCCAGATGGCTGGCAATAACATTCTCTCCCGCCTGGTCGACAAAGATATAAGCCTGTCCTGATTCCTCTCCCGCAATCTGGTGGATTCCTGTGGTGATGACTCCCTCGGTGTGCAAGGCAGCAATCTGCTGGCAAGCGATGTCATCTTTCCCCAGAGCACCTATCAGGGCAACCTTTTTCGCCCCTAAAATCCGCGCTGCCGCGACAGCCACATTAGCCCCTGTCCCGCCGGACACACGGCTGATATTCTTTATGGTGACCTCTTCACCAGGCGCCGGCAGCCGCTCCACGAAGCAGCTAATGTCCCAGTTTATGGCGCCGCATACTACCAAGCTGACCATCTTACTCATCTAATATGCGCGATAGAAATAGCTGTAAAAAGCGAGGCCCATCCATAGCAGAGGCTACGTGTATTAACTGGGAACTGCCAGAGGATAAGGTACGAGTAACCCCTCGGTCCCAGTCATTTCCTTCGACTACTTCTACTTTCGTCAATGTAAAATCAAACAAGGAAGGATCCAGCAATACCGCCAAAGCTAGCGGATCATGCATCCTACAGCACCCGTGGTGTTTTACCTCGTATTCTACCAGTTGGGCTACCAGCTGTGCAGCCGGTGTATGCCTGGTCTTCATCTGCTCCAGATGCCGGCCAGTCAGGCAAGCCTCAGAGTCCATAGTCACATCCAGCCCCACAGCGAAAGCATGCGCCCCGGAATTGAATACTATATGGGCAGCCTCAGGGTCCTGCCAGATATTGAACTCCGCATAGGGGGTGCGATTCCCCTTGCCATACGGCGTAAGACCATAGGCACCCCCCATAAGAATCAGCCTGGCCAAAAGTCCCGACAGTTCGGGATGAAGCTCAAAGGCACGAGCCACATTGGTCAAGGGTCCCGTGGCTACAAGAGCAACGTCGCCAGGAGTATCCAAAACCGACCGCGCAAGGAAATCCCAGGCTTTCGCCGGGTGCAGCGGCTGCTCCGGAGGAGGCAAATTACAATTGCCCAATCCATCCGGGCCATGGTAGCTTAAGGCATCTTCTAACAGGTGATTCAAGGGATTTGTCGCCCCCATCGCTACCGGGATGCTCTTGATGTTCAGACATTCCAATACCCTGCGAGCGTTGGCGGCGGTCATTTCTACAGGAGCATTGCCTGCCACCGTGGTGATGCCCAAGATTTGGACCTCAGGCGACTTCAACGCCAGAATCAAAGCCAGGGCATCATCGATGCCAGGATCCATATCCCAAACTACTTTCCGCATCGAATCCTACGGGATACACTATCACAAATTTCGGAGGAGCATAAGGCGATTTTCAGAAATCGTCACGCAAAAGTCATCAAAAAGCAAAAAATGTAGTGCGAGGCTTTAGCCTCGTGCAAGGTCAGGATTTCACGACCTTAAAAGGTCGGACTACAATCATGTCCGGAACTTAGTCAACGAGATTGCCACGCCCCGACAAATCGGGGGCTCGCAATGACAGGTAAAACAGCCTCTTAGGCCCGTATATTTGATCATAGCCCCGAAATCTAAGCTTTCAGCGATTTATGGTACGGGATTAGGCCCCCAGCTTCCACCATATCTATGAACCACGATGGAATTATCAGGCGAAATTCAAACCCCTTGCCCGTATTGAGGTTCTTGATAGTCCCCTGCCTCAGGTTAATCACTATCTCATGCCCGGTCTCAAATTCAGCGGAAATTCCCGGCAAATCTATTGCCGGGCAGCCAAGGTTCCAGAAGTTCCTGAAGAATATCCTGTGGATTGAGTCGGCAACTACAGCCTGGACACCCTTAAACTTCAGAGTTTCCGCAGCCTGCTGCCTGCTTGAACCAATGCCAAAGTTCTCTTCGGCAACTATAATGTCCCCCTTCTCAACCTTGGTGAGGAAATCCTTGGGCACATTCTCACGATGCCCGACATCGCTTAGCCCGCTTTTGGCGATGAACTCTTGATATTGGCTCTGGCTCGTCTCGTCGCCACCCATGATGAACCTTCCGGCAAAAAGTTCATCAGTGTCAACATCCTTACCGAACTTCCAGACTTGGCCTCTGAGTTCCATCTCTGTCTCCTAGAAAAACTCCCGTGGGTCACTTATTTTGCCTTTCAACGCCGAAGCTGCCACAGTCGCCGGTGATGCCAGATATATTTCGGCAGTCACATCTCCTACCCGGCCCTGAAAGTTACGATTTGCCGTGCTTATGCAAACCTCACCCGGTCCCAGTATACCCATATGCGCTTCCATACACGGCCCACAAGTGGGGGGACCGACCACAGCCCCAGCCTCCACAAATGTCGCTATTAGCCCCTCCGCTAGAGCGGCCTTAAGAACCTCCTGTGAGGCTGGTATGACGATAACCTTGGTAAACTTATCTACCTTCCGACCTTTGAGTATTCTGGCAGCAACCCTGAGGTCTTCCAGTCGTCCATTGGTGCACGAGCCTATGAACGCCTGGTCAATTCTGGTCCCCTCAACCTCAGTAACTCCCACAGCATTGGACGGCTTCGGGGGCACGGCGACCATGGGCTCCTTAATATCGTCGGCATGAAACTCCAGTGTTTCTGCATACTCCGCATCCTGGTCGCTCTGAATAATCTCGAAGGGCTGGTTGGTCCTGGCCCTGAGAAAATCCACTACCTTCCGGTCAGGCTCGATGATTCCATTAGTAGCACCTGACTCTATCGCCATATTGGTTAATACCATGCGACTCTCAATGCTCATTTGACTGATGGTCGAGCCTGTATATTGAAGAGACTTAAACAAGGCGCCGCTTACCCCCAACCTCTTCAGTATGAAAAGCATCAAATCCTTCGACACTATTGGAGGCCGCAGCTTGCCCTCAACATTTATCCTGATAGTCCCCGGGACCCGCTCCCATAACCTTCCCGTTTTGAAGACCACAGCCATTTCATCAACACCAATCCCGGTAGCAAAAGCCCCAACTACACCCGATGTCGTAGTATGACTATCCACAGCAACAAGAGTAGTCCCCGGCAGCACATGCCCCTTCTCTACAAGCACCTGGTGGGCTATGCCCCCCTTCCCAACTTCATAGTAGTTTTCTATACCTTGTTCGAGGACAAATTTCTTTATATTGAGACACTTTTTGGCAGTATCGATGTCCTTATTGGGCACATAATGGTCCAGAACTACTATTATTCTTGCGGGATCCCAGACCTTTTCCACGCCTAATTCCTTGAACCTGGCAATCGTATGTGCACCTAACGCATCGTGTATCATGGCTAGGTCCACAGAGACCTCGACTATCTGGTCCGGCTTCACAACTTTCTTCCCAGCTTTCTTAGCTAATATCTTCTCTACAAGAGTCATATTCGTCTCCCGTTTTGGAAATGCTTATATTATCTCATTCACCCAGGTTGCCGCAAATGCTATCGGAGGGCAGTCTCGTCTAGAGCGCTCAAGCTGGCTAGCAGGTAGCGCCGGCTGCTGAGCAAAACATCGGATTGCGCAGCAGTCAACTTTGCATCAAGGGGCGCGACATGATATTTTTTGAGCCAGTGGCTATTGAAGAAGTCATTGAGCTCTTAGAGCAGGAATATGGCCCTCGCAAGTGGCAGCCAGACAGGGACCCTATTGATGTGCTCATAGGAACCATACTGTCCCAAAATACCTCGGATGCGAATTCGGGAAGAGCTTTTGCTTCTCTTAAAGCTAGTTTCGATAGCTGGGAAGCTGTAGCTTCGGCTCCAGCAGAGCATATCGCCCGGGTCATTCAGTCCGGGGGATTATCCCAAATCAAGGCCGCCAGAATCAAGCAGGTACTGGAGCAAATTGAAAAGGAGCAGGGTCGTATCAGCCTTGATTCCCTCAAATCGAAGACTATGGCTGAAGCTGAAGACTACTTAATGCGTCTGCCCGGAGTAGGACATAAGACAGCTAGCTGTGTGCTGCTTTTTTCCCTGGGGAAGCCATCCCTGCCTGTGGATACCCACGTTTTTCGGGTAGCCAAAAGACTGGGACTAATTGATTCCAAGATGTCCATAGAGAAGGCACATAGCTTGCTACAGGAGCAAATCCCGCCCTCCAAGGTATATCAATTCCACGTCCATATGATAGGGCATGGCCGGCGGGTATGCCACGCCCGACAGCCCCGCTGCCACAGGTGCATATTGAGAGGCATCTGCCCCAGCTCGCTTTGCTAATCTACAGTCCTCCGCATAATTTTAGAACCCTCTCCCTCGAAGGGAGAGGGTCTGGGTGAGGATGAACTTCACCCTCAGGTACACTCAGGACCTCTGCCTCGCCGCTTCGCAGCCCATATAGCCAGTGCCACTGAGACCAGCACCAACAAGCCTACTATGGCTATCTTGTCGGCCGGAGTAGCCTTGACGGCTGCGGCACTCATGGCCACAGCAGGCGCCAAGCCAGCTCTTACTATTGGCTTGAGGCTGGGGTGCTCAGTTATGAACTCGGCTATTGGCGGGCTGACTCTGTAGTAGAAATCTACGAAGGCTCGTCCGGACGGGTTGGTGAGCAGATATTCATCTCTGAACTCACGGAGAATTTGTATTTCTTTGGCCATCGGGGTGCTGTAGGCCACCGTGGCGATGAAGCACCACCCACCGGATGGGACCTGTTCAAAATTGGCCCTGATGGAATAGTCGCCGTTCATGATGATACTGGTCGCGGCGGCGGTGACATTGGCAATGGCGCTCACATCACCGATCCAGTTGATAAAGCGGTAGCCAGCATCTGGAGTCGCCACTAAGTCAACTACCGTTCCCTCATCATAGGTGAAATTCCCTACTCCAGGGGTGGTTACTGAGCCTCCAGCAGTGCTGGAGATGGTAAGGGTATACTCGATAACTGTCAGATTCCATGTAGGAAGCTCGGTCTCGCCCCCCGCGGCGACCACGGTACCATCGAGCTTAAGCCCCACCGTATGCATAACTCCTGCGGCGACCTGGGTGATGTTCGTCCAGCCTCCGACATCGCACTGACCATGGTAGTTGTATCCCACGGCGACCACGGTGCCGTCGGATTTGAGTCCCACCGTGTGCCCGCTGCCTGCGGCGACCTGGGTGATGCCCGTCCAGTTGCCGACATCGCACTGCCCGGAAGAGTTATCTCCCACGGCGACCACGGTGCCGTCGGACTTAAGCCCCACTGTATGAAAATAGCCCGCGGTGACCTGTGTGATATTTTCCCAGCCGCTGACATCGCACTCCCCGGTAAAGTTGCCCCCCGCGGCGACCACGGTGCCATCGGACCTAACCCCCACCGTGTGATAGAGGCCTACGGCGACCTGGATAATGTTCGTCCAGCCAGTGACATTGCATCCCCCGGTGGGGTTGTTTCCCACGGCGACCACGGTGCCGTCGGACTTAAGCCCCACCGTGTGAATGTCGCCTGCGGCGACCTGAGTGATGTCCGTCCAGTTCCCGACATTGCACTGCCCGTAGCCATCCCAGCCCGTGGCGACCACCGTGCCGTTAGCCTTAACCCCCACCGTATGCCAGCCGCCTGCGGCGGTCTGGTTGATGCCCGTCCAGCCGTCCACATTGCACTGCCCTGAAGAGTTGTCTCCCACAGCGACCACGGTGTCGTCGGACTTAATTCCCACCGTGTGAAAACGGTCTGCGTCGACCTGGGTGATGTTTGTCCAGCCGCCGACATTGCACTGCCCGGGGTCGGTGTCTCCCACGACGACCACGGTGCCGTCGGACTTAAGCCCCACCGTGTGCAAGTGCCCTGCGGTGACCTGGACGATATCCGTCCAGCCGCCGACATTGCACTGCCCGTAGTTGTTCCAGCCCACAGCGACCACAGTGCCGTCAGCCTTAACCCCCACCGTGTGATAGGGGCCTGTGGCGACCTGGGTGACGTTTGTCCAGCAGCCGACATTGCACTGCCCGTAGTTGTTCCAGCCCACGGCGACTACCATGCCGTCGGACTTAACTCCTACCGTGTAAAGCATGCCGGCAGCGACCTGGACAATGCCCGTCCAGTTGCCGACATTACACTGCCCGGCAATGTTCCAGCCCACGGCGACCACGGTGCCATCGGACTTAAGCCCTACCGTGTGAAAGCGGGATGCGGCGACCTGGATGATATCCGTCCAGGTGTCAACATTGCTGTACTGTCCATAATCATTGAGTCCCACGACGACTACGGTGCCGTCGGCCTTAACCCCCACCGTGTGATCGCCGCCTGCGGCGACCTGAGTGATATTCGTCCAGCCGCCAACATCGCATTGTCCAGAGACGTTGTTTCCCACGGCGACCACCGTGCCGTCGGACTTAAGCCCCACCGTGTGAGTGCCGCCTGCGGACACTTGGATGATGCCCATCCAGCCGTCAACATTGCACTGCCCCCAGTCGTTCCAGCCCGTGGCGACCACGGTGCCATCGGATTTAAGCCCCACCGTATGATGGTCGCCTGCTGCGACCATGGGCGTTACATTCCCCGCAGGTGTATCCAGTGGCATCGCGAAAAGAGCGCCGGAGCTATCCACCGACGAATCAGTAATAGAAGTGTCATAAGACACACAAGCAGAAAGAGTCAGGCTGAACACCAGAACCATAGAGAGTAAAGCTGGTAAGAGCATTTTTATGTTTTTCATTGCTGCACCTCCCTTGTGCACTCTTCCATATTTATGCTTATCCTTCGATTAACGCTGGGCATGCTCTTGTCCTTCGCTATGTGCTGGACTGAGCACGGTGAGATTGAGACATTCCTCTGACGCACACAATTGACCTCCAACGCTATATTGGTCTTATAGGAGCATGATACCATTACTATCAAGGGAATTGTCAATAGTTTTTCCAGGAATTTTCTAAAATATAGTCCTCCGCATAATTTCGTATGAAGCCCTGTCCCTCCATAGGATTTCCCTCTCCACTTGATGGAGAGGGTTAGGGTGAGGCAGGGATCTTCTGCTTTATGACACCCCTGGCCCCTCTTACCCTAAGAGGGGGATTCTACAGATGTTTCGTGTCAGCTCTTAAGAAAAGGATTCTCCACTTGGCAAACCCTCTTGTCTTGGCAGTTCTCTTTTTATATCCCCCTTAGGATAAGGGAGACAAAGAGGGTTGTGAAGGTCTATCGAGTCAGCCATAGCTTGATTGGTAGATGCTATAATGGTTGATATGGCACAGATACTACAGAGCAAAAATCTGGCTACCAAGTTTCAGATAATGGTGGAAATAGCCGCACATCAGCCTAACATACAGCAGAAAGACATCGCCCCAAGATTGGGCATCACTTCGCAGGCAGTTTCCGAATACATCAGAGAATTGATAAAGGACGGCTGGCTGAGCTCCGAAGGACGCTCCCGATACAGAGTAACTAAGGAGGGTGTAGATTGGATTCTGCAGATGTCCCGGCAGCTACATAGCTACGCCTGGTTTGTGAGCAAAGCCGTGGCTGATATATCAACCACCACTGCCATAGCTGATAGCGACTTATCCGTTGGTCAACCAGCATCGCTATATATGAAGGACGGCTTGCTCTTTGCCTCCGATGTCATTAGTAGCAAAGGGGCTAAAGGAATAGCCGCAACCGAGGCTAAAAAAGGACAGGACGTCGGCATCCGCAACATTGAAGGAGTAATAAAACTCGCGCCAGCTAAAGTAATGATAGGCAAGGTACCCAATGTGCAGGATGGAGGTTCCCGGAGCACCGACACAACTCGATTGGAGAAGGAAGTGAAGAAAGCAGGGCTGGCGGGAGCACTGGGCACGGAAGCTCTGGTAGCATTGGTGCAAATTGGTGTAAAGCCCGATTACGTTCATGGTGTCCGGGAAGCAGCCATAGAAGCAGCCTACTGTGGCTTGCCCATCCTGGTGGTCTGTAGCGAGGACAACGTTTCGAGCTTGGTGCAGAGGTTGGAGGAGGAAAAGTTGGATTACAACATCGTTGATTTAAGGAAAGATGTTAGCTGAAATCATCTTGGTCGGTGTCGGCTATCTTTTTGGTTCCCTCCCTTTCTCTGTTGCATTGGCCAGACTGAGCGGCGTGGACACATCTCAAGAAGAGGATTTACACATTGCTTTGTGGCATCAGACAGGCAAGAAACTAGCCATATTGGCAGGCGCAGTCGATTTCTCTAAAGGAGTTATTGTCGTACTCATCGGCTATGGCCTCGGCATATCAAGCATAGCGGTTGCTTTCTCCGGTGTGACGACTGTAGCGGGACAAATGTGGCCGCCACCTTATGGTGGCCGTGGGGAGAAGGGGAATGCTCCAGGTGTAGCTGTTGTGATGACCTTGTCTTTGGTCTACGGAGTATATTGGGCTCTGCTCTCCCTTGTATTCTTTGCCGCAGGTGCTGCTCTGAAATACTATTACGAGAGGCGCAGTACAACCTCCCGTGAGACCAAGGATGGCGAAACCAAATCCTATACATCTGGTCACCCTTTGGCTCTGAGTCTACCCTTGGGTATGCTTCTGGGTTTCATTGTAGCTCCCGTAGCTTCTTGGCATTCCAAAGGATTAACAACTATCGCCCAGGCTTTTCTTGCCTTGCTCTTTATTATTGCAGTGCGGCGGCTGACTGCCGATCTCAAGGCGGATCTAAAGAAGGGCGATGTCACTATAAGAATGTCGATCGAGCGCTTTCTTTTTGACCAGTTATTGGAAAGATAGAAATAGCTACTTACTAGTCCTAATTCGCCGAAAGGCAAAATAACTTACAACGATGCCGACGATAACCATTACCACTATCCAGATGACGAGCACGGTGGGATAAAGCTGTGGATTGAAGGACTTTGACACCTTGCCCCCTAGCGCTCCTAATGTCAGAAATATTGCCTCCCAAGCCAGGACATGTATCAGAACAGCGGTCAAAAATCTTTTGTAGCCAATTCGAGATATTCCAGAGGCAATATTACTGACAAGGCCAAACCCAGGGGTAAAACGTGCCAAGATTATGCTAGGTATAGCAAGTGTCCCCAATCTTTGTTTCACCAGGTCAATTCGCTCCTGACTAACCCGAATACGCTTGCCAATTCTATTTATTACCGTGTTTCCCAAGCTGGATGAAAGACGATAACTAGCCATAGAGCCGCATAAGCGACCCACCATAGCTACTGCTAGAAATGGCAATGCGCCTGCAATATAGCCGGTATGAACCACTTGAAAACCAGTGAAAATTAGCAAGCCTTCGAAAATGGGAGAGGTTATAGGTAATCCTAGCTCCATGAGCACAGCGAGCCCAAATATAATACCCAGCCATAATAGGCTGCCTGCAGTGACCATGCCGAGAATTTGCCATATACTATTCCACATGTTTCAAGAAATTATAATCTAATTATCATCTCTGGACTAGTGTATTCATGAGATTGAATGTTTCACCGTTATGTCTGAGAAAGGATGAAGGAGCATAGCTGTTTTTGACGGCACGAATATTCACGCTACCCACAAAGTACTTGCCAATTAGTGGTAAGGAATATATCCTGTCTGGCAACATTGTTTTGAGCTGATCCTCGAGGAAAAACCAGGGTGACAACTCTACTATAGAAAATCCAGCTTGCTTGAGCTCCGCTTCGACCTTTCGCATACTGAAGAATGTCTTATGTTCAAACGTTGGGATATTTAGAAACGTGGCAAGTTTTCGCACAGGCGGTACGTGCCAAACGTCATTTATCGGTACACACAAAACTAGACTGCCTCCCTCTATCAAGGCTGTGTAGATCTTCTTCAATAAGATCTGAGCGTCTCCATAGGAAAAATGTTCTAGCACATCAAGACACAAAACCCTATCAAACGCCTCTTCATACTCTATTAGCAGGGCATCACAAACCTGAAAATCAAGATTGTTTACGTTTCCATACCTTTTTCTTGCCTCGTTAGTAGCATACTCAGAGGCGTCAATGGCTAATACTTCAGATCTGTACTGAGACGCCACGGCGGCAGCGAACCATCCAATACCACATCCTATGTCCAGAATTTTCTCACCTGGCCTTGGGTCATACATTCTCAACTTTACATTGAAGTCCCCGGGGAATTTGCTTCGCTTCACCTCTTTCAAAGTCCGCTCATAGAGTTTTTCGTCAGTTTCTTTCCCACTCATTTAACTCCCGTTCATGTAGAGTTCCACTTCTGGATTTGCCCAAATCAATGGTGATAGTCTAGTTTCCCCAAAATCTCAACGCAATCTACTACGTTGTATTAGTCGTGTCAAATACAATTTTTGGAGGAACTTACCTGTTACAACCAGTGCCATTTTGTGATATATTCTAAGAGAGATTACCTTCCAAGAAGAAAAATATAGTCAATAAGATGAGACTTTAGAATAAAGCCAACCCGTTCATTAAGGAATGATAATTCAATTTGCCCATTACTAAAGGGTTTCTCGAGGGTTATGAAAAGGACGAAGAGGATAGTTCTTATTAACCAGACTGGCGGGCCAATAATCAAGGAAGATGAGCTTGCTTACACTGAAGGAGGGTTAGTACATGCCTTGTCTGGTTTAACTGGCTTAGCTTCAGACTACGATATTACTATTCTGTGCCCTGACTTCTCAGGGAATAAGCAAATTCACGTAGCTAAATACAGGGGGGTCAACATAATATGTATGGGAGGCTCCAGATGGATAAAGTGGATGCACGCCGGCGGGGTATCTTTCTGTAAAGAAGCAAATAGATATATTAAAGAGACCGCCCCAGATATCTTGATAGGAAATGGTATCCTGGCATCGTTCCTTCTCCGCTTTGCTCCGAAGGGGCCGTTCAAAATAGGAATTATCCATCATTTATATCATGCCTCTCATGCCTCAAACGTCGGTGGCTCATCCAAATATGCAATGCGGGTAATCGGGGTGTTGGAGAAAGCAGCACTTCGTCTAACCAAGCTGGATAGAATCGCCGTGATCAGTCCTATGGTTCAAGATGTTCTAACGGAAGAGGGATTTTGTCAGGATAAGATTGTGGTTGTAGGCAACGGCGTCAATGTCGAAGACTACCCCTTCTCCGTGAATAAAATACCCTATAGTTTAATCTACATCGGTAGGTTGACAGAGCTTAAGAGGGTGAGTTCCCTTATTGAGCCTATCTCTATAGTAAGGAAGAAATTTCCTGAAGTGAAGTTACACATCGTTGGCGACGGTCCTAAACACGAAGAGGTGCGGCGGAAAATTGAGGAACTGGATTTATTCCAGAACGTTTCCATGCATGGGTATTTACCGGAGAGGGAGAAAATTGAGTTATTATCGAGCTCCGCCGTTTATGTTTCCAACTCTATCTTTGAAGGGTTCGGCATTCCCTTGGTTGAAGCCATGGCTACCGGGACTGTTCCTGTGGTTAGCGACATTGAAGCTCACAGGTTTATTTTCCAGGGTGACAACGTTGGTTATTTAGTGAAAAGCACAGAAGAAATGGCAACAAAGATCACCGATTTGCTAGGCAACGAAACAGAGCGGTTGAGATTAGCCACAAATGGCCGTAGGCTTGTGGAGCAGAAGTGGACCTGGACAAGGGTAGCCCAGAGGTACAGAGGTCTATTGAGGGATAATCTAGTTAGTAACCCCAGGCTGAAGATTTCCTAGTGGCGAACTAGCAAGAACCTGATATGGCAAAAGGGTATGTTCATGCGCAAAAAGGATTTTACCTGAGATATGATCAGGAAACCCCTCTGTAACTCTGGTCTTCACCCTTACTTCCTTCATCAATCTCTCTGGGCATTCGTGGCATAAATGTAAGGCCTGATTGCTCCAGGATATTTGAGGCAGGCGCTAGCAAAACATACTGAACGAGGACAAACCATTGACAAACATTGACATTTAAGAGATAATCACCTTGAAAAATGGTTAGAATCAGACTACGCCGCATGGGGAGGAGAAATAGACCATTCTACCGAGTGGTAGTAGCCGATGGCCGCTCTCCCCGTGATGGCAAATTTATCGAGCTTATCGGGCATTACAATCCTTTGACTGACCCCGCAACTATCAGCATTAATGAAGAAAAAGCTTTAAAGTGGCTTAGATGTGGAGCGCAGCCTTCGGATACGGTGCGCAGCTTGCTCAGCAAACTAGGCATTATGGATAAATTTAAGCCGACCTCAGGCCAAAACTAACTATTAAGGAGGCGAAATGAAAGACCTGCTGGAATACATCGTTAAATCCATTGTGGCAGAACCTGATGCGGTGAAGATCTCCGAGGAAAACAGTGACGAAGGCTTATTGATTAAATTGGAAGTTGCTCCCGATGACAAGGGAAGGGTCATCGGCAGACAAGGTCGCGTAGCTCAAGCACTACGAACATTGCTTCGAGTAAAAGCAGCCAAAGATAATACCCGAGTCAGACTGGAAATAGTGTAATTAGGATTGGCAACAGCCAATTCCCCGGGTTCGTTAATTCCAAATTATGCGCACGGCATTGGTCACGCTTTTCGGGTAGGCTGGTAATTCCTTGCGAAAGGGATTTTTGATCCCTGAGAGCAGTTTCTGCCCTCAGCAAATGTAATCTTTATAAGTCACAGCAGGGTTGTGATGCCATTTTTGGCCCTTGGCCGTGGTGGTAGAACCTCTTTCCTTTTAAATTTTTGCTCCGGGGTTCATACCACAACAAACTTTTTGACAATTCTTTCAATACAATTTAAAATAGGGCGCAAAATCGAGCGGCATTGTCATAATATTTTCAAACTCAAAGGAGGTATATATGGACCTTTCGCTTACAGACGAACAAAAAGTTCGCAAACAAGAGTTCTATGACACATGTAAAGAACTCGAAAAAAGGAAACCGCCAAGCTTTGTGGGATTTGAGACCATCTATGAAGATGACGAGTGTTGGGAGTACAACCTATATTGCGCCAAAGAATTTGCCAAAAAGGGATGGCTTGCCCTTGGCTGGCCACCAGAATATGATGGCAAAGGAGACATGATGGACCGCGTCCTCTTTGCTGAAGCCAGAGGATACTATGGCATTCCCGGAGTAGATATTTTTGGAGTGCAAATGCTTGCCCCAACCTTGTTACAGGCCGCAAGTGAAGAAATAAAGAGAGAATTCCTGCCACCTATTGCCCGGGGAGAGGTTATGTGGTGTGAGTTATGGAGCGAACCCAATGCCGGCTCAGACCTAGCCTCTCTGAGCACAACAGCAATAAAGAAGGGCGACGAATACGTTATAAATGGGCAGAAGACCTGGAACACCGGCGCTCACAAAGCTGACTGGGGCTTTGGCGTATTCAAGACAGACCCGACTGCTCGAAAACATCACAACATGACCTTCATCCTACACGATATGAAGAAGCCAGGGATCACGGTGAGGCCAATTCCATACCTGGATGGCCATGCTCCTTATTGCGAGGTTTATTTTGACGATGTTCACGTGCCAGCCAAAAATATTGTCGGCCAGGAACACGAAGGCTGGGCTGTTGTAAATCTTCTGGCTGGTTTCGAGAGATCCGGCATAAGCGAAATCATGAGCATGATCAGCGGGCTAGAACAACTGGTGACATTTTGCAACGAGACCAAACGACACGGGCAGCCGCTGGCCAAGAACCCGCTTATCCGTAATCGGCTGGCTGAGCTAGCCTGCGAATTAGAGGCAGCCCGCGCCCTGGCATACCGTGTCGCTGATTTACAAAACAGAAACGAAATGTCCCTGATGGATGCCTCAGCAGGTAAAATTTTCTTCAGTGAACTGGGCGAGCGTTTTGCTTTTCTGGCTACGGACATTTTGGGCCCCTATGGCCAGGTCAAGACTTCCCGATGGGCTCCTTTAGATGGGTTATGGGAGAGGATGTTCCACGACCATTTCATAACCACCGTATCCATGGGAACAAATGAGATACAAAGGAA
Organism: Dehalococcoidia bacterium; assembly: GCA_049671165.1. Classification (GTDB taxonomy): domain Bacteria; phylum Chloroflexota; class Dehalococcoidia; order GIF9; family AB-539-J10; genus RBG-13-51-36. Next base: position 108,399 of record JBATUN010000012.1, on the reverse strand, counting down.
TATCATCGCCTGGTACGGCCTCGGCTTACCCAGGATAAGATGAACCAAGCTTCGATAAGGAGGAATCATGGATCTTAGACTTACTGAAACACAAGAAATATTGAAGAAAATGGCACGAGATTTTCTTACCACAGAATGTCCCAAGACTCTGGTAAGAAAACTCGAACAAAGTGAGGAAGGGTACTCCCCCGAACTCTGGAAGAAGATGGCTGAGCTAGGCTGGATGGGCCTCATCATACCTGAAGAATACGGCGGTATGGGTTATACCTTCCAGGACCTTGTTGTCCTCCTGGAGGAGATAGGTAGAAATATTCTTCCTGGACCATTAATGGCTACTATAGCTAGCACCTTCCCTATACTCGAGGCGGGAACTGAAGAGCAAAAGAAGGAATTAGTTCCCAAGATAACTCAAGGTGAACTAATTCTTACCACGGCTCTCCTCGAAGGTGACGGTGTCTTCGATGCTTCTGGAATCGCCGTTAAGGCAACACCAAAAGGAGATGACTTCATAATAAACGGTACAAAGCTCTTCGTGGAAATGGCCCATGCTGCGAACCACATCCTCTGTGTCACAAGGACAAAAGATGGAACTTCGCCCGAGAAGGGAATTACCCTTTTTATTGTCGACTCCGCGACTCCTGGAATAAGTTGTGAGGTAATACCTACCACCGCCGCAGATAAGCTATGCGAGGTGCGTTTTAAGGATGTCACTGTGCCCAAGAAAAATATACTTGGTAAGATAGCTGAGGGATGGCCCATTGTGGAAATGATGTTGCGCAAAGGCGCCATCGCTAAGTGTGCCGAATCCATAGGTGCTATAGATACTTGTGTAGAAATGACCGTGGCGTATTCCAAAGAAAGAGTTCAATATGACAGGCCCATAGGCGCTTTCCAGGCACTTCAACATATAATGGCTGACATGTGGACGTCGATGGAAACCAGCCGTTATCTAGTTTATGAGGCAGCCTGGATGGAGTCGGAGGGTCTTCCCTGCGCTAAAGAAGCCTCTATGGCCAAGGCATATGTCAACGAGGTCTATAAGAATGTTAGCAAGTGGGCAGTGAGAGTACACGGGGCAATCGCTACCAGTGCCGACCACGACATACCCCTTTATTACCGTAGAAGCAAGGCCGCAGATATTGCTTTTGGCAGCACTGACTTCCACAGGGAGATAGTGGCCCAGAAAATTGGACTGGTCTGAAATCACGTCTTACAATAAGTAGCTTATTAGTCCTCGTCTTTGGGGCAGTGAGTTATTGCTGGTCTACGTTTGACATTTGTCTGGCAACTCAACAAATTTGGGGTTCGGATACTCTATCCGACAAAATTGGCGATTGGCGGTGGTGACAGAGTCTAGGAGTTGCGATACTGAGCCTTATACCTGTACAAATTGGATAAAGCCTTGATTGAGGCACCAAGCGACGGATATACAGGGAATCGCTCGCGTTCAAAAGCCTTCTTCGCCAGCAAGTGATACCTTCTATCCTCATCATCCTCCGAATAGGCATCAAGCGAAACGCAAACCATTATGGTCTTGCCCATTTCGTCTCGAGCATATCTACACCCTTGAACCATAAGCTTAACAAGTTCCTTCAGGAAGTTGTCAAATGCTTCTCCCAGCACATGCCGCAGGTAACGCACTTCATCAAAGTGCAACACTATTGAACGAATATTCTCATCGTGAGACAAGGTTCTAATAGCATCTGCAAGTGTCCCTCCAGTTCCGGGCATGTTATAAAATATTGGCCAAGCGTCGAGGGGATTATTTATGCTTGTTCCCGCTAGCGGAACCATTTTGCGCAATGCAGTTATCGTTTCCTTCCTGAATTGAGGGACTTCCAGTCCTGCTTTTACACATAAATCAGTTTCAAGCACGCTAAAACCGCCTGAGTTGGTGATAATAGCGGTCCCTTTCCCTGAAGGGAGCGAAACACAGGACAATGCCAAAGCGGTATCCAGTAGTTCGTCGAAGTCCTCCACTTGGATTACCCCAGCCTGTCTGAAAAGCGAACTCCAGATTTCCGGCGAACCAGCTAATGAGCCTGTGTGAGAAGATGCCGCCCGGCGGCCGTGCTCGGTTACTCCTCCTTTGAGTGCCAGTACCGGCTTTAGTTTTGCAGCTTCGGTCATCACTGCTTTGAGACGCTTACCGTTTTTTGTCCCCTCCATATATAAAGCTATAACCTCGGTTTCGGAGTCATGCGCCAGGTATTCCAAGAAGTCGGGACAGTCGAGGTCTATGGCATTCCCGTAGCTAATAACCTTACTGAACTTTACATTTCTTACCTCACCGATGGACAAGAATTGCTCGGCGAAGGTGCCGCTCTGTGAAATCACCCCAACCGGACCCTCCTCGGTTAAGATCCCTGGGACAAAAGCTAAGCCAGACTTAGGGCAACATATTCCCATGCAGTTGGGACCAATCAAGCTGACTTTCCCTTTGGCTATGTTCCGTACTTCGTCCTCCAATACTTTCCTATCTTCCATTCCAGTTTCACTGAAACCGGCTGTAAAGACATGGACGGCTTTTGCGCCTTTTTCTATACATTCGACTAATACTCTGGGGACCAGTAAGGCCGGCACTGCTATGACAACATAGTCAATCCCATCTTCTACATCTAAGATACTGGCGTAGCATCTTTTACCGTGGAGTTCTTTGTACTTGGGATTAACCAAGAACAGATTGTCTCTAAGCCTTGTGTTCATCAAAGCCTGTGAGAAACCGTCGCTGTCGGAAGCTCCTATTACAGCTACCGTTCTTGGGTTGAAAATATAGTCGAATTTTGCTAGTCTCTCTGCGTTCAACACAAGCCTCCTAATTACGATCTGAATGGAGAAACCTTAGACTGGGTGATTACTAAGTTGTAGCAAAGGCATGATGCAATTACCCGGTCTTCCCAAAATCCAAATAATTTACCATATCTTTGCTAGCCTATCAAATTAGTCAATCGAATACGGTTTCTGGAGACACTGTCAAATAGCTCGCTCAGAGCAAATCTCCGACCTCAAAGCAGCATTTACAGCCGGCAAACTGTTTGCTATACTTCGGCGGAGGTAGCCTTGCATTTTTGCTCGAACACCGTCGAGTAGCATGGCAATCTCAAAATAATAGTTGATAGCAAGAATTATCGGGCATACACCATTGTAACCATGCAACTTGCTTACCCTGAACTTGGCTCGCCATCGACCTCAGCTAACGAAGTCTTATTGATCAAGGAGTACGAAGAATATGCGTCAGCATGACTTGGAATTCCTCTTCCACCCTAATTCGATTGCCCTTGTCGGCATCACAACTGCCACAACTTGGCACTGGACGCGCACTTTCCTAGAAGGCCTTATCGAAATTGGATTCGACCGCCCTCTATATCTCGTTAATCCCAAGGGAGGGGAGATCGAAGGTCACAAGGTTTATACCAGCCTCAAAGATGTCCCTGGCAACATCGACTACGTAATCGGCCTGGTTAACGCCCACATTGCTCCTAAGCTTGTGGAAGAATGTGCCGAAAAGGGGGTCCGCGCAATTCACTTCTGCACGGCGGGCTTTAGTGAGACCGGTGAGGAAGATCGAATAAAGCTGGAATCTGAACTGGCGGAAACCGCCCGCAAGAAAGGGATCAGGATTATCGGCCCCAACTGTATGGGCATCTACTGCCCCCAGTCACGCTTATCCTTCAGTCCAGCTTTCCCCAAAGAAAGCGGCCCGGTAGGAGTCATTAGTCAAAGTGGTGGGAATTCCATCTATTTGGTCAGGCAAGCAGCGTTGCGCGGCGTTCGCTTCAGCAAGGTTATAAGCTACGGTAACGCATGTGACATCAACGAGAATGATTTGCTCGAATATCTTGCCAATGACGCAGACACCAAAATAATAGCCCTTTACATCGAGGGAATTAAGGATGGTGTACGATTCCGCAGAGCCATGGAGCAGGCAACGAAGGAGAAGACAGTGATATTGCTTAAGGGCGGGGCCACCGAGGGAGGCGCTCGCGCAGCCGCCGGTCATACTGCGGCACTCGCGGGCAGCCGAACTGCCTGGGACGCGCTCTGCAAGCAACTGGGAATCATCAATGTCAGCAGCATCGAAGAGATGATCGATGTATTGGTCACACTTCTGTTCCTCCCGCTCCTCAGAGGCAGGAATGCGTTGTTATTCGGCGCTGGAGGGGGGGCCAGTGTCCTAATCGCCGATGAGTTTGAAAGCAGAGGGCTAAAAGTCCCTCCAATCCCCCCGGATATCGTTGCGCAGATACGGGAGTTTACTCCCATCGCAGGCAATATCTTGCGAAACCCTGTGGATTATTCACAGGCCATGATGAACACTGAGGGTGTAATCAAAACGTTCGATATATTATCAAGGTGGGAAGGAATTGATTTACTGGTTATATTTGTCAGGACAGGTCAATTCACAACGTCTCGGATCTCAGACACCTGGGTAAAAAATTCGTTAATGAGCAGCTTCCCCATAAAGCAGGGATTTTTCCCCAAGCCACTGGCCATGGTGCTTGAACCCAGTATTATGCCCGAAGAGGCTGAGGCCATTCTGGCTGCTATTCGTAGTGCTATTGCGTCTGAGTTGCCTGTGTACTACTCCTTTGCTGCCGCCGCCAACGCCATTCATTTAGTATTGAACCACACAGAGAGGCAGTCCAAAAAGTCTTAGGCGAAGACTCGGGTAGCCATTGATTACAGTTGCCGCGCTGACGGGGGTATAATACCAGAAGGAACGGTGACACCGATGGAGAGAATCTCTACCATACTTGCTGGAATCTAGACGCTCCCCAAGAAAGAGGCTTTGCACTTCAGTTAGGTATTTGGATTTGTCTGGGATTTAGTATTTAGAGTTTTGGGCTTAAGGTGGGTACATCTCGGAATTATCAAACACAAGGCATCATCCTAAGACAGACCAAGCTGGGCGAATTCGACAAAATTGTCACCATTTACACTCCAGAATTTGGCAAGTTAAGGGCGGTCGCTAAGGGAGCTTGTCGTCCCAAGAGCAAATTGGGCGGCAACGTAGAACCACTGACGCATAGCCTGATGTTGCTGGCTAAAGGGCGCAATCTCGATATTGTCACCCAGAGTCAAACGATAAATGGTTTCCTAGCTTTGAAAAGTGATTTATGGCGCATGGCTTGCGGGCTTTACGTCCTGGAGCTTATTGATTCCTTCACTATCGAGGGCGGCGAGAATCGTCTCTTGTTTGATTTGCTGCTGGATATCTTGCACCAGTTGAGCGCACCGGATAGCAATGAGACTGCACTGCGCTATTTTGAACTGCATCTTCTCCACTATCTCGGCTACCGTCCCCAGTTGCGTCGATGTGTCAGCTGTGACTCACCACTCAAGCCCGTAGTCAATTTCTTCAGCCCCGGCAAGGGTGGGCTGCTGTGCTCTCACTGTAATTCTGAAGAGAATCGCAGCTACGAGCAAATTGACACAATTTCAACGAGACCATCTTTTCCCCTTTCGGTCGAGGCCTTGAAGGTTCTTCGTTTGTGGCAAAGCTGTGATTATGCTACGTCAAGGCGGGTCAAAGTAAAGCCGGCATTATCTCGGGAGTTGGAGCAAGTATTGTGCGAGTATATAAGATATATTGTGCAACGAGAGCTTAAATCGCTGACCTGGTTGAAAGAGTTAAGAAAGGAAATTGTCTCCCAGTGAACTCAGTACTTGACAAGGATACTAAGCGAGAGTAAAATCGCTCGATGCTTAAAAGCTGTGGAAAAGCAAGTATGCGAATGGAGAGTGGCTAGCATTCTAGATCAACTTTCAGGTTTGTTTGCTTCTTCATCTGAAGCCCCGTTTTCACTATTAGTTCTCTGATTCATTGGAAGTATGGCAGAATCAACTCACTATCAAAGATAAGCAATGTATATCGTAATAGCAGGATTAAGTGACATAGGGAAGAATCTGGCGGAGCTCCTCGCTAAGGAGGGGAATGAAGTAATGGTCATAGACCGCGACCCTGCCCGATGCACTGCAATAGCAGAGAATTCTGAAATTGTAGCCATCACGGGGGATGCTGGCCAGAGGTCCACGCTCGAAGAGGCAAGAGTCAGGAATGCCTATGCGTTTGTGGCTGCCGCCGGGGATGACTCAGAAAACCTGATGATTTGCATGATAGCCAAGGAAATGGGGGTAAAAAGGGTGATTTCTCTCGTAGATGCGGCAGAGCATACAGAAACCTTTAAGCAGGCTGGCATTAATTTGCAGGTTAACCCAGACGTGGTGGCAGCCAGGCACATCTACCGCCTGATTTCACAGCCTTATGTCAAGGACTACCTCTCCCTCGAAAGCGCAGAGATCTTGGAAATAGAGGTTGCGGAGGGTATGAAGTGTGTCGGTAAATGGGTTTCTAAACTGTCAGCCCCAAACGGGGTGAAGGTCCTCGTAGTGCAAAGAGGGGGAAAGTATTTGCTTTTAGATACTGAGATGAAGCCCGAAGATTGGCTGACTCTCATCGTGACCCGGGAATCTACCAAACAGGGGACCGAATTCATGAATAAATGGTTCGCCAAAGGGTAAGATTAACCCTACACATAACCGGCTCATTCCTGAAATATTTTGCCTTAGCCTATATTTTGCCCTTATGTGTAGCTGTTTATTATGGCGAGGTAAATTGGCACATTTACTTGTATGCGCTACTGATCACTCTCGGCGTCGGACTAATTCTTGACTTTGGATTCAGAACCACAAAGGCTATAGAGCGTACCGATGGTTTTAGCATAGTAGCCTTCACCTGGCTCCTCATTTCCCTGTTTGGCACACTCCCTTATGTATTTCTGGGGTTAGGTTTTCTCGATGCCTTCTTCGAGGCCATGTCTGGCTTCACTACCACCGGGGCTACCATCCTCAGTTCCACAGGAACAGGAGGATTTTTCGCACTACCGAGAAGTATCCTCTTGTGGCGTAGTCTTACTCAATGGTTAGGTGGGATGGGAGTGATTGCGCTCTTTGTTGCTGTCTTGCCCAGATTGGGAGTGGGAGGCTCTCAGCTCTTTGACCGCGAATTTCCCAGCCCGTTGCCCGAGAGGCTTCGCCCTAGATTCAGAACCACAGCCAGGTTCCTCTGGACGATTTACATCGGTTTTACCGCCGCTCAGATAGTGCTCCTTCGTTTTTGGGCCAAGCTCCCACTATTTGACTCGACCTGCATTTCCTTCTCGACTCTTTCCACCGGCGGATTTACCCCCACTATAGCAAGTATTGGGTTTTACCATAATCCTCTGGCGGAATACATAATTATGGTCTTCATGTTCCTGGCGGGCATGAGCTTCATAATCCACTATCACATGCTGCGGAGAAGCTGGAGGGCAATCAAAGACGATGAATTCAGGCTTTACATCATCATTATTGCAGCCGCCATCTTTCTATTAATATCTGCGCAAGGCTTTAGCTCATATAGAGAAGAAATGTTTCAGGCAATCTCAATCATGACTACCACTGGATTTGTGACAACTGACTTCGGCTCCTGGGCCTCTAGCGCCAAAATGGTGCTTCTGGCCTTGATGTTTATTGGAGCCTGCGGCGCCTCAACGGGCGGGGGAATAAAGGCGGTGCGAATTGTAACCCTGATGAAACATACCAGGGTAATGATGAGGAAGGCGATTTTTCCGAACGCTGTGATTCCCTTAAAATATAACCGAAAGCCTCTCCAAGAGGGAATAGTCCGGGATATAATCTCTTTCCTCTTTCTCTATATTCTCGTTGCCCTTGTCGCCTCAGTAGTACTTTGTTTTTTGGGGCTCAACATAGAGACGGCAATTTCGGCAGTAGCTGCTACTCTAGGGAATGTCGGGCCTGGTTTAGGTGGAGTAGGCCCCAGTTTGAATTATGCCTGGCTGCCCGGTGCAGCCAAGGTCATCCTGATTATGTGCATGTGGTTTGGGCGGTTAGAATTGTTTACCGTTTTTATGATATTTTCCCCTGGCTTCTGGAAAGGCTAATCAAGCTACGGTAGAAGTTCAAAGCGGGTTTGGGCTATACTTTGCAGCAGGATTATGGTCAAGGTTGCCTTTCAAGGAGAAAGAGGCGCTTTCAGCGAGGATGCCGCCGCAAAGCTTTTTGGCAAGGACATCGATTTTTTGCCATGCATGGGGCTGAAAGAGGTTTTTCAACTCGTGTCGCAGGATAAGGTTGAATTCGGGGTAGTCCCTCTGGAGAACTCTCAAGCCGGCAGTATCAATGATACCTATGATTTGCTATTGACATATCCCCTTAATATATTTGCTGAAGTTATTCTCAGAGTAAGCCATTGCCTGATGGCTTTGCCGGAGGAGAAGTTGGCGGATATAACAACGATCTACTCTCATCCTCAAGCATTAGCCCAATGTGATGAATTCTTGAGCAAGTTGAAGGTTGAAATCGCGCCCAGTTACGATACCGCGGGCAGTGCCAAAATGATAAGAGAGAGAGAATTGAGGAGCTGCGCTGCCATAGCCAGCAGAAGAGCTGCCGATATCTACGGGCTGGAGATTCTGGCACCGGAAATCGAGACGAGTGTCAATAACTACACCAAATTCGTGGCTATCTCCAAGAAGAAAGCTAAACCTGCGCAGAGAAACAAGACATCTCTCGTTTTTGCCGCTGAACACACGCCTGGCTCTCTGTACAGGATTTTGGGTATCTTCGCCGCCAGGAATATAAATCTAACAAAACTGGAGTCGAGACCAAGCCGAGCTAAGCCCTGGGAATATGTTTTTTACGCCGATTTTGAAGGTCACCTGGATGACAAAGTTTACCAGGAAGCTATGAGAGAACTGCAAAGGGAAACCACATTCATTAAGATACTCGGCTCCTATCCTCAGGGTGCTTGACGTGCTCTGGCAGCTCGAATCGTCATTGCGAGCCAAGCGTGGCAATCTCAAGACATTGCTTCAACGCTTCCCTTCGCTTGTCCTCGGGATGCCTATCAATGATATGCGGCGATCGCTGGGCGGTCTTCCTCTTTCGATCCTCCTGAGATTCTGGGAACTCCTTTACATTTTGTGCTCTGGGAAAGGGCTAAGCCGCTCTTTTGACCACGAAGAATAGCGGAATTGAAGTTAGCTCCATGACGACGGCAAACAGGATTAAGTAGTTGATAGAAAGCTCATAGAGTAGCCCCATCAGGAGGGCACCCAAAAACCAGCCGGCTCCCAACGCTGTGTTGAAGACTCCATAGGCAAATCCCCTCCGCCCTATAGGCGTCAGGTCAGCGATCGCAGCACGCATAATAGTCTCCTGAGTCCCCATGACTACGCCCCATAACGCCATGCCAATTAGCACCAGGCTGTAGCTGTGAGAAAAGGCAAGAAAGGGAATAGGCAACGTCAACAGAGGGATTACCAATAATGATATAAGCCCGATTCTATCATATGTTTTGCCCACAAGAAGAGCTGCTAGGGCATCTACACCCATAGCAATGGCATAAATTATGGGAATGTGAGCATCCGGGACGATACCTTGGACATGGAGATGGTAGGAAATTAACTGGAAATTGGCAAATCCGGCCACGGAAAGCAAGGTAAATATAGTGTAGAGCCAGAAAACTCGGGGAAGCTTACCTTCGTCGCCTTGTTTGCTCGCTTCACCGGGTGCTTCAAGTTTCTGCGGTGAAGGGACTTGCTTCCTAGCTATGGCTAGAACAACCAGAGTTAGGATGGCGGGTATCCATAACAAGGTAAAACCTTCACGATAGGTGCCGTGGTAAAGAAGAACAAGGGAAAAAGCAAGAGGACCAATAATAGCGCCAACCTGGTCCAATGCTTCGTGAACAGCAAACCCCCAGCCCCTCCCCACCCCTTTTGCGGCATAGGAAAGCATGGTATCTCTGGCCGGAGTTCTTATTGCCTTTCCTGTCCGTTCCAAAATGATAAGCACAGCGGCAATTTGCCAATAGCCGGCAAATGCCAGCAAGGGAATGGAGATAAGCAGTCCATAACCGATAAAGGTCAAAACCCAATATGCCTTAGTGCGATCGACAAGATAGCCAGAGGCCAGGCGCAGAGCATAGCCAACGAATCCGCCGATGCCAGCTACCAAACCGACAACACTGGCACTCGCCCCCAGCGTAGCCAGATAAGGTCCGGTAACGCTCCTAACCCCTTCGTAGGTTATATCCCCGAACAGGCTGACAATCCCCAGGAGAATTATGAAATACACGACAAATGCCTTTATATTTTTGAATTGCTGTTTGCTCAGCTATCTTGCCTTGGCATCATTCTAACGAAGTCTCTAAGCTAAAGGAATTGCCTTGGCTATAAAGAGAGGAGTTGAGCAGTCCCAACAAAATTTGGCAACTATTTCTATAATTTCTCTCTTAGCTTGCGGTATGTGGAAATCAAAGCTTCTGATAAGACTTTGGTATCCGACAACACCGGCATGAAGTTGGTGTCGCCTTGCCACCTGGGAACTATGTGAGTATGGAGGTGCTCCGCTATACCGGCTCCGGCTACTTTGCCCAGATTCAAGCCAATATTGAAACCCGTTGGTTCCATTACTTTTTTCAGAAGTTCCAGACTCTTCTTGATGATGTCAAAGTGTTCCTTCGTTTCTTCATCCGTCAAATCCTGCAAATTCGCTATGTGCCGATAGGGCGCGACCATTAGATGTCCTGGATTGTACGGGAAGGCATTCAGGATTATGAAATTGCATTGTCCGCGATAAAGGATAAGATTTGCCTCGTCGTTGTTTTCCCTGGGCTTCTGACACAAGATGCAGCCGCTTTCTATGGCCATTTGTATATATTCTATTCGCCAGGGTGCCCAAAGATATTCCATCAAACCCATATAGTATGCTGATTCCGGGTTAAGTGCAATGAAGTTCTGTTGTGGTCATGTAAGCTAAATTGGCAAGATACGATGCGGATCTCCCCCGCCGGAGTGAACTTGCAGCGGGTAATGCGTTTGATATTTCGGATAAGTTGCTTTGTTTCCTATGTTCTGGCTTCAGCCTGCCAGAACCGTTCAAGTATTCCTTGAATCAATGGCCTGATCCTTTGTCCGATACTTCATTTCTCCCAGGAAGCAGGAGCAAGCCCCTAGGTGTCCGTTAACCTTCTTCCCAGAAGTGTCCTTTTTCCCTGACGATTCACAGACGATATCTGTTAGGCTGCTTCTGACAAGCGAATTCAACGATATGAACACATAACATCTTGAAGCCCGCTCGTACGGCCGCCATAGAGACATTTCATAGGCCTGGTATTGCTAGAGGCCTACTGGACGCATTGGCTTTCGAGTAGTGGTTCTATGCCAGCAACGTCTTCTGTTAGCCGCTCCAAGGTGACTTCCTCTCCTTGTACCGTGAAAGCTCTTGTCTCCGAGTCAGAGACTATCACAGTATAAGTCGGCTTCTTAGTTCCAAAGCATACCAACCTGCCCTTGCTGCTGGTGCATCCGATCCGCACCTCAGTGACCACATATATTTTTGTGCCCCCGATTGTTAGAGGGCCTTCGATTGTTACTTCTTTCTTTTCCATCTGCCTGAAATCAAGACCCCCAGAAGCCTCAGTGCGGCTCGAGAGCAGCCAAATCTTACGATAGCCGGAACGAGCTGGATCGGTCGCAGCCTCAACACAACGTACGCATACCCTTGGAGGACTGGACCATTATCAAATGAAGGCTGGAGTCTTATCGCATAAGGCGAAGTCAGACCTAATAGAAAGACAGGCAACCACAAGGAACCAGTGAAGAGAGCTGTGTCGGCTGGGTCATCAAGGCCGATCCTAAAATCAACTCTTAGGTCCCTAATTCTGATGTGTCTGAAGACATCCTTCAGGAGGCGAAGTATCTTTGGGAGCAATCCCCTAATTCGCAGCAAATCAATAAAGGACCAGCCTCTTCCAGCTCTCTTCTTAGCTTGCTTCTTCTGTCTGCCAAATTCCTTTTTGACCAGGCTGAAGAACCACCCCAAACTGACGTGAAAGTCCAGTCTTTCACGGACTGCAAGGTGAAGACTCAACTCTAGCGGGATGCTGAGCAGAAAGACTATGACCCCGACTACAATTGCTGCAATGACACCGGCGGTCAATTATCACTACCCCTACTTCTTTTCCTCCTTCTGCTTCTTTTCCTCCTTCTGCTCCTTCTTTTTGGCCATCATCTGTCCCACAACTTCGGGTGCTTTTTCCGCGATTTTTTCTATCGCGCTAGCCAAGCCACCCCTGATTCCCTCTACTCTAACACCGCTTTTGTCAATGATTACCACAGCGATGGGTTTAATACCCGCACCGCCACCGCTGGCTCCTCCCTCGCCCTCACCTTTTCCTGGGGTGTCAGCTTTTCCAGCGCCACCACCAGCGGCAAATAGGAATCCGGTACTAACAAGTGGAATCAAAGTTACCCCTTCAATTGTCTTGGGTTCACCCATCACGCCCGTGCTGGTAAGCACCTTTTGGATTTCATCGACACTCGCCTTAACTAGCTTCTCGACTTCCATTGTTCACCTCCTTCCATTTTTCACTCATCGTAGTACTTTGCCCATAGTACTGTCAAGAGATTGATGGTTACCTAGTTAAAATCATTCGGCGCGCGAGTTGACTGCGGGGTTTAGTTAGCTATAAAATGCGGTGGAACTTACTATGCTGGAAGTCTTGACCCAGAAGTTGACCGCTGTATTCGCTAAGCTTGGCAGGAAAGGCAAGCTTAGCGAAGGGGACGTTGACGATGCTTTGCGTCAGGTACGGCTGGCGCTTTTGGAAGCAGATGTGAATTTCAAGGTGGTCAAGGAATTCTTGTCCAAGGTGCGAGAGCGCGCTCTCGCCTCTGAAGTGTTGCGCAGCCTGACACCAGCCCAGCAGATTATTAAAATCGTTAACGAAGAATTGATTGCTATCCTGGGCGGACAGCCCGGTCGTTTGGCTTCAGTTACCGATCTGCCAGCGGTCGCTTTGCTCGTAGGATTGCAGGGCTCGGGCAAGACCACTACGGCGGCGAAGTTAGCTGTTCAGCTCAAACATCTGGGGCAGCGTCCTTTGTTGGTAGCTGCTGATACTCGCCGACCTGCTGCCGTTGAACAACTGAAATTACTGGGCAAGCAACACGACATCTCGGTATACAGTGAGGATGCTACCGTAGCATCAACCACAATTTGCCAGCATGCTCTGAAGCAGGCTAAAGAAATGGGAATAGCTTGGGTCATAATAGATACTCAAGGGCGCCTCCATATTGACGAAACCATGATGCAGGAATTGGCCAATATCAAATCCCTGCTACAGCCTTTGGAAGTATTACTCACGGTAGATGCCATGATTGGGCAGGATGCCGTGAAGGTGGCTCAAGAATTCCACAGTCGCATCGGGCTCACGGGACTCATCTTGACGAAGATGGATGGAGATGCCCGAGGTGGAGCTGCTCTCTCCATCAGATTTGTTACCGGGGTGCCCATAAAATACCTGGGCACGGGTGAGAAGATGGATGCGCTGGAAGTATTTCATCCCGACCGTTTAGCATCTCGCATCTTGGGCATGGGTGATATGCTCACCCTTATCGAGCGAGCTGAGACGGCTTTTGACCAGCAACAGGTCAAGAATTTGGAAGGGAAAATGCGCACCGGCGATTTCGATCTTGAGGATCTTCTCAATCAAATGCGCCAGATTCACAAGATGGGGTCCCTAGGACGACTGGTGGAAATGATACCTGGCTTTTCCAAATTCGCTTCTCATTTGCCAGATGACGAAGGTGAGAAACAGCTGAAGAAAACAGAAGCTATTATTCTGTCTATGACTTATGAAGAACGACGCAATCCAGCCATTATTGACGGTAAGCGGCGAAGCCGGATTGCTCGGGGGAGCGGCACCACATCCAAGGATGTTAACCAGCTTCTCAACCAGTTTCGTGAGATGCGAAAGTTGACCAAGTCACTGTCACGAAGCAAGTTGCCTACAAAGATGGGCAACATATTTGACATTCCCTTAAGGTAAAATCAATCTAAACCAACCCTATTCGCTTTGATCTTAGATCCACCGGGTTCCCACGAAAATCGCAGGATTTTCGTGGGTGGTTTTAGTCTAGATAGCCCTTGAGTTTGCGACTGCGGGTGGGATGACGTAACTTACGCAGAGCCTTGCCCTCAATCTGTCGTATTCTTTCCCGAGTCACACTGAATTCTTTGCCCACCTCTTCCAGAGTTCGAGCATGTCCGTCTTTGAGGCCAAATCTAAGCTGCAACACCCTTTTTTCGCGCTCGGTAAGCTCACCAAGCACTTTATCTATTTGCTCCTTGAGTAGCTGCTGTGACGTCGCCTCGGTCGGCGCTAAGCTGGCACGATCCTCAACAAGGTCGCCCAACCGGCTGTCTTCATCTTCGCCGATGGGCATATCCAGTGATATTGGCTCACGGAAAAACAAAGCCATGACCTCTTCTACTCTTTCTGGCGACATACCCAGGCGGCCGCCAATTTCCTCATAACTTGGCTCGCGCCCGAGTTCCTGAACCAACTGCCGCATTGTTCGCAACAGCTTGTTAATTGTTTCTACCATATGTACCGGAATGCGAATAGCACGCGATTGGTCAGCTATGGAACGAGTAATGCCCTGTCTGATCCACCAGGTAGCATAGGTACTGAACTTGTAGCCTTTTCTATACTGAAACTTATCTACAGCCCGGATAAGGCCAATATTCCCCTCTTGGATGAGCTCAAGGAGAGGCATGCCATGCCCGATATACTTCTTGGCTATGCTCACCACCAAGCGTAGATTTGCTTCTGTGAGGTGCCTTTCTGAGGCTCTTGCTTCGGCCTGTACCTGCCTGAAGTAAGCTTTGAACTCATTACTATGAGAATCGAGCCGAGACAGGAACTTGTCGTCGGCCACGAGAGCCTTCAGCTTTTGCCATGAAGTCTTGTCCTTAGCCAGAAGCCCTAGCAGTTGCGGGGGCAGAAGCTGAGTATTTACAGACAGATCTATAATAGCGTCTTCGGCGGCCGCGGTTCCCTTGCCCATGCCCTTACCAATTGCCGCTATCAACGATGTGTCTACAACACCATCAATCGCAGAGCGAAACTTGGGATTTCTGATCGTCTCCACCACGTTTCTGGACAAGGCGATACCAATATGCTGTTCGATAATCTTAACAACGGGGTACGCCTTGGACAGTTGAGAGATTAGCTGAACGACTATCTCAACAGGTGAAGGCAACTTCTTATACTTCTTAAAATGGTTTTCTTCGATTTCATCTAAGTTCCTACCCAGCTCTATCTTCCGACATAGCAACTTCTCCTCATTTACGTTGAGAAGCGGCACTCTGCCAATTTCCTGAAGATACATACGAGCCGAGTCATCTGTTATCTCGTGTTCTTCCAGCGGTGCCGGTGGCTTGGTCTCCTCGGTTTCCTCAGCTACGAAGTCTTCGCCTTCTTCTTTTTCCTCAACTTCCTCGGCTAGGGCGCTGACATCCTCAACCTCAGCTTCGTCGCTGAGCAAGCCTTCAGCCACCGCCTCATCACTATCAAGGCTGATACGTTCTTCTTTAATTGAATCCATGGTTCTTCTCTTTCTTAACGAAGACCTCCTGAAGCTTTAGCCCGGAATCTATTCCCTGCTCCTCCAGTTTGGCTAGCTCTGAGCTTATCCCGCCTCTTTCCCTCTCAATCTCAAGCGTCGCCTCTTTCTCAGCTTCCAATTTCCGGGATAACTTCTCCTGCAGACGGAGAATACAGTTGGCTAGGTCACGGCGTCGTGTTCTCTCGCTTTCCCGTGTAGCTGGCGGGAGATCTTTATTGACCAAATAGTATAAATGTTCTAATAGACTGGTGTCAAGTTTACTTTCAAGGCTCGGAATATCAGAGGAATGCTGCCATTTTACAAAGACCTCCCGGTTCTCTGTGTATTCGAAGTGTTCCGGTGATACTTCTCCTGCCAGAGGGCGAAGCTCTGGGTACTGAAGGAGAAGTGATAAGCAATATTCTTCAATGGGGCTGGACATAAACTGGCGGGCAATGGGAGATTGCTCTGTTGGCTTGCCAGGTTGAGGCCTTTTCCGGCCGGCTCTCGACTCTCGCAAAGCGGCTCTTATAGCGGATTCTTCAATTTTCAATTCGCGTGCCAATCTCTTCAAGTAATGGGATTGTTGGACAGGGTCCCTTATTTCATAAATCGAGGGCAGAAGTTTTTGTACAGCTAAGGACTTGTCTCGGGCTTTGTTGATATCAACCTTGCCTATTACAGACTGAAAGGCAAAGTCCATAATAGGCATAGCTTGTTCTACCAGTTTCTGCCAGAGAGCAAGCTCCTCTCCTATCACCTCATCCGGGTCCTTGCCCGGAGGCAACAAGATGACATTTGCTTCGATGTTAGAGTAAGCCAATATCGCTTTGCCTCGCAAGGTAGCTTCCTCTCCGGCAAGATCAGCGTCCAGTGCCAGGGTTATATTATTAGTCAACCTCTTAATGCCTTCTACTTGCTTCTCAGTCAAAGAAGTGCCCATTGAGCCAACTACATTCTGCCAGCTGTGCTGATGAGCAGTGAGAACATCCATATAACCTTCCACGATTATTACCAAGTCCTTCTTTCTAATAGCAGATTTAGCCTTATCAATGCCATATAGACTGTTACTCTTATCGAAAATCGGTGTTTGGGGAGAGTTGATGTATTTAGGAAGAGAGTCATCCAGGACTCTCGCTCCAAAACCAGTGACTCGACCCTGGATATCACATATAGGAAACATCAGCCGGTTGCGGAATCGATCGTAACTACCTCCTTCCTCTTTCTCGATTATTAAACCAGCTTCTACTAGCTCCTTTTCTGTGTAACCTTTACCCAGCAAGTAGTTCTTGATGGCTTCCCAGGCATCAGGACTGAAACCGAGACGGAACTGTTTGATAGCCTCGGGCATGATGTTCCTTTTTGTCAGATAGCCTCTCGCTGTCGCCCCTGCCTTAGTGGTTGAAAGCACATGGTAATAGTATTCAGCCGCTGCCTCATTAATCTGAAATAATCTCTCTTTCTTCTCATCCTCAGCCTTGCTTGGCGCCTCACGGGGACCTAAAGTTACCCCGCCCCTTTGAGCCAAAAGACGCAGAGCTTGGCCAAAATCAACGCCCTCCTTTTTCATAATAAAGGAGAAGATATCGCCGCCAGCTCCACAGGCACCAAAGCAATGCCAGCTTTGCTGTTCAGGGAAGACAAAAAATGAAGGGTGTTTCTCGCTGTGGAAGGGGCATAAGCCTTTGAAATTACGCCCGGCTTTTTGCAGAGTAACATACTCAGAGATAAACTCTACTATATCTAGCCTCTGTTTTACTTCTGTTATTACGCTCATTGAGATATTTCTTCAGCTAATCTTAGCGCATACTGGTCGGTCATTCCAGCTATGTAGTCAATGACTTTCCGCTCCTTACCATCCGGCAGAGCAGCAAATTCTCGAGGTAGTTTATCCTCATATTTCAGAAAATAGGAATACAAGAGACGTATGACTCTTACTGCCTTCACTGCATCTTCTCCAGCTAAGCTAGGATAATACACTTTGTCAAATAGAAACTGTCGAAGTGTGTTCGTTGCTCTAATGACGTCAGGGCTCATGCCTATAGTTGGCGTGGCTAAACTGCCATTGCTACTAACGGGCCAGGAGCAGTCTATTATGTCACAAACCAAGGTATTGATTCGCTGTGAATGCGTATGTCCCAGAGTCTCTACCACCCGCTTGGGCAAATCAATCTCGGAGATAATCCCAGCTCTCACAGCATCTTCGACGTCGTGGTTGACATAGGCCACGATATCAGCTATCTTGCATATTTGTCCCTCTAAAGTGTGCACGTCTCCCCATCCTTCCCCCAGTATGTCAACCTGTCCCTTAGAATGATTGAGAATGCCATCTCGCACTTCCCAAGTAAGATTCAGCCCCTGTCCATCTCTCTCCAATAGATCAACTACTCTTAAGCTCTGCTCATTGTGCCTAAAGCCACCGTCATACAATTCGCTCAAGACTTCTTCGCCTATATGGCCAAAGGGCGTGTGTCCCAAATCGTGTCCGACAGCAATAGCCTCGGCAAGGTCTTCGTTGAGATTTAGAGCGCGAGCTATAGTTCTAGCTATTTGGGATACCTCCAGAGTGTGAGTAAGCCGGGTGACATAGTGGTCGCCCAAAGGAGCAATAAAAACCTGCGTCTTATGCTTTAGCCGACGGAAGGCTTTGGAATAGATGATACGGTCACGGTCACGCTGGAAACTGGTTCTTATGGGGCACGGCCCTTCCCATTTCAGCCGACCACGACTGAACTTACTCTTACCAGCATAAGGAGAAAGGGCTTCTTCTCTCTTCTCTGTTTGTTCACGTATATTGGGGTTGCCAACCATGGAATCAGTGCAATACTGCAAGTCAAGACAAAATCCTTAATCTATCGCAGCAGCTCCCTCATATTGTCACGCCCGTTTTCTTCTGGTTCTTGATTCTATTCTCTTTTCCACCTCTGCCACATTTAGCCTCGTTGACAATACCACATCCGGGTTCAGAGACATTGAATCTATCCCGCACCTGACCAAATAGTCGGCAAATTCAGGAAAATCACTCGGCGCCTGCCCGCATATCCCTATCTTTCTCCTCGGTTTGTGACGGTGTGCGGCATCTATGACTTGCTTCACCAGTCTTTTCACTGCCTCATTTCTTTCATCAAATATGTGTGCCACAAGTTCGGAATCTCTATCCAACCCAAGAGTCAACTGTGTCAAATCGTTCGATCCTATGCTGAACCCATCAAACACCTCAGCAAATTCCTCAGCTAGAATTACGTTTGACGGTATTTCGCACATCACATACACTTCCAGTCCATTCTTTCCTTGCTTCAAGCCAAACTCCGCCATGGTTTTTATCACCTGCCTCCCCTCCTCAGGCGTTCGGCAAAAGGGAACCATCACCTTCACATTGATCAACCCCATCTCATCTCTTACTTTACTTATTGCCTGACATTCCAAACCAAACGCCGGCCTGAATTTCTCATCATAATAGCGGGATGCCCCTCTCCAACCTATCATTGGGTTGCTTTCTTCTGGCTCGTAGAGATACCCACCGATTAAATTGGCATATTCATTTGTCTTAAAGTCCGAAAACCGAACGATGACCTCGTTGGGATAGAATCCCGCAGCTATCTTGGCTATCCCCATTGCCAAATTGTCAACGAAAAACTCTCTCTTGTCCTTATATGCTGCGCTCTTGTCATCTATCTCTTTGATTGCCTTTGCCAGCTTCTCGTCTTTACTCGCTGTTCTCTTCAACTTATCATACTCTATCAACGCCATGGGATGTATGCCGATGTAAGAGTTGATGATGAACTCCTCTCGAGCCAGACCTACGCCGTCATTTGGAATTTGACTTTGAATAAACGCACCGCCGGGAATGCCGAAGTTCATCATTATTCTGGTCTCAGGTCTGGGGACCTTAGTCACTTCCACCTCATCTATTCGATATTTCAGCTTCCCCTCATATATCCTGCCCTCTCCTCCTGAGCAATCTATCGTGACCTGTCTGGCCTTCTTCAAGACTTCGGTTCCATTGCCCGTGCTAATTACACACGGTACCCCGAGCTCACGACTAACTATAGCTGCGTGGCAGGTCCTGCCGCCTTTGTTAGCGACTATGCCGCTCGCTACCTTCATTATCGGCTCCCAGTCGGGGTCTGTCATTTCAGTGACCAGAACCTGACCGCTCTTGAATTTGGAGATCTCACTGCTATCTTCTATTACACACACTTCCCCTTGTCCTATCTTTGTACCCACTGGCTCCCCTCTAAGCAGCAATTTCCCCTTTTCTTCAAGCACATAAGTCCTCAGCGAAGCTAAGTCTACCTGTGAATGCACTGTTTCCGGCCGAGCTTGGACTACAAAGAGTTCCCCGCTTGTTCCATCTTTTGCCCATTCAATATCCATGGGCACGCCATAATGTTCTTCTATAATGCAAGCCCATCTCGCAAGCGTCAGGATTTCATCGTCAGTTAATGCGAACCTTTTTTGCTCCTCAACCTTGAGTTTTCTTTGTTCTGTTCCAGTTCCGTCTTTTTTGTAGACTAATCTGGCCTCCTTCGTCCCCAGCTTCTTTTCCACAATGGGTCTGAACCCTTTCTTTAGAGTGGGCTTGAAAACGTAAAACTGATCAGGATCAACAACCCCCTGTACCACATTCTCTCCCAGTCCATAGGCAGCAGTTATATAGACCACATCTCTAAAACCCGAATCCGTATCTATGGAAAACATGACGCCAGAGCAGGCCAGATCAGAGCGGACCATCTTTTGCACCCCCACCGACAGGTAAACGCTCAGATGATCAAATCCCTTATCCACCCGGTAAGAGATTGCTCTGTTCGTGAATAAAGACGCAAAGCAGTCCATGACCTTATCCAAGAGGTCATCTTCTCCACGCACGTTCAAATAAGTCGTCTGCTGGCCAGCAAACGAGGCTGTAGGCAAATCCTCGGCAGTGGCACTGCTCCTCACCGCAACATCGGCATTCTCTCCAAATCTCTTTTCCATCTTTCGATAGCAAATTCTTATCTCCTCTTCCACTTCCTCGGGGCAGCGCGAATGCGCTATCAAATTCCTTACCTTCTTGCCTCTCTCTGCCAGATTCCTCATGTTATTTGTATCCAAGTCCGCTAGAGTCTCTCTGATCTTCTGGTCTATGCCTGCCTTCTCTATCACATATTTGTATGCCTCAGCGGTGATGGCAAACCCCGGGGGAATATTCACCCCTGTCTTAACCAGATTTCTTATCATTTCCCCAAGAGAAGCGTTTTTACCACCGACCAAAGCTATGTCTTTTGCTCCAATTTCCTCAAACCATTTCACAAATTTCATGGTTTCCTCTCCAATTTATGAAGTGTGGCAATATTCACACATGCCATCTCCGTTGGATCAGTTTCCTTGTTTACTCAGTCAGGAAAACTAAAAAGGAGTATTTCATTATATCACGCCACATTGGGTTCACAGGAAGAGGCATTCTGACCTCTCCCACTTGCCTCCACTGCGGTCAGCCTATCCTCCTGACAGCTGCTGCAGGGCCATTCTAATCTTTTCCTCCAAACTCAAACCGTCAGAATCGGAAAGCCTGGAGATAGCCTTAGTGGCTTCTGTTACAGAGTAGCCCAAGCCGGTTAAGGCAGCTATGACATCGGCGTGCTCCGGCGCCAAGGACAAAGCCACCTCTTTCCACTCCTTTTCCAATTTACCTCTGAGTTCAACGACAAGGCGGCTGGCTACTTTCTTACCGACGCCAGGTGTCTGGCTCAGCAGGTCGATATCGCCGCTGGTTATAGCGATGACCAGTTGCTCAGGATTCAAAGCTGAGAGGAGAGTTAAAGCCAGCTTAGCGCCAATTCCCGTGACGGAAATCAGGCTCTTGAACAAAGTTAATTCCTCGCTGGAGGCAAAACCGTAAAGGGAAATATTATCCTCCCTCACGTGGAGATGGGTATAAAGGGAAACCCTGCCCTTGACAGCTCCTAACTGGCTTGAAGTTGAGCTGGAGACATATACCCGAAAACCTATGCCGCCAACGTTGATGATAACAGAGTCTTCACCACGATATTCCAGTGTTCCTTCTAATGTGGCTATCATTCCGGCGTATGTTCGGTGAGCCATTGGCTAAGGCGCCTCTGCTGAATGTGGCACATAGCCACCGCTAAGGCGTCTGCAGCATCGCTAGGCTGAGGCAGCTCAGCAAGCCGGAGCTGGACTCTCACCATTTCTTGAACCTGTCGCTTATCGCTTTGCCCGTAGCTGGTTATCTGCTTCTTTATCTTGGCCGGTGAGTAATAGTAGATAGGCAATCCCTTGTTGGCTGCTGCCAGGATAGCTATAGCCTGCGCTTTCCCAATAGCGAACGCTGACCTTACATTGTGGCCGATAAAGGGGTCTTCAATGGCTACTTCGCTTGGTTTATGCCTGGCGATGATTTTGCTTAACTCACTGTAGAGAGAGCGCAGCCTTTCCTCCATAGGAAGCTGCGCTGACAGATTGACTACCCCACAATCTACCATATGCATTTCCTCTTCGCCGTCCACCACACCATATCCCAAGTTTATAGTACCCGGATCAACGCCGAGAATGCGCATGTTAGGTTTGACTGCGCAGCCTTTCTAAGGTAGCATCAGAAAAATCGATATTGGAGAAAACACGCTGCACATCGTCTAATCCTTCCAACTCGTCCAGGAAGTTCAGAGCTTGAACTGCTTTATTCTCGTCCAGTACCACTGTCGTTTTAGGCGTTAGCGAGAGCTCCGCCGAAACCACATGCTCTTTCTCTTCAATGATCTTTCTTACTTTTTCTAGATCCTGAGGTTGGGTGTAGATTTCCACATAACCGTTTTCGGCCTTCACGTCTTCAGCCCCAGCATCAATAGCCTGTAGCACTATTCCTTCAGCATCTGAGGTATTGCCTTCTACAGTGATCACTCCTCTGCTGTCAAAGAGCCAGGAAACACAGCCACTCTCACCGAGATTTCCCCCGTGCCTGGTGAACAGACGGCGCACATCCTGCACAGTGCGATTGCGGTTATCCGTCAGGGTTTCCACCAAAACCGCTATCCCGCTCGGCCCATAGCCTTCGAATGTCACTTCAGCTAAGGCTGCTCCCCCGGCTTCACCGCTACCCCTCTTTATGGCCCTCTCTATATTATCCGAAGGCATGTTGTTATCGCGGGCTTTCTGTACTGCTAAACGTAACTGGAAATTACTATCTGAATTAGCTCCACCTTGCCGCACTGCAACTATGATTTCTCGAGCAAGCTTGGTGAATATCTGCCCGCGCCTGGCATCAGCCGCTCCCTTCTGCCGCTTAATATTTGCCCACTTAGAATGTCCTGACATCGCTATCCCTTATACCATTTTATCACTGCAACTCCTGAAAGGTAAAGCAAGATATTGTGTCTCGAACAACTTTGACCTGCTTTGTTGAACGACCATAGTAGTGGAAGATGTCACCTGAGGAATCAAGTCACTACAAAGATCTGAAGACCATCGCCTTTAGCCCTTCTGTATAAGGTGCCCTTATTATGCCCTTTTCGGTGATTATGGCAGTTATATAACTATGGGGAGTGATGTCAAAGGCAGGATTGGCTGCCCTTATGCCTGCCGGAGCAATGGGTACTCCCCGGATATGAGTTACCTCCTCAGGGCTTCTCTCTTCAATGGGGATTTGGTAGCCGCTGGTCAGGGAGAGGTCAATGGTGGTGGTCGGGGCGGCGACATAGAACGGGATGCCGTGGGCATTGGCAAGTACCGCCAGGGTATAAGTGCCAATCTTGTTGGCAGTATAGCCGTTGGCGGCAATCCTATCAGCACCGACAACGACACAGTCAATCTCTCCCCGTTTCATAAAATAGCCAGCCATGGAATCGGTAATCAATGTTACAGGTATGCCTTCCTGGATTAGCTCCCAGGTAGTTAGCCGGGCTCCCTGGAGCAAGGGACGAGTTTCCGTGGCAAAGACACTCAGTTTCTTACCCTGTTCTTTGGCAGCTTTGATTACACCCAGAGCAGTGCCATAGCCGGCGGTAGCTAGAGCACCGGCATTACAATGAGTAAGCACAGTAAAACCATCTTGGATAAGCTCGGCTCCTAGCTGGCTGAGTTTCTTGGTTGCGGTTACTTCTTCCTGATGAATCCGCTTCGCTTCATTGATGAGCGACTTCTTCATTTCGGCAACGTCATCCCCCTCGGCAGCTTTCTTCATCCTACTGATAGCTTGAAAGAGGTTGACCGCCGTAGGTCTAGAGGCAGCCAAAGCTTGTGCGACCTGATTCAACTGCACGAGAAAATCATCCTTGTCGGCTGTCTTTATACCTGATGCACCCAGAGCTATGCCGTAGGCAGCAGCCACCCCGATGGCCGGTGCCCCGCGAACCCTCATTTCCCTAATAGCGCCGACCACATCGCCGTAGTTATCCAGGTTGACGAAGACTTGCTCCCCAGGAAGCTTGCTCTGGTCCAGTATCCTTAGCCTGCCATCAAACCATTCTATTGCTCTGACCATCGTTGCCGTTAGTATAATCCAAAGGGCGAAACCAAGGAAGTTCTGAATAAGCGTTTCCAATACCCTCCTGCCTTTCTAGCCCCTTCGTTTCTTGCCATCCTGGGACAGCGCAGAGTCTAACGCCTCTCAGGGTGATGACACAGACACTCATACGGGAGCCAGAATTTGATAACCCGAAAGAATAATGCTATCTTTATCCAATTCACCCATCCGGGAGGCAACGATGGCCAAGATTTATTTCATAGATGTTACCAATCGCGATGGCGTTCAAACCGCCAACCTCGGTTTGTCTAAGCTGGAAAAAACCATGATAAATATGTACCTCAATGACATGGGTGTCTTCCAGTCCGAATTTGGTTTCCCGACGACCAGACACGAGTCGCTTTACCTTCAGGCAAACCTGGAACTGGCTGAGATGGGCGTCTTGCAGCCCATCCGGTTGGGGGGGTGGATAAGGGCAGTTGTTGCTGATGTGGAAAAAACCTTCAAGCTTGTCCCTGGTATTAAGCACCTTAACATCTCCATTTCCACATCGGACCAAATGCTTCAAGGCAAATTCGGGGGCACAAAGGATCGAGAGGATATCGTAGTCATGATGGTCGATGCTGTAGAAGCGGCCCGTGCCCATGGAGCTGAAAGCATAGGCGTAAATGCCGAAGATGCCTCCAGAACAGAAATAGATTTCTTAGTTAGATTCGGCTTGGCAGCCAAGGAACACGGGGCTGACCGACTCAGGTATTGTGATACCCTGGGCTATGACAATGCATTTACTATTTACGAGAGCACCAAGATACTAGCAGAAAACATTGGAATACCTATCGAGCTCCACTGCCATGGCGACCTGGGAATGGCTGCGGCTAATTCCCTTGCCGGGGCTAAAGGGGCTATAGACGGTGGACAGGATGCTTACATAAACACCACCCTCAATGGTATTGGAGAAAGAGCCGGTAACGCTGACCTAATAGCCACGGCTCTAGCTATTACCAAATCCAAGGGATTCGCTGAAGAATATCGAATAGGAAAGCCCATAGACCTGACAAAGGCTTGGAAAGTAAGTAAATTCGCCAGCTATGCTTTTAGGGTCCCCATTCCTATAAACCAGCCTGGCGTCGGTGCTAACGCCTTCGCCCACGGTTCTGGTATTCACGCTGATGGAGTATTGAAAGACCCGGAGAACTACGAGCTATATAGCTTCAACGAACTGGGTAGAGGTGATCCAGAGCTTGTAGAGACTGGCAGAGAGATATGCTCAGGGCAATATATCGGCATATCAGGCTTCAGTCACATAATGGGGCAGATGGAGGTGTCGTTTGAAGATGACCGACAAGCTGAAGAGATTCTGGAACTAGTAAGGTATGCCAATGTGGAAGCGCAAAAGCCACTCGTGGAAGATGAATTACTCTTCATTGCCAAATATCCTAAAATTGCCAGGAAATTGTTGACAATGAGACCACTAGAGAAATCTGTCCTTGACATTATCGGTCCTCCCGCCTGATAATATAACTAATTGCGGGTGTAACTCAGCGGTAGAGTGCTTGCTTCCCAAGCAATACCTGAATGGCTATTCGAGGGATATATCGAACACATTACCTCACTACCAATAGCCATAACAGCACCCACGCGGGAGTAGCTCAGTGGTAGAGCATCTGCTTCCCAAGCAGAGGGTCGCGGGTTCGAGTCCCGTCTCCCGCTCACTTCACTTCCCGCCATCATAACCCTCACCCAACTCTCCATTCCACGGCCCCCATTCCACCACTTCCGCACCTACTTCTGCCCTTCAAATTCTTTCTTTGACAGGGATACAAAAATAATTGCCAGTATCCCCTCTTCTCTTCTTGTTACTTCTTCTCTTTCTTTTTCTCTCGCTTCTTCCCTTCTTTCTCTTCTCTTCTTCCCCTTCTCTTATCTTCTCTTCTCTTATCTTCTTCTCTTCCTTCTTCCCTTGCTTCTTCTCTTGCTTCCTCTCTCGCTTCTTCTCTCTCTCCTTCTCTTGCTTCTTTTCTTGCTTCTTTTCTTGCTTCTTCTCTTTCTCCTTCTGTTCTTCTTTCTCTTTTCTTCTCTTCTCTTGCAGTGGCTTGTCGCAAGCGATCGCCACCGCCTGTCACTTTGCCCCGCAATGCCCTCAGAGGCACTTTTAAGCCTCTTACAAGCCTATCATGCACCCCAGACATAATTCTCCATCCAGTTCACTCAGCAAACTCCATTACCTGTAGTGGTATCAATCTATCTAGCCACCTCCTGCAATCCAAGCAATACCTGAATGGCCATTGGGGAGGATACTCACCGCAGTACCTCACCATCAATAGCCATAACAGCACTCACGCGGGAGTAGTTCAGTAGTAGAACATCTGCTTCCCAAGCAGAGAGTCGCGGGTTCGAGTCCCGTCTCCCGCTCCATAGCAACACCCATCATACTCACGTAATCCCATGACGACGCAGCCATCGCTCACTTAAAGACGAACCTTGCTCCAAACTCCAAAACCTCACCTTATTCACAACATCATCTAAATTAACACATCCAGCTTTATCCATCAACGTCTTATACATGGCAACCTCTAACTCAGCCACTACTAAAGCCAAAGCTACAGTCTTAACAGGACCATCTTTGCCAAACTTAAAGCGCTTACCTAACGCCTTCACAACCACATCTATATCCTCATCACTCAAATCAATACTAAACGGAACCGCTTCTTCCATCAGTTCACCTCCTTTCTCTTGGTTTCACCATCAATAAGCACTTGCTCTAACTCACCATCTCTATTAAACAACTTAACCTCACGAACATCCTTCAATTCAATTAAAACCGACTTCCCATACTCACCTTCATACTGCTTAATCAACAGAAAACCACTAGCTTCAACATTCAAACCTTTCCGGTCTATAACAGCCAGCGCCTTCTCCGCTAAATCTTCCCATACGCAAACTTTCACATACATTGTCGGATACTTCACACTTCCATTACCACAAGCCAAAAAGAACTCACCAATCACCTTACCATCGGGAGCATAGCTTCGCCGGGCTCCCTTAGTCGAACGACCCGATACAGTACTAGCAATCCTTGTCAAAAACATATCCACCTCCTAAAAATCCACGTACTCAAACTTACTTCGACAAACCTCACCATCACGCCTAATTTCAAACCCACTCCCAAACGCCTCACGAATACGACCTAATTCCATATACAGATAACCACTCAGGCCACCATTAACACCTGCGCCACGAAACATACCTGTCTCTTTCTGAGCCCAAGCCTGCACTATCTCATTGACCTTATCCCATCCCTCTTTCGTCATATACATCGCACTCAAACCACCATCGGACTCAGGACCGCCTAACACCCACAACTTCGCCAGGTCCTCAACCTTCTTCCACCCTTCACGCATCCACTTTCTCGAGAATAGAAACTTATTCCGCATATCCTCATCTACCCCTATGTACTCTTTCAGTATGTGCTTCAATATATACTTCTCCAGGTCCCTTTTACTCGCAACTTCGGTAATCTGCACCGCAAAAGCACCATGGTACTTGTTCCAGCGGTCACCTAACTCACGCCTCACCGCTGCCTTATCTTCCCCTGAAATCATAGGCCTCAAGAAGAACCCGCCCTTTATCCTAAATATCCCATGCCAATGCAATAGATGCTTCTCCGGTGAAAACTCTAAAGCACCGTTGTACTCTAAATCATACCCATCACGTCTAAAACTGTTGACCAGCTTCCTTAAATCCCTGGCGAACACCCACGGCGTATTATCATTACCTTCCCTCGTCGTCAGATGAACAGCCCTTAGACTACTTATCGCATAACCCCAAATCCCCAAATTCAAACGCCTAACAGCCATAGCATACTTTCGCTTCTCAGCACTCGTTAACTCACGCCACTCAGCCCTACGTTTCCTCATCTATGACACCCGCAACCCACGAATCAAGTAACATTTCACCTATTAGTATATAGAGATTATTCCTTAAGTATTACTCCTATATATCTACTGTATAGTCATTATATAGAGATAGTTTGTAGTTATAGTCAAGTGAGATAAGACCTCCCACTATTACCCGCACAACTCCTACAAAGGACCAGCCCAACCATCTGACACCACAAAACAACAAATAGGCAAGGCGTGGCGTACCGCCACCGCCTTCTGCCTGAGCCTTGCAACAATCCCCTCAAATTCACTCCAGAACGCCAACAAGTCCCCTCAACAACACCAACCATCTAAAGATGCCCCAACCTCACCAACACCTTAAATCTTTTCCCCTCACCCATCACAAACGATACACAACACCATCCTCAGGAACATCAGGATATTCAGGATGATATGACCTCAGCCATTCCCACTCAAACGCATCAAAAACAGTGTCACCATCACACCCAGGGTAAGGACACATCTGACGTATACTCCCATCTATATCCTTCAAATCAGACGGAGTAATACCTAAATAAAAAAACCCCGTACGCAACTCAATCGGAAACTGCTCCGGCAATCTATAAACCTCCTCCTTATATGACCCATATTTATAAGCACGCTCACACTCACGACACCAAAGATAACCGCTCTCAGGAACACCATCAACGAAAAATTCTTCTCTGTCCATCATATTCACCTCCTTAAACAAAAAAGAGGACCGCTATATAGCGATCCTCACGGAATCCCGACCTAATTTCTCCGACGCTAACGGACACCGGCCCAGCTAAGCTAGGCAGGCTGTCGGTATGTTTTTCACCGATTACCTATAGTCACTCCATGATTCAACTTTTAAAGAACCACGAATATTCTACACGAACACAATCAACAAGTCAACACTCGTTCTTGGTAACAATCCGAAACTAACGCTATCATAGGGCTTAATTGACAAGAACCTTTCCCCCCCAGTTTCCACTTATACGTCCTTAAAGATTGCCTTATCCCTTTTTGACAGCTTCTCAAAATCCGATTTTCCAACTATGACTCGCTCGTCACTTCCAATTCCTCTTATTGACACACGTTTAGTCACATATGCTTCTTGAGTCTTCTTCAGCATTCCTTCTTCAATGTTTATTCCTCTTTGCGAACAACAAAACCGCATATTACTTAGCTTCTGCAATCTTGACGCAATATTAATACATGCCCCCACATAATCTTCCCCCTTACCTACTGAACACACCAGACCGCATGCCAATCCGCACTTTAGAGCTTTGGGTACCTGCGATAAATACCTTTTCGCCTTCGGCGCAAAAGCTTTACTATAGTTATCCCATATATGCTCCGCGATCACCAGAACATTGCACACCTTACGCATGTCCATATTCGCTGTATCCCATAGGAACACTACGCCGTCCCCCGTAAATTTCGCAAAAAACGGCAAATCCGAATACAACAGAACCTTTTCCCCAAATCTTCTTTCTTCAAACTCAGATTTGATATCTCCAAAAAGCCAATCTAAAAATTCCTTAAGGAACCTTGGCAGGATCAAATGAGGGTCGACTTGACTACAAAAACCTGTGAAACCCGCTAGGTCAAATACTGCAGCAATAACATCAGTTCGTCTTGACCTCTGACCAATATTCCCCAATCCCAACACTTTTGGATTGAAACCCTCTAACGCAGCCTCGCTATATACACGAAGAGCATACTTCTTCCCCTCTTGCTCCACCGTTGTCTCCTCAAGTCTTATATCTATAGTTCCCATAGTCTCCTGTCTACCGTTACTTCACACACTCATGCCAAGTTTACAGTCCTTGCCTCACAATCGTCAACACCTTGCATATTCTTATTCGCCATCTTACTAGCCAACCCATGTGTGCTCTTAAACTCAGCAGGCAGACCACGTTCTAGACAAGAACGGGGTAAATCAGCTATTGCCACCCTTTACCCCACTGTTATAATCCGCACCAATCTAGGTGCCATCAGTCAACAGTCTATAACTTGCATTAAAATCTGGGTGGTGGCTCATTCCATCTGCCTCTAAATCGTTCTTGTGCCCTAGCTGCCATACTCCCACTCCAAATCATAAATCCAAGCCCCACAGCTGCGACCAGCGCATCTGGCCACCAAACGACCCAATCGCTAAGTGACACTCCTGCTAAACGTGTAACCCCAAATAATGCTATTGCACCGCCAAATGCAGCAGGCGTGAGCCACATTGCTATTCTAGAACCCTCGCTACTTTTTACAGCTTCATCTTTGGACCCCTTAATCTCTTCCATAATCTCACCTAGGGTTGGTTCCCTTGATATTCTAGAACCTTCAATCTCTTTCATAATCTCATCCTTGGACTTCTTAATCTCTTCTATAATTTCACCTAGTGTTGGTTCCCTTGTCTCGTTTCCTGCCATTAATATCTTACCTCCCTTTCTGTTTAACTTCTGATAAGGGAGCGACACCCCCTTATTCTCATTATAACTATTATCCTACGTAGTCAACCCACGCTGATACTTCGTTCAGTCTTAAATCCTTGACCCAATCACCACCTACTATCTTCACCTCCTTTTTGTCCCACGTTCACTTCCGTCCCCACGAACCACTCGGCGCATAAACGCCCTCCTTCTACTAAGAACAGGGTATCTTACCTACTAGTGCGAACGCACAGCGTTCCCAACAAACAATTACACCTACTATTACACCTGTTTAACGTTACAGTTAGAACTTACTTTGTAACTTCTTAAGGTCTTCGTAAGCATCCTTGTAATACTTCAACAGTTTTATGAGAACCTCTTCCCGGTCTTCTTCCCTCACAGTCACAAGATATCTCGCCCACTCCCCCGACACTGTTACTATAGCCGCTTGTACTTCAGCTGGTACTGGCATACTGCACCTCCAAAATTGAATTTACGATTCACGCTTATCTTAGTATAACATATAGGATAGACATAAAAACTGAACTATCGATAGAAGAACGCTGCACGCCCTAGCGTCCTCATTGCAGAAATACAAGTCAATAACTACGGTCTAGGTAAGAACGAGGTCTAATCCCCCTTATACGCTCTATCGTAGTTTCATCATAATTCTATCTGACATTCGAGTCTTTGAATCTCCGACCACCCAAACCCCATCCATGAAGGCTAAGACCTAGTACGAGTATCACCCTCTCTTTAATCTGTGGCTACAGAAACAATACCATACTCCGCAGTTGTCTCTTCACTCGCAATAACCTCATTTCCCTTAACTATTTCAACTCTAAGAGTACCTTCTTCGGTTTGTTTCTGGAACATGACTGAAACTAGTGTTCCAGACACTGAATATTGCTCTGGAATCATCCCATCTACTGATTTAGATACTACTTGCCCATTTGATGTCGTTACCATATAGCTGCCTGAAAACTCAAGCCCCCCTGTTCCAGATATCTTTATGTCGAATGTAGAATCCCTAGGGACAATCCCATCACAGGTTAGAACTACAACAATAATGATGATAACCGCTATAACACCAACGATTGTTCCTGCCTTTTTCATTTCAACTCCCTTATAACCTCAACTACTTGAGCTACGTCTCCACATTGCTCAAATTTGAACCTATGCAATTGTATCACAAAGCCACATTATCCACACGACTACATCCTCCATCTCCTTTTATTGTCTCTTCGCATAAAATTCACTGCCACCCTTACGAAGCATACGCTTCATAAGCTCACGTACCCTAGCCGCATCACTATTACCGGGATTATAGCTAGCGTACCACATGAAGATCTTACGTACTAGCATCAACTCCTCGTACTTCAACAACGTCCTGACCACAATACCATCTGGTATTTCAGGGAACATATCACTAACCAGCACATCTACTCCACCAGCATCTACCACCTCACCACTAACAGGCACTAATGCCACAGACTCATCACCAAACTGACCATCACTCAACCGCAACTGCTCACCTTCAACCTCACCACTATGAGCTTCTTTATACCGCTTCTCCACTAGCTTGAGAGGGCTATACTCATCAGTACCAATTATCAAATCTTCAACATCATGGATATACACCATACTCGTATTCACATCGTCATGCTGAAGCAGAGCCTTCACCACTAATGGCTTCATACCCACACTTGCCACCAAAGAAGCACTACTGTGCCTTATCGTATGTACACCGATCTTCTTACCCTTAATACCGGCACGTTCCACTATATATCGAACTCTATGCCCTAGACCATCACCATCCTGGTAAAACCTACCAAACCTGTTCTTAAATACAGGCTTATCCTCACCACCAGCCATATCCCTCAACTTCTCGCACAGTCTCACGTCAAGCCTATAACGCCTCTGCCCGGTCTTACCAGCCACATTAATGAAACCATCACCAACATCACCACCTCTTAAGTCCACCAGCTCACCTATACGACAGGCAGAGTCTATCAACGTCATCACCAGCGCCAATTCAAAATCGTTCACACAAGCCTTAATAATCGCGACCATTTCGTCAACAGTAAAATACCTACGCCTCTTCTTACTTACCTTCGGCCTCTCAGCCTCAGCACACGGATTAGCTATCTTATATGCCTTCAATACATATTTACCCGCAGCATTAACACAGTCAAACCACATCTTTATCGTCGAATCAGCATACCCTTCCAAAGACGCTAACCACTCATTGATTATCACACCACTAACAGGCCAATCTTCCGAGTACTGGGCTAACGAACCCAACGCTTCACGATAATGCCTCTGAGTATTAGCCTTCAACCTCTTACCTTTCAAAACCTTCTCCATCACTTCTAAAGTCTTCACATTCACCTCCATACATAATCTTGACAACCCACAGAACAATCCCTAAACTTATCTATGAATGATGATAATGCTAGTACGTAACCATGTCAATAGCCATTTGGTAACTTACTAGCTTCCCAAGTAAGACGTCGTGGGTTCGAATCCCATCACCCGCTGTGGCGATAACCATAAGCGATAAAGGCACAGATTAGAAGATGAGGATAAAGCTAAATAATAGCCAGTTGGAAGGGTTAGCACATCAGCTTCCTTTCGAAGTGATAGTAGAGGACCCGAGGGATGTGAAGGGCCTGCTGGAAATACTAGGCCACAATATGCCCTGGGATGAAACGGGGCTTAATAAATTTGGCGATCCCCTCAGGAAGCCCAACAGGGTGACCTTCTCTGTGGAGGCAGTGGACGGAGGGTTTATTTGCGACATTCACCCGGCTTTCGCCATCCATATTTCTAATCTCTTGTCAGTGGAAAAATAGCTGCGCATAGTTTCACAGAATCATGGGCCGTTAGCTCAGCTGGTAGAGCACCTGACTTTTAATCAGGGTGTCGCGAGTTCGAGTCTCGCACGGCTCACTTCGTAATACCTCTTCTTCTGTTAACATTTTGCCAACATCAGGCTCCCCAATTTCAGTGTGTTGACCGGATTCGAATAGCCGGTCGAGTCTCTATGCTGTGGCTTCCTGAAGACCCGGCAAATAGAAGAAAGGAGGTGATGTGTCACTAAGGTACTAAACGAGGACAATCCCTTGACATTTCATCTGGCAATATCTAGAATGTGAAAAACAAGTGTACTTGTATAAAATCAAGTAGTTTTGTGTAAAGGGAGGCGAAAGTGACTGGCATGAGAATGTTCCGTAAGCAAATCTTGGCTCGAGGCACAAACTGGGCCCTGGTAGTGCTTCTGGGCACAGTCCTTGTCCTGACAGCCTGCACCACCCCTGTGCAGACGCCAACACAATATGTAGTTGATGACCTGGGAAGGCTGGTCGCCATTAACGGGACACCTCAAAGAATCATCTCACTGGCTCCCTCCAACACCGAGATTTTGTTTGCCCTGGGTCTGGGAGACAAGGTGGTGGGAGTGACAATGTATTGTGATTACCCTCCGGAAGCCCAGGACAAGGAAAAGGTGGGAGATTACTACGGACCAGATATAGAGAAAATAATTGCTTTAGAGCCTGACCTGATATTGGCCACTGATTTTCACAGATTTGACCTGATTCCCGCCCTGGAAGAACAAGAGCTTGCAGTGTTTGCTGTGGCGCCGCAGACTCTGGAGGATGCACTGGACAGCATTCAGAAGATAGGAGAGATAACCGGCAGGGAGGCGGAGGCTGCGCAGCTTGTGAACGGAATGGGAAGCAAGATTGAAGAAATAGAAGAGCAGACCAAAGAGTTTGAGGAAAAGCCGAGCGTTTTCTATATCACATGGCATGACCCTATGTGGACTGTCGGCAGGAACACCTGGATCGACGACCTGATCAATGTAGCTGGCGGTGTGAACATCTTCTCTGAAAACTTCGAGGGTGGTGCCATGGTCCAGATTGAATGGGTCATCCTCCACGACCCGGAAATAATCATCACGAGCGAATGGTCTTATGACTGGGCACTCAATGCAACCGAGCTCGCGAGTACCAACGCCAGTCAAACGGGAAGAATCTATACATTCGATGATGACTTAGCTCAACGTCCAGGCCCCAGGCTGGTCAAAGGCTTGGAGTGGTTTGCCCATCTCATTCACCCCGAGATATTTGAGGAGCCTGAGGGTAGCTAAGTGAAGGTTTTCTCCTCCGAAAGCATAAATGGCGAACTGAGATGAAAGGGAAAGGCTTAATTCAAGTCTATACCGGGGCCGGCAAAGGAAAGTCCACCGCCGCCATCGGTCAGGCAGCCCGTGCTGCCGGGCATGGTTTCAAGGTCGGCTTCGTCTCTTTTTTCAAAGACCCCGAGGCATTCGGGTACGGTGAATATGAATCCCTGCAGAAGCTGGGGGTTAAGACCTTCCTTTTCGCCAAGAAACATCCTCACTTCTACAAGGAGCTGAATCCTGGCGATGTCTGTCAGGAATGCTCCAAAGGGCTGGAATTCATCAAGGAGCTATTCCGGGACCCATCCTGGGATATGCTGGTCCTGGATGAGATAAACATTACCGTGCGCGACGGCTTTCTGAAAGAAGAGGATGTCCTTTCTCTTATGGAAACAAAGCCAGCACAGCTGGAGCTTGTCTTAACCGGTCGGGGCGTCACAGAAAAGATTATAGAAAAGGCAGATTTGGTCAGCGAAGTGAGAGAAGTGAAGCATCCTTATGATCAAGGAATAAAAAGCAGGGAAGGCATTGAATACTAAGAGAAAATCAAAAGGCAAAAGTAAAAATGCAAAATGACAGGTCAAAATTCAAAGACGAATTCAAGAATTGTGTCTACAGATTCGCACTGGATGTAATAGGATTCGTGGACCGATTGCCAGTGGAACAGGCTTCGCGCATAATCAGTGACCAGCTCTTGAGAAGCACCACCAGTATTGGAGCTAATGTGATTGAGGCCCAGGCGGCTTCCTCGCGAAAGGACTATACCAATTTCTTCAGTCACGCTCTCAAGTCAGCAAACGAATGCAAGTTTTGGTTGGGGCTGCTCAGAGATTCCGGCAGAGCTGACAAGGGAATCGTTAATGGGCTTCTGAGGGAAGCCACGGAGATTGCGAATATCCTGGCCACCAGTATATTGACCCTGAAAGGGAAAAAATAAAGTATTTTTGCTTTTTGAACTGTAATTTTGATTTCTTATCTTTCATTTTTGATATTTACGTAGGGTTTATCTAGCCATGGCACGCACTACATCTGAGGCATTTAGCGAGCCTGTTATCCCTTTTGCCATTCGCTGGCAAAGTAGAGTCTACTCTATACTGGGGCTTGCGGCACTATTGGTAGTGGTAGTCGTATTTGCGACTACTCTGGGAAGCGTTCCCATACCCTTTACCACTACTTTTCAAGTCCTTCTCTCTCAACTGCCCTTCGTTCATATTACCCCTTCTTCTCCCGAAATTTTCGGAGCGCCGTTGAGCCTGGAAATTCTGAAAACGATAATCCTGGATATCAGGCTGCCACGCGTCCTTCTGGCAGGTCTAGTAGGAGCAGCCCTGGCAGTAGCCGGAGCTACTTATCAAGGACTGTTTCGCAATCCTCTGGCCGACCCTTATCTTTTAGGTGTGGCCTCAGGAGCCGGACTGGGAGCTACCATTGCCATGCTTATTCCGTTCACATTAGCCTGGATGGCTTTTGGGGCCGTGCCCTTATTTGCCTTCATCGGTGCCGTAGGTGCCGTCGCTGTGGTCTATTTGCTGGCTCGTGTCGGCAAAACCCTGCCCGCCACCACGCTTATCCTGGCTGGAGTAGCTCTAAGTGCTTTTCTGGCCTCCATCACCTCCTATCTTATGGCCATTTCCGGTGAAGAACTACGTGGGATTGTATTCTGGCTGCTGGGTGGACTCTACCTAACTAAATGGTCTGAGGTATGGACGGTCCTTCCTTGTGTATTAGCAGGCCTTGTAGTCATCTGGATTCATGCCCGACCGCTCAATGTCATGCAGCTTGACGAAGAGCAGGCCCAACAACTGGGCATCAATGTGGAAAGGGTCAAGCTCATATTACTGGCGGCTGCCACCCTTATCACTTCCTCAGCGATTTGCTTCACCGGCCTTATCGGTTTCGTCGGCATACTTGTCCCTCATGCAGTGAGGCTTATTTGGGGGCCGGACTACCGGTTTTTGCTCCCTCTATCCACGCTGGTTGGCGCCGTCTTCCTCATCCTGGCCGACACCTTAGCCCGTACCATAATTCCTCCTACGGAGATTCCCGTAGGAATAATTACTGCTTTCTGTGGAGCACCGTTCTTCCTTTATCTACTGCGCAGAAGAAAAGGACTCGCTTTCTTCTAAAAGGATAAGACGCTATGATTGAGCTGGACAATGTCAGCCTGGGTTACGACCATCGAGCCATCCTGCACGATGTGACTATGAAAGCTAAGCCCGGCCAAATACTGGGGCTGGTTGGCCCCAATGGCTCGGGGAAGTCGACATTAATCAAGGGCATGACCCGGACAATAGACCTGTTCTCCGGGCATATCTCGATTGATGGCCGCGATATACGGACTATTAAGCGAGATGAACTGGCTCGCCTTGTGGCCACGGTGCCGCAAAGCCCGGCCTTGCCCGGGGCTTTCACGGCTTTTGAAGTGGTGCTTATGGGACGAACGCCTCACCTCGGGCTTCTTCGCTACGAGGGAGGAAAAGACCTGGCTATCGCCTGGCAAGCGATGGAGGCAACGCATACCCAATCCTTCGCTGAGCGCAGACTAAGTGAGCTCTCAGGAGGAGAGAGACAGAGGCTTATTATCGCCCGGGCACTAACCCAGCAGCCAAAGGCGATGCTCCTTGACGAGCCAACTGCTAATCTGGATATAAACCATCAAGTCGAGATTCTCAATCTGGTCAAGAGTCTTTGCCTGGAGCAGAGTTTGACCGTCATTATCGCTTTACATGATTTGAACTTGGCTGCCCAATACTGTGATTGGCTGGTCATGCTAAATGGAGGGAAAGTTTACGCTGAAGGCACGCCACTCGACATACTCACAGCGCCGAATATCAAGAGGGTTTACGGAGCCGAAGTATGTGTTTATCCCCACCCCATTAATAAGTTGCCTACCACTCTTATCACAGCCTGCCCGCCGCACAGCTATGGCAGGCGGGCCGGCGGCAGTCACGGAACAAGCTGATGTGATTGCTCTCCCTTGACAAGCTTTGTATCATAAATGTCTTCTGTATCAAAAGTCAGGCAGTTGTATCAAAAGTAGGTTCACTTCAGGGGTACAAAATTCGTTGGCAGTATTACTCACTTTGGTTTTCCTTGCCTTTCTCTCTCACCGCATACTTCAGCCACTTGCTTTCTGCCTTCCCTGATGCTATTCCCGAGTCCCGACCAGAAATTTCCTATGCCAATTCCTATGAAAACCAACCCAGCGACTCCTGTAGCGGTTCCTGGCAAGTTGCACAATCCTATTCCTATGCCTAGAGGAATTAGTGGAAACAAGCTTCTATACCAGATGTTTCCCCACCAGTTTGCACACCATATTTCCTCAAAGAACTTCTTCATTCTACAGCGGACCTTTTGACCCACACACTTGACCACCAACTTTATATTGGTTTTATAAGAACATGATACCACTATTATCAAGAGACTTGTCAATAATTTCTGAGGGAGGATAGTAAAGGAACTTCATAACAATGGACGGGAGAAGCCGCAGGTGCGGCAATGGTACTTGCCCATGCTTGCTCCACAGCAGGGACAGCTAATTTCATCATGACTGGCGTAAGTCTGTTCCTAAGTCATTACAGATGACCGGCAACATTATGTCAAAACCAAAGGCAGTGCCCACGACCATGGCATCGATACCCAAAAGAATCCCGATTACCACCCATCCCTAATTCCACGTTTTCTTGGCGAAGAGAGTGGTCAACTGCGTTGGCCGAAATCCTGTTTCTGTAGCCACTTTTTACTACCCTGCTTCACCGTCAAAATCCCTTCCACTCCTCCCTCAGGATGCCGAACTCCACCCGGTCATGATATTGCCCGTTCTTGAACATGGCTTGCCGCAGGCGGCCTTCTTCGCGAAAGTCGAGTTTCTTATGGAGCTTAATGCTGCGTTCGTTGAAGGCGACTGCAGCCGATGAGATGCGATGTAGATTCAATTGTTCAAAGCCGTAGTTAATCAGCAGCCGGGCACCCTCTACACCGTAGCCTTTGCTCCAGTAATCCTTTTCGCCTATGATGATTCCAAAAATGGCATTGTGGTCCTTTGGGTTAATCTGGTGCAGACCGCAGTTGCCGATAGGTTTAGTTGAGTCACCTTCGATCACTTCGATAACAAAAAAAACATCGCTTATCGCCCTTGTGGTGCCCAGTTCTTCGATGAATTTCTCCTCGGCCATTTCAGTCATCGGCAGATACATGTCAAGATACTGGACTACCTCCGGGTCATTAAACCATTTCAGAAAATATGAGATATCCGACCTCTTAAACGGCCGTAGAAGAACGCTCTTGCCCCTTAGCATTTGAATACCTCCTTCTATCCTTGAGCTAGCTTTGCCGTATTAAATCGGATACTGGCCCGGAGCCCAGGCCCACTTAAATACGGCATATGATAACCTCAGCAAGGGAGTATGTAAAGGAGCTTCATAACAGGGGACAAAAGAAGCCCCCGGCACGGCAGTGGTGTGCCCCCATGGCTGCTCCGCAGCGCGGACACCTGTCCTCAGTGCTCTTGACTTCCGGTATCTGTTTGACAACTTCGTCGTAGGTGCGCCAGTAGAAGCAACACTCTCTATTAATACGCTTTATGTCAACTGTAACTCGGCTCTAGGGCACGATCAATGCCGGAAGGACATCCACCACATTATTGTGCCAGACCTCGCCACCGTCCATAACAAAGTATAGCTATTCACAAAAGGGCGAGATGTGCTAATATTTTGGGTCATTGAGGAAGGCGAAAAACGAACGCTGGAGGAAGACCATCATCATGACAAGGAGAAACGTCATCATCATAGGCTCAGCGGGAAGAGACTTTCACAACTTCAACGTGTTTTTCAGGAATAACAAACGCTACAATGTAGTAGGATTCACTGGCTCGCAACAAGTGCCGGGCATCTCCGGGAAAA
This sequence comes from Dehalococcoidia bacterium, assembly GCA_049671165.1. Classification (GTDB taxonomy): domain Bacteria; phylum Chloroflexota; class Dehalococcoidia; order GIF9; family AB-539-J10; genus RBG-13-51-36. The sequence goes on along the minus strand of JBATUN010000012.1, from coordinate 69,065 downwards.
AATATCCCCCTGAGCTGTCGGGTGAACTATATCCGGAGGGAATTCCGATCTATGCAGAGGAAGACTTGCCCCGGCTGATAGAAGAGTTGAATGTCGATGACTGCGTATTTGCGTACAGTGATATCTCCTACCAGCACGTGATGCACATCGGTGCAATCGTGAATGCAGCCGGAGCAACTTACATGATGCTTGGCCCAAAGGACACAATGCTGAAGAGCAACAGACCCGTTATCGCGGTGTGTGCGGTGAGGACAGGCTCCGGTAAAAGCCAGACTTCGAGGAGGATCATAGAGCTTCTAAAGAAAAAAGGCCTAAGAGTCATCGCTGTACGTCATCCGATGCCGTACGGCGAACTGATGAAGCAAGGGGTGCAGCGCCTTGCCGAGCTGGCCGACTTGAAGAAACACAACTGCACCATCGAAGAGATAGAAGAATATGAGCCACACTTGGTACGGGGAACTATCGTATACGCTGGGGCCGATTACAGGGCCATTCTGAAGGCTGGCGAGGACGACCCGGAAGGCTGTGATGTCATCGTGTGGGACGGGGGAAACAACGACTTCCCGTTTTTTCAGCCCGACTTAATGGTAACTGTCGCCGACCCTCACCGTGCCGGCCATGAGGTCTCGTATTATGCAGGGGAAGTCAACTTGCGAATGGCCGACGTGGTGGTTATCAATAAAATCGACAGCGCGGCTCCCGAGAACGTACGGAAGGTGCGGGAGAGCATTGCCACAGTAAATCCCAATGCGATCATGGTCGACGCTGCATCCGTGATTCAGATTGATAATCCGAACCTTATCAAGGGCAAGAGAGTCCTGGTCATCGAGGACGGACCGACGCTGACGCACGGGGGAATGGCCTATGGTGCGGGCACTATTGCTGCCCGGCAAGGCGGCGCAGCAGAACTTGTAGATCCCAGACCCTACGCGGTCGAGAGCATCGCCCAAGCCTTCAGGAATTATCCAGGTATTGGACCGATCCTACCGGCTATCGGGTACAGCACACGACAGCTAGAACATCTGGAGGCCACTATCAACAGGGTCGACTGCGATGCGGTGATGGTGGCAACACCCATCGACTTGAGCCGAATCATCGACATGAGAAAACCGCATACCAGGGTTTCTTACGAACTTCAGGAAGTGGGATCGCCCAATCTTGAGGAAATATTGTCAGAGTTTGCACGGGCTCGCAATCTCCTCCATGACTCCCAGAATGACGGGAGCGAGGGTGCGACCTCTACTCGTCACAGCGCATCGCTGAGAAATAAGAAGCAATGACCAGGGACAGAACCAAGACCTTTGTCGTCGCCCTTGGGGGCAACTGTATCCTCAGGGCAGGGCAGAGCGGAACCATCGAGGAGCAATATGAGAACCTGCGGCGCACCGCCGACCAGTTGCTGGGACTGCTCAGCAGCGGGAGCCGTATCGTAATCGCTCACGGGAACGGGCCACAGGTAGGCAACCTGCTTCTAGCCAGCACGATGGCACAGGATATGGTACCGCCCATGCCGCTGGACATCTGTGTAGCCGCTACAGAAGGCTTCATGGGTTACATGATTCAGAACACGCTGGCTAACTGCCTGAGACAGGCAGGGAAGCCACATAACATCACCACTGTGGTAAGTCAGGTTGTCGTGGACAGGAACGACCCTGCTTTTCAGAGCCCGTCCAAGCCAATCGGCCCTTTCTATTCTGAGAGTGAAGCGGCACGACTCCGGCAGGAGAAAGGCTGGCATATCATCCAAGACAGTGCCCGGGGCTACAGGCGCGTAGTCGCTTCGCCGATGCCCATCAGCCTCCAGCAGGCGCGGATCATAAAGAGTATGCTGGATGCGGGCGAGATAGTGGTCGCCGTGGGTGGTGGTGGCATCCCCGGCATTAGAGAGGATAACCGCAATCTGCGCGGCGTTGAAGCGGTAATTGACAAGGACTACGCCTCGGCTCGTCTGGCTATCGAGATAGACGCTGATGTCCTGTTTATTCTTACCGCAGTGGAGTATGTATATCGAGACTTCGCCACACCTCACCAGAAGGCCTTGAAGACCCTGAGTGTGGTTGAAGCAAAGAAGCTCCTGGACGAGGGCCAATTCGGCAAGGGAAGCATGGAGCCAAAAATACGGGCAGCCATAATGTTTCTGGAAGAAGCGACCCCTGACCAGCGCGAGGAACGGGAGGTGATCATAACCCTTCCTGAAACCGCTCTAGCGGCACTTCAGGGCAACACCGGCACGCGGATCACTAGGTAGAGCACAGCAGCCGGGATGGCTCGAATAGCCCGGGCGAGGTACAAGCCGCCTCCAATCCGAAGAGAGTCAGCATAATCTCTTGACACGATGTTCGTATTCTGCTAACATATGAATGTTAGGCAACGAGAGTCGATGCCTGGCAAGGAGGTGGCGCATGACACGGACAGAAGCCTGGTTATGCCGATGGGTGTTTCCTTATCGGAGCTCTCCGACAACGTAAGGGGTGGGGTAGCTTCGATAGGTAGGGTGCGTTGCTGGAGAGCAATTGGAAGCCCCGAGCTCTTCGTCTGTAAGGCAAGGCTCCCAAGAAGGGGCAACGGCAGTTCAGCCGGAAGCTGAAGTGGAAGAGTAGGGGTGATTCGAAACTGAATAGCGATATTCAGGAGCGAGCTCCAGAATTTGGAGCTCGCTCTTCTCATTATCTACCATGTGGTTTGGCATTCATCTCAGTAGATGGAAGACAGGGTTCGGAATCATGCTATCTTTGGTGCAATGTGGCTTGTATAATAATGGCGAAAGCAAGAAGATTCAGGTATGATTACCTCATACGGCCGAGAGCTGATGCTGGGTATCCCACAGGGAACCTTGATTGACATAGAGACCACCGGTCTTGATGTGGACCACGATGAGATAGTGCTCTTTGGTTACATTCAAGGAAGCCGCCTCGAGATAATTTGCCGGAATTCGGAAGAGGAAGCACCGTTCACTGTTCAGCTTGCTGAACTCGTTTCCACTCTCCCCAGGCCGTTCTACGCCTACAATCTCTCCTTCGAGAAAGGATTTCTTCAAGCTAAAGGGATCGATATAGAAGGAATAGACTTGTTCCAGCCCTGGAAGGAAAAGGCCGAGGCGCTCTACCTCAAGTGGCCCAAGCTAGACGAGCTGTTTTCCCATGCGGAGCACTATTTTAATGAGCCGGTCATCAGCGGCAGAGATGTCCCTCTGCTATGGCAAAGATTCCTTCACACAAGGGACGATAACTATCTGCAGCAAATCATAAAGCACAACGAGTCTGACCTGCTTAGAGAGTTATACTTGTTAGTATATTATCGAGATAGCTACAAAATCTAAGGGACGCAAGGAAGCCAGGAATTTCATGGTAGAATAGCGCTGCATCGGAGGATATTATGAAAAGGATTGGCGTGTTGACCAGCGGCGGTGACGCTCCAGGAATGAATGCCTGCCTCAGGGCTATAGTCCGGTGCGGGGTTAGCCGAAAGTTGGAGATCGTGGGAATTCGGCGAGGATACTGCGGTATATTGGAGGAGGACTTCATAAAGTTAGGCAGCAGGTCGGTCTCCAACATTATCCAACGTGGAGGCACTATCCTGGAAACAGCTCGCTGTGAGGAAATGAAGACTAAAGAAGGCATAAGGAAGGCAAATGAAGTCCTCCGGCGCGAAGGCATCGAAGGGTTGATAACTATAGGCGGGGATGGCACCTTTCGGGGGGCCACAGCCCTGGGCAAAGCAGGAAACGTGAAGGTGATTGGCATTCCGGGCACGATAGATAACGATGTGTATGGCACGGACTACACTATCGGCTTCGATACTGCCATAAATACAGCTTTGGATGCCATAGATAAGATCAGAGATACTGCGGGGTCGCTGCAACGCCCCTTTTTCGTCGAGGTCATGGGAAAGTGTAGGGGATTCATTGCACTGGAGGTAGGAATTGCTGGCGGAGCCGAAAATATCTTGATTCCGGAAGTAGAGACAAAACCAGAACAGCTTTCCCTTGATATAAGGCGCAGCTTCAAGAGAGGCAAAAAATCCTCTATCGTGATAGTTGCTGAAGGAGATGATGCAGGCGGTGCGTTATCCATCGCTCAACAGGTATGGGAGAGATTAAGGCTAGAGTACCGAATTTGCGTGCTGGGGCATGTCCAGAGAGGTGGCTCACCTACAGCCAGGGATAGAGTTCTCGCGAGTAAGTTAGGAGCAGCGGCTGTGGATGCCCTGGTTAAGGGTATGTCAGGCTACATGGCGGGGGAGCTGAAGGGAGAGATAGCTTTCACTCCCTTGAGGGAAACCTGGGAGAAAAGTAAGGAACTGGATAGCAACTTGTTGCGGTTGGTCAAGGTATTGTCTGGATAGGAGCGTGACAAAGCACTGTACCCAACTTGGTCTTGATTCTCTTGACAATCTCCGTCTTATTATCCTCTGAGAATGCCCCCGGTTAACCGACTGTATACCTCGCCATATCTTTTCGATGTGCTCTCTATTACTTCCGGCGGCAACATAGGCGCTGGCGGTCTTTTATCCCAGCCTGAATCTGAAAGCCAGTCGCGAACCGGCTGTTTATCAAAGCTGGGCTGCGCATGGCCAACCTCATATTGACTGGCATCCCAGAAACGACTTGAGTCCGGCGTCAGCAGCTCATCAATAAGGGCTAATTTACCATTGACGAAACCAAACTCGAACTTCGTATCGGCAATTATTATGCCCCGGCGTTTGGCATAATCCCGAGCATAGCTATAGATACGCAGGCTTTTTTGTTCCAGTTCTTCAAAAATTTTGCCGATGCCCAGTTCTCCTATGTCTTTATTAGTCAAAGGGCGGTCATGCTCTGTTTCGCTCTTCGTAGTGGGGGTAAAAACAGGCTGGGACAGTTCCTGACTCTCCTTCATTCCCGAGGGCAAACGGATATCGCCCACTTTTCCAGTCTCCTTATACTCCGCCCATGCTGAGCCGGAGAGATAGCCTCGAACAACGCATTCTACGGGTATGCGTTCGGCCTTAGCCACAAGCATAGAGCGGCCGATAAGGCTTGGGCCGAGTGTAGGTGACGAATGTCTTTTCCCTTGAGATTGCTTCGGGCTTTCAGCCCTCGCAATGACATCCTGAAGTGTATCCTCGCCATCAATCACGTTGATAAGGTGGTTAGGCAGGATATGGGTAGTTTTCTGAAACCAGAAGGCAGAAAGCTGGTTGAGGACTTTCCCCTTATCAGGAATCCCACAGGGTAGGACAACATCGAAGGCAGAGATGCGGTCAGTGGACACGATGAGTAGTCCATTATCTAGACCATAGACGTCTCTTACCTTGCCCCGTCGAAACAAAGTTAGAGGTAAGTCGGTATCCACTAAGACTGTCGAGCTGCTACCCACAATTGCCTCCTTAGCCCAGACTAGGATGTTCTCAGTAAAGGTTCAAGAAGTCGCTTCTCCATAAACGCAACCCAGTAACTACGATTCAATGCCGCACAACCTCTTGGCGCTGCTTTTCATTCTCTCCATATTGGCCAGCCTGCCAATCATAATCTTCTGAGCCATAGGTGATCCGGCACCATGCATCGATTCTGTCAAATAACATGCGGCTCCTAAACCCGCGGTGAGATTCTCAATCAGTCGTAATACACGAATGCGATTCTCTATCGGAACACCATCAACGCCCTTCAGATACTTACCAACATATTTGCCTATCTTGGGATGCTTAAGGTCCTTTTCAGAAGGCATGGTTACTATTAAGCCGCCAGCGATATCCTGGGCCAGTCTGGCTATATCATAAGGAAATTTCGTCACGTTTAGTTTAGAGACATTGGCTCTCAAAGTGTCTACAAGGTAAGTCCCGGAAGCTTCTCTGTGGCCTTCATAAGCGCAGGCAAGACTGCAAGACATCAGGGTCTCATTGAACTGAATCATGTCAATGATTTTGTCTCTAATGTGGGAAGCTTTGGCAGTACCTTGATATTCAGCAATTAGTTGACTGGCGCCAATCAAGACATCGCCCATACCTGATTTGCAGGCATAACTCTGGCGGTGATAGGCAGAAAACTTCTCTACCAGGTCGCCGGCAAAGTCATATTCCTTGTACATGAAGACTCGGTCCCAGGGAACAAACACGTCGTCAAAAACAACCATGCACTCCTGCCCCCCATAAAGAATGTTGCCGACATCCATATTCGGGCTGTCCATTTTTCTTGTGTCGCACGGCTGTCTGCCATAGATGTATATGATCCCTTGGGTGTCGCTGGGCAAGGCAAAAGAAACGGCATAATCCTTATCTTCTCCACGCATAGCTCTGGTCGGCATGCAGACGATTTCATGTGAATTTACAGCTCCTGTCTGGTGCATTTTGTTCCCACGAACTACAATGCCATCCGACTTCTCCTCCACTACGTGAAGGTATTGGTCAGGGTCGGCTTGCTCGGCTGGACGAAGACTTCTATCGCCCTTGGCATCAGTCATGGCACCACAACAAACGAGGTCTTCATCCTGTACGTACCTCAAGTATTCTAAGAAACGTTTGTTGTATTCGGTCCCATACTTCTGGTCAATGTCGTAGGTTACTATCGACAGAGTGTTCAAGGTGTCCATCCCGACACAACGCTGAAAGCAAGAACCAGTATAAGCACCTAATCCTCTGCCCATTTTTGACTTGTTAACCAGGTCTTCAGTACTCTGATGAATGTGACAGAAACGATTTATCTTCTTTCCCGTTAGATGAGAGGTGGCTGTCATAACGTTGTGATATTGCGGAAATTCGGACTCTCCGGCAAGTTCATAAGTAGCAGCAACACAATTCCTTGTCGGTCTAATAATCGGATTATCGGCATGATTGGTAACCCGCTCTCCAAACATGTAGAGTTCAAAACGCATCTTCTTCATGCTATCAAGGTATTCTTTCGCAGTCTTCATCCTTCCGTTTTCCTCCGTTACGCGCTAAGATACAGGATTTGAAGTGAAGGCCCTATCACTACACTGCCCTAGGAGCCAATTCAGTTGACTCAGTCTTACCAGCTTTCTTTCCCCGCCTGGTTTTGGTCAAGTTCAATCGTTTAAAGATATCGTCCACATGGTTCATGTAGTAACCATAATCAAAGAGAGATCTCAGTTCCTTTTTGCTCAAATGATGAGTTACTCTCTTATCTGCTTCAAGCAAGCTCAGAAAGGTTTTCCTTTTCTCCCAGGCTTTCATGGCATTGTCCTGCACTATTTCATAAGCTTCTCCGCGCGGTAGGCCTTTACCTACTAATGCAAGGAGCACCCTTTGGGAAAAGACAACCCCCTGGGTGAGCTCGATATTATGACGCATATTTTCCGGATAAACTTTGAGCCCGTCCATTATTGAGGTAAATACATGTAACATGTAATCTACGGCCAGACAGGAATCAGGCAGAATAATTCGCTCTGCTGATGAGTGACTGATGTCACGTTCGTGCCACAAGGCGATGTTCTCCAGAGAAGTAACAGCATAGCCTCTTATTAATCGAGCCAGTCCACAGATACGCTCACAAAGCTCAGGGTTTCGCTTATGAGGCATTGCCGAGGAACCTGTTTGCCCTGCCTCAAAAGGCTCTTCAACCTCCCGAACTTCCGTCCGTTGGAGACCTCTAATCTCAGTGGCAAATTTCTCCAGGGAGCTGGCGATAATAGCCAAAGTGGTCAGGAATTGGGCATGGCGGTCACGCTGGACTATCTGGCTTGATATAGGAGCCGGAGCAAGCCCTAACCTAGTGCAAGCTATTCTCTCAACCTGAGGAGGCACAGTGGCATAAGTGCCCACTGCTCCGGATATTTTACCCACAGAGATAATTTGCTTGGCTTCAGCCAGCCTTTGAGCATTACGCTTCATTTCTTCAGTCCACAGGGCCATCTTCAAGCCAAAGGTAGTTGGCTCAGCATGAACCCCGTGGGTCCGGCCCATCATAATAGTGTATTTGTACTCCATAGCTTTACTCTCCAGTACGGATATAAGCTCGGCTACGTCTTTGGCCAAAATATCAGCTGCCTGGGTCAGTTGCGAGCCAAGGGCAGTATCCATAACATCCGAAGATGTAAGACCAAGATGTATGAAGCGCGACTCCAGCCCCAGGCTTTCAGCCACCGAGTTAAGAAAAGCCGTCATATCATGGTGGGTCACCTTCAGAAAATTGGCGATACGATTCAAGTTGTAGCTGGCTTTCCTTATTTTGACTATATCTTTTCGAGGGATTTCGCCCAGCTCAGCCCAGGCTTCACAAACAGCTATCTCCACCTTCAGCCATTGGCCAAATTTGTTCTCTTCAGACCAGATCTTCTTCATCTGAGGCCTAGAGTAGCGCTCAATCATACTATCCTCTTGCTAGTTCTTCCTTATATTTGCGATAGGCTTCTTTTATCTCTCCATGCTCGATGGCTAAAATCTGGACGGCGAGCAAGGCAGCATTCTTGGCTCCGCTTGCTCCAATACCCATACAGGCTACCGGCACTCCCCCCGGCATCTGGCTTATAGATAGCAAAGCGTCCATGCCTTTAAGCTCACTGGTGGGTAAGGGCACACCGATTACAGGCAAGGTTGTCCAGCTAGCCAAGACACCGGGAAGGTGAGCGGCATAACCGGCGGCGGCGATGATAACTCTGAGCCCCCTCTTCTCTGCCCCCAAGCCATAGTCCTTTGACTTCTCGGGATTTCTGTGGGCTGAGATAACGGAGAGTTCATAATCAATGCCCAATTGCTTCAGCATGTCCAGCGCTGGCTGTATCAGTTCGTTATCTGTCTTGCTACCTATGACTACGCCCACTAATGCCATTGCCATGTAAATCCTCCACAAATGTCAAAAATCAAAGACAAAAAATTAGAATTACAATTCAAAATGCAAAAAGGCTTTGCTAAACTTATTTTTTGTATTCTGACCTGTCATTTTGCATTTCTACTTTTGCCTTTTGATTTCCTTTTAGGGTTTAGATTTTATCTTATCTATCTCTCTCAAAGCAATGTCTTTGCGATAATAACAGCCTTCGAAGCAAATGTTAGAGATGTTGCGGTAAACCTTTTCCCGAGCCTCAGCCATGTTCTTGCCCACACCTGCTACGGTAAGCACTCGCCCGCCGTCGGTATAAATTAGGCCATCATTTCCTAAATTGGTTCCCGCATGGAAAACCAGCACATCTTCATCCACATCCTCTATCCCTTGTATGCGAAAACCGGTTTTATAGCTGCCAGGATAGCCACCCGAAGCCATAACTACACCTACGCAGGCCTCCGGACTCCACTCTATGTTCACCCGGTCGAGGTTGCCCTGAATCACTGCCATAAGTACATCTACGAGGTCAGTCTTGAGAAGAGGCAAAATGGCCTGAGTCTCCGGGTCGCCAAAGCGAGCGTTAAACTCCAGCACCACAGGCTTTCCATCGACAATCATTAACCCGGCATAGAGCACTCCCTTATAAGGCAGGCCTTCTTTCGCCATAGCCTTTACAGTGGGCAACAAAATATCCCTGGTTACCTTTTCTGTCATCTGGGCGGAGAAAAAACCCGGCGGACTGTAACTTCCCATGCCTCCCGTGTTGGGACCCTGGTCATTATCTCCGATTTTCTTATAGTCGCAGGCTGGCATCATAGGCGAGACTGTTTTACCATCGGTGAAAGCTATGAGGCTTACTTCCTGACCGCCAAGATACTCATCAATCATCACTCTATCCCCTGCGGAGCCGAAGACTTTAGCCTTCATGATATCGCCGAGGGTTTTGTGAGCTTCTGTCAGAGAACCAGCAATAATCACACCTTTCCCAGCCGCTAATCCGTCGGCCTTGATGACGACGGGTAGATGCTGTTTTCGAAGGAATTCCCGAGCTTCAGAATAAGATGAGAAAATGGCGCCTTTGGGACAAGGAATGCCACATTTCTCCATTAGATTTCGCGCAAAAACCTTGCTCGATTCTATCTGGGTGGCTGCTTTGGTAGGACCGAAAATAGCGATGCCAAGCTTATCAAAATAGTCCACTATGCCTGAAGCTAGGGGCGCCTCAGGGCCAACAATGACAAGATCAATGCCTTTTTCTTTAGCGGCCTTGCCCAGCCCTTCTATATCGGTGGGATGCAAATTCAGGTTTTCCGCAATAGCGGCTGTGCCGGCATTTCCAGGGGCGGCAAAAACTCTCTCCACCCGGGGACTCCGGGCAATCTTCCACACTAGGGTGTGTTCCCTGCCTCCACCACCAACGACTAGTATCTTCAAGATTCACTCTCGCGCGTCAATTTCGAGCAAGGGAGCTAATATCTCTTTTGCCCGCTCAGCCTGCGATGCCAACACATGAATTTGGCACGTCATGTTATAAGTGAAGGCATACATGGCTGCTCGAAGATTCGCACTTTTCAGTAGGCAGCGAATGCCATGCTCCTCAAGAACTCCTGACCACATGCTCGCGACCGATTCATTGGGGGCAGTAGCAATGTATACCAGCGGCTCGTCCACTTCTTCATGCTTGGGTTGAAGAGGCAATTCCGCCACGAGAGCAACTTTGCAGTCCGGGCAGACCTTCACCCAGTCCTGAAATTCATCCCGACACTGAGGACAATACGGCATCTCCCTTACCTACTCCAAACTCCTACCTATGTTTGCCTGCCTCCATCACACCACCCATATCATCAAATTCCACTTTCGCACATCAGCCTTTACAGTATAGATGCACTAAGTCCTCCACTTTCTGACTCAACGCCAGTTTCTGAAAAGATAGGACTGGAGAAGATATTGGAAGTTACCACTAGTGACAGCCAGTTTCGGCACCGGAGAATACCTACCTCTTCTTCTTCTTCTTCTTATGCTTACCTCTATTCTTCCTTACACCCTTTAGTTTCACTCTGTGTGACATCTCTATGAAATCTCCCTAAATTTGCCAGCCTGAACAGGGTCGAGACTCTGAATTAGTCTGAGCAACTCTGCAACATGCTCTTTCTCTTCTTCAATAATATGTTCCAGTATAGTCACAGCCTCTTCATTCTCCAGGATTAATACATGCCCATGATACTGGTTAATGGCCTGCAACTCGCCCACCAAATCCTCGCGCAGCATTTCTAAATCGTCTATTATAGCTAGCTGTTCATCGTCAATTTCTTCAGAAGAATAACTCATCTTTTCCCCTCCTTTGCTACTTATTCCCACTCTATAGTTGACGGTGGTTTACTGGTGATATCATAAACTACTCTGTTGACACTGGGAATCTCATTAACTATGCGGTCAGATATTGTAGCGAGAAGATCGTGGGGCAGGCGAGCCCAATCAGCAGTCATGGCGTCTTCACTGGTCACTGCTCTGACCGCTGCCAGGTAGCCGTAAGTCCTGTAGTCGCCCATGACGCCAACGCTCCTGACATCAGTAAGTACAGCAAAGCTTTGCCAAAGCTGACGATAAAGCTTGGCTTTCTTAATTTCACTCATCAGGATCCAATCAGCAGCCCGGAGTATCTCCAGCTTCTCTTTGGTCACTTCGCCAATGATACGAATGGCTAAGCCCGGTCCGGGGAAAGGCTGCCGCCAGACCCTATCCTCGGGCAGGCCCAGAGCTAACCCCACCTGTCGAACTTCATCCTTAAACAAATACCTCAGGGGTTCAATAAGAGCGAAACTCATTTTAGCCGGTAACCCGCCGACGTTATGATGGCTCTTTATCTTGGCAGCAGCTTTGGTATCTGTAGAGGTACTTTCGATGACATCGGGATAAAGAGTGCCCTGGGCGAGAAAATCAATCTTACCTAATTTGGCCGCTTCTTCCTCAAAAATCTGGATGAACTCGTTTCCTACTAAGTGTCGCTTCTGTTCCGGATCGTTAACCCCTTTAAGTCGTTCCAAGAATCTATCGGTAGCATCTATGTAAACTATATCCATTTTGAGGTTACGCTTGAAGGTATTAAGCACTCTTTCAGGTTCATCACGACGTAATAAGCCATTGTTGATAAAGATACAAGTTAAGCTATTGCCAATAGCACGGTCAATCAGGGTAGCAGTTACTGCTGAATCAACGCCTCCAGAAAGAGCACAGACCACTCTCCCACCACCCACTTGCTCCTTAATTTTATCTACGCTCTCAGCTATGAAATTAGCCGGTGTCCAGTTGCCCTGGCAGCCGCATATTTCAAGTACAAAATTCTGGAATATGGTTTTGCCGTGAGCTGTGTGAACTACTTCAGGGTGAAACTGCAGTCCGTAAATACTATTGTCTCTACCTATGACTGCAAATGGCGAATTTTCAGTATGAGCCAAGGTTCTGAAGCCTGGCGGCAGCTCCATTACTTGGTCACCATGGCTCATCCACACGGGGAAAGATGATGGAAGACCGGCAAAAAGAGGACAGTCTTCAGCACTTATATGTACGATTGTGTGGCCGTATTCGCGCTTCGTTCCCTGAGTTACCTCCCCACCCAAGTGATAAGCGATGGCCTGCGTCCCATAGCAAATGCCCATCACAGGTAGACGGCTCTCATAAATATACGGTAAAGGCATGGGAGCGCCAGCATCATAAACGCTGGCCGGACCTCCCGAGAGGATAAATCCGCGTGGATTAAGGGTGCTTATTTTCTCCCAAGGCGTATCGTAAGGCACAAGCTCGCAAGAAACATGGCACTCCCGGACCCGCCTGGCAATGAGCATGCTATACTGAGACCCAAAGTCGAGCACTACTATAGTGTCACGCTCGCTCGGGGGTAGCTTGGGTTCAATTATAGGTTGCTCGCCACGTAACTCCTTGGCCAGCCCCAGATAAGTAGAGACTTCAATATCATCGCTGGCAGTAATTCTGTGGCTTTCTATCTTCTTCTTCATGGCAGATTTGCGGCGGTGGATGCATTTAGCTTACCATTATCTTGAACTATTATCAACCGAAATAAGTTAAGCCTTTTCTCGCCTGGCAATGTTCATCACTCGCGGTTAAAGCCTGCCAAGATTTCAAATGTGGGAAGAAAAGAACTTCTGACCTGGACAAGCACCATGCTATACTAACACTAAGAAAGATGAGTGTTTTACAACGAGAAATTAGGAAAGGAGTCAAAATCCTGCGAAAGGGCGGGGTAATTGCTTTCCCGACCGATACGGTCTATGGCTTGGGGACTGACGCCTTCAATTCCGCGGCCGTGGAAAGGATTTATGAGATAAAGAACCGTCCCAAGTGTCAGCAATTCCCTTTGCTTATCGCTGATGTAAAGCAATTGATCATTCTGGCCGAGCCAATACCAGAAATTACCTGGCTTTTGGCTACGCGCTTTTGGCCTGGTGGGTTGACTCTAGTTCTATCAAAAAAAGATTCGTTGCCTGCCTGGCTAGCCTCAGGACCTACCATAGCAGTACGTGTTCCTAACCACCCTGTCTGCCTGGCTCTCATAAAAGGCTTGGGAAACCCCATAACCGGAACCAGTGCCAATGTTAGTGGCCAGCCAGCTGCCTTAACTGCCGAGGAAGTTGGTCAACAATTAGAAGGGAAAATCGACCTTCTCATCAACGGAGGCAAATGTCCTGCCGGCAAGGAATCCACAATAGTGGATATTACCCGCGAACCGCCGATGATTTTGCGCGAGGGCATCATACCTTCGCATGAGGTTGACAAAGCATATGAGGAATACGTGGAGGCAAAATGACTCGTATTGCCATAGGCTGTGACCACCGCGGCTTTGCTTTAAAGGAGCTAGTTATGCCCTTCCTGCAAAAGGCAGGCCATAGCTATCAAGATTTTGGTTGCTACAGCACCGAGCCTGTGGACTATCCTGACATCGCCCGGAAAGTCGGGGAGGCAGTAGCGTCAGGGAATTTTGACCATGGCATCTTAATATGCGATACCGGCATAGGCATGAGCATAGCTGCCAACAAAATAAAGGGGATAAGGGCGGCTTTGTGCCGTAACGCGTTTGCAGCACAACGAGCGCGCCAGCACAACGATGCCAACATCTTGTGCCTTAGAGCAGAGGATACGGACAACAAGTCAGCTTTGGAAATCGTCGAGGCTTTCTTAGCCACGGATTTTGAAGGCGGCAGACACGTACAAAGAGTAAGCAAAATAAGAGCTTTAGAAGGAGATACCTCAGAATAATAAGCTTTGCTCCTAAGAGATACGACCTGAGAGTCGTTATCTCGCCAGGTCACACCACATATCGACTTCTTAGGTCACGGGACAATTCAGCCGTTAATTCGAGAGTCTGATTTGCCTCTTCCAGTGACAAGCCTGCCAGGGTACAAGAAGGAGTTATCAGCCCTTGAGCTATAATCTGCTTGAACTTAACACCATCCCTGGTAAATGGAGCCATAGCTTCCTCAAGTCGGTCACGAAGGCTGGGCAAAGATTCTTTAACTAAAGCCTCTTCCTCGTTCGGGACTATCCCCCAGGCAATGCTGCCACCACGTTCAAGAAATGATTTCACCTTACCCGAGTGAGTGCTTAGTGAAGAGGCATAGTTATAAGCATCAAAGCTGAGAATATCAATTGTGGTGTCCAGAATGACTGACCAGTTAGTGTTTCCGCAACAGTGTAGCCCCTTTATCCCTTTAATTCCCCTCAACACCTCCTCTAGCAGAACAGGCACTTTTCCCTCAGGAATAGGAGTAAACACCGAGCCTAAAGAAACTAAATAGGGCTCGTCAACAAAGATAATAGGGTTAGGCGATATTTTCTTCAAGATATTCTCCTGCCACGAAGCTTTTAGCCGCAGGAACTTAGCCGCGGTTTCAGCTAAAGTATCGTCATAGAGAATGCCGAGACCATCCTGACGGGTAACCGCCAGGCCCCAGGTGACAGGACCTGTGACTTGCCCCTTGACTATTTTACTGCCTGTTGCTTTGGAGAGGAAAGCATAAAGCCCGGCAGCATATTCAGTCGAAATGCCATATTTAATGGCATTACCTTGTTCACAATCAATATAGATTTGCTCCAGTTCACTCTCAAAATCAGCCGTAGGCTCGATGCGAATTTTGTCCCCTTCTATAACTACACCGGGGAAACCCTCGCTGAATTGGACAATCATGTTTTCCTTAGGAGAGCGCTTAGGTAACTGCGGCCAGATGGGGATGTCAGTAAGATATTTCATAATAATAGAACAGGCCTCTCCGGGATCTGTGTGAGGCATGCTGCCGATAGCAGTAGGCAAACACCCAAACTCAAACCTGGCTGACATCTTTACCTCCAGCTAAATACTTGTCAATTAGCAACCCTAGCTCTTTCTTTTTTTCCTCCGGTATGTATTTTGCCTCAGTGGCTATGGCATGTTTAAGAACGCCAGCACAGGCACAGTCTCGTTTTTGTGGTATGGAAGGTAGTAGTAACTTCAAGATTCTCTTCACAGTATCAATGCCCTTCCGCAGGTTGGTTAAGATCATCTCCGTGGTCACCGATTCATAACTCGGATGCCAGCAATCATAATCGGTGACAATGGCCACCGTGGCATAGCATATTTCTGCCTCTCTGGCTAACTTAGCTTCAGGCAAAGCTGTCATCCCAACAACATCAACACCCCAAGAGCAATAAAGCTGTGACTCAGCCTTGGTGGAGAACTGTGGACCTTCCACGACCAAATAAGTACCGCCTTTATGTACCTTAACCCCAACTTTGGCACTTGACTCAAACGAGAGTTGACTCAAAACGGGACAGAAAGGTTCAGCAAAAGATACATGCCCTACTATCCCATTGGTGAAAAAAGTGCTGGCTCTTCCTCTGGTGGCATCAATCAGCTGGTCGGGAATGACTATCTCCAGAGGTTCTATCTCTTCCTTGAGACTGCCGACAGCACTCACAGAGATAATCCTTTCCACCCCCAGAGATTTCAAGGCGTAGATATTAGCTTTCGCCGGTAGCTCACTGGGGCTTATTCGATGTCCTTCACCATGTCTGGGAAGAAAGGCAACCTTCACTCCTTCTAGATTGCCCAAGATGATAGCATCGCTGGGCTCGCCAAAGGGCGTGCTAATCCTCACTTTCTCCATCCCTGTCATCCCCTCCATTTTATAAAGCCCGCTTCCACCAATAATGCCGACTTTTGTTTCAGCCATTTGACACTCACCTACCATTTAGAGAACGCATATCGCTCTGATAAAGCTCTTCCCACAAACAGATTTTGTGGGCTACCACCCTTAAACGGGGATGTGCTCAGCAGGCCTGATTTCAACGAACTTGATGGCCTGTGATTCACATCCCACGACACAGACCCCACAACCAAAACACTTTTCTGAACTTATCTGGGCCTTGAGTTTCTTTTCCCCCGGGATTTTGACCATATCGACCGCTTCGAATGGGCACCTTTCCACGCAAGTCTGACACCCCTTGCAGGTTGCCTTGTCCACCTCTGCCTGGAATCTGCTCTTAGCCACCCCCTTCTCGAGGACACCATACTTGGTAAGAGGATAATAGAAGATACAGCAGTCGCCGCAGCAATTGCAGATCACATTGGTAACTACAGAAGCATTAAACACACTATGTATAAGACCGGCCTCCTCCGCAACATCCATAACCTTCATCGCATCATTCTTAGTCAGTTCCTTACCTGTCCCTCTGGTTATGGCGTATTCCGCTGCTCGGTTGACTTGAAGACAGACCTCAACCGGCAAATCACACCTTGTGGCTATTCTCCGACAAGAACAGTTGGCTAGGGCAAACCTGGTAGCCTTATCAAGGATAGTCTCCATGTCCTCAGATGGAAGGAGTCTCGTTCCTTTGGAGATAGCTTTTCTGGCCGGAATCACCCTCCACAGAGGCATTTTCCAGGTCTGAACGACCTTCGCCCAGTCAGCGTACCATTCTGCCTGGCAGAAATCTTCCCAGAGATTGAGGAGCTCGCGCCCCCAGACCTTGTCCGACCTCACATCACAGGCCGTGGCATCATGGAGCTGAAATATGTCCCTGGCAAATTGATAGCCCTTAGAAGTCATGAAGATGACCCCTTTCTCAAAAAGCTCCTTAAGCATTTCGTTCACCTTTTCTTCGTTCTTGCCCAGCTTCTGGGCAAGCTCAGCCACAGGACACGGAAGAGAAGCTACTATCTCAGCTTCTTCCTTATCCATGAGCCTTTTGAGCAACTTCCTAAGTCTCTCTGACTCAGCATAACCAAGCTTTCCAGCTAAGACTACGTAAGCGTCTGCCATTTGTGTACCTCCTTCTTATTCTGTGTGATGAAAAACATAATTCCCTGCTTTTCCATACCCAATCCCACTTTCCCTTCCTCTTCAAGATACTTCAAATGAGCCAGAGCCTCTCCAAAGGCAAATAACTTCTGTGCCGGAGGAAATAAATCCCAGGACTTGTAACCTATGTCCCAGGTCATTTGTGATGCGACCTGGAATGCGTTTTGCTTACCCTTGCCCAGAATGGACATGACCTCTGTGAGTCTGGCTTGATGATGCTGCCTCAGCTCTCGAATTCTCTCCTTTTGATTACTGAAGATAGACCTATGACCGGGCAGGACAAGTTCAACGTCCAAATCATAAACCTTGTCCAAACTCATCAGGTATTCTTTCAATGGATTTCGATCCTCGAAGGAGAGGGTAATATTCGGAGTTATATCAGCAAGGATATGGTCACCACATATGAATATTTTCTTGCCGTGCTCATAAAGACAAATGTGACCCGGAGTATGCCCCGGGGTTTCAATGCATCCAAACAAGTAATCCCCGATGCTTATCGTATCACCGTCTCTTAAGATACAAAAATTCAAGGAGGTATTTGGGCTATATCTGCGACCGGGGTGGCTTCCAATAGCCTTTTCCAGCTCTTCTCCAGGAAAGCCACACTTACGAGCAAAATCAATCATCTTCTCCCAATGCCCAGGCGTACTAGACCTAATAATCTCCGCATCTGCCTGGCCAAAGTAGATTTTTGCCCCTTGCTCAGCGAGAGTTGAGACTAAACCCGAGTGGTCTGCATGCATGTGGGTGATGAAGAAATCGGCCTGCTTCAAGTCCACGCCACATTCCCGCAAGCCGGAAACAAGCGCCGCCATACAGTCTTCCCGATTCCATCCAGTATCAATAATCAAAGATTGGTCTGTCCCCTTTACAACATAAGAGTTGGTGGCTTTGAGAGGACTTCCAGGGAGCGGAACTTCGATTCTATAAAGACTCGGCAGTATTTCTTCCATCGATGGACTCAGAAAGCTTTGTCATGTTCTCAGCATCAGCCTAATGCGATACTAATCCCGGTACTATTGTGCAGACGAAAACCTAGCACATTCTCCCGAAATTGTCCACCAACGCACTTATTAGCGCCGCGTGTCCTTAGAGACGACCACTCCCCGACACTGACTTACTATTGGCCTGATGACCCGTGTTGGCGACCAGGCACCCGGCAGTTCGAACTGGGGAGACATCTTCCGACAGCCTGCAACCAGAGCTGTCACGGCAACGTCCATATTCATTAATCAGCGCTGAGGATCAACGCACCCAGTGTTTCAGCGGAGCACAGAGTTTGACAAAGACTGAGGAAATAGATAGCATTCTGGTGCCGTTAACGGGTTCTTGGACGACTTAACCAATCCGTGGAAGCGGCATCAGGAGGATAAGTGAGAGGGCAACTCACAAGTATTCTTACCAACTGCCCGACAACCCTAGACTTCGATATTCTTTTCACCCAACGAATCTCTGTTGTAGCATGCCGAGGACTGGGCCGCCGACAAGCCTGTCACCGAGGCAAGCACCAAACCAGAAATGAGGTAGGGTAACACATGAACAGAGTTAGAACAGCGACGCCAGACGACATCTTCCCTTGGCAACCTGATGAAATCTCAGGGGCCAAGCCAGCTCATCTGATGAATTTCATCGACGGGAGATGGCTAGAAGCCAAGAAGTACAGAGAGGTCTTGGACCCGATGTCAGGCGAACCGTTCATCCAGATGCCGGGTACCAGCGAAGAGGAATTGGCACCTTTCATTCAAGCGCTGGCAAAATGCCCCAAATATGGTTTGCATAACCCGATCATGAATGTCGAAAGATACCTGATGTATGGACAGATCAGCGAAAGGCTCGCCGATTTTCTCAGAAGTAGCGAAGGGGAGAGCTACTTCACGAGGCTGATTCAGAGAGTCATGCCCAAGGACACTGAACAATGCCGCAACGAAGTCACTGTGACAGCCACATTCCTGGAGAACTTCTCGGGCGATCAGGTCAGGTTCCTTGCCAAGGGACAGAGTACTCCGGGCAATCACTTGGGGCAGGAGGCCATCGACTATCGCTGGCCCCACGGTCCCGTGGCCGTGATCACACCTTTCAATTTCCCACTGGAGATAATGGCTTTACAGACGATGGGCGCCTTGTACATGGGAAACAAACCAGTTGTCAAGCAAGCGACAACTACTTCCATCGTTGCCGAAGCTTTCGTAAGGCTGCTTCTGCATTGTGGAATGCCTGCGCAGGACCTGCTTCTGATTCACTGCAGCGGTGAGGTAATGCAGAAACTAGTCACCAACCCGGTCATTCAGTTTACACAGTTCACCGGCAGCACTTCGGTTGCGGAGCGGCTATTGGAGCTGACCAAAGGAAAGTGCCGCATTGAGGATGCTGGCTTCGATTGGAAGATAATTGGGCCGAATGCAATCCCGTCTATGATCGACCTTGTAGCAGAGGAGTGCGATAAGGATGCCTACGCGGCCAGTGGTCAGAAGTGTTCGGCCCAGAGCCTATTGGCTGTCCACGAGAACTGGGTGAAGCTTGGCCTCCTGGTGAGAATAGGAGAACTTGCCGCCAAACGCAGCATAAGAGATCTTACTATAGGTCCGTCGCTGACTTGGACCAACGAGATGATTGAGGAGCACATCGATAAGCTATTGAGCATCGGGGGCGCGAAGATACAGTTCGGCGGCAAACGCTTAAAGAGGCATTCGATGCCATCCTGCTACGGCAGCTTTGAACCCACTGCCGTGTTCGTGCCACTGAAGAGCATTCCGCGACATGTTGAGTTGGTTACAACCGAGGTTTTTGGGCCTCTTCAGGTCATAACGACATGGGAATCCAAGGGAGATCTCAAGTTACTGCTGAAAATATGTAACTCCATGAAGCATCATCTTACGGCCGGAGTTGTCGATAACGATCCAGACTTCCTGAACTACGTATTGGGACAGACGGTGAACGGCACAACGTATGCCGGTATCAGAGCCCGAACCACAGGAGCGCCTCAGTGGCACTTCTTTGGTCCATGTGGGCATCCAGCGGCTGCCGGGATTGGAACGATAGAAGCCATCAGAAATATCTGGTCACTGAACAGGACGATCATAAAGGATACCAACGCGCTCTCCTATGGCAGGTAGCGTATTGTGCATAAGAGGAAACGAGGATCAGAACTGCCCTGGTCTCAGACGGGTCTATAATGGAAGGACACCGATCAGGCCTTGTAGCAGGGCTGGTTTTTTCCACCTGAGATTGCTCAGCAGGATAGGCTTCAGACATGCAGAGTTTCGGAATAATCGGACAACGCGACTAGCATGCTCAGGACAGACCTTGACAGTCCGCCAACTGTCGCCGCAGGTTCCGCAAAATTCTGATTTACAGCCTGAAACACTTAAGAAATGGCAATTCCCTATCGGCAATTGCCTTGGTGGTATCTCTTAGTATGTTCAGGTAGCATTCGGGGCGCAAGATTACACAATTCATCAGAGGTGTCGTGTCAATCAAAAAGAAGAACCGCTTCTTTTTTCATGTAGGGTATTGCATCTTACTACATCTAGTGGTATAATGCTTCCACACCACAATCTTTGGGAGAAGTCAGTGAACTGTCCTTACTGTGGTAAGCAGGAATCAAGGGTGATAGACTCTCGGAGTCTAGACGAAGGAGTGAGGCGGCGAAGGAAATGCCCCGCCTGCAATGCTCGCTTCACTACTTACGAGCGCGTACAGCCACATGATATCTTCATTATTAAGAAGGATGGACGACGTGAGGAATTCAGTCGGGATAAGCTTCTTCTGGGTATTCGCAAGGCCTGCGAAAAACGGCCTCTTCCCACTGGCGCCATTGACAAGTTTGTGGACACCATCGAGGCTGAGCTTTACAAGGTGGGCAAACGCGAGGTATCCAGTTCCTATATCGGTGACTTGGTCATGGACGGACTAAAGAAACTGGACCACATTGCTTACATTCGCTTCGCCAGTGTTTATCGAGAATTTGCTGATATTACGTCACTAAAACAAGAGGTAGATACCCTACTAAGCAGGGAATCCAAAACATCTGTCTCTACTAGCCAGCCACCTCTACTCCCTAGCGAGGAATTGGGAATACTAGCCAGGAGTCATCAGAAGGGTCAAAAATGAACGCAACTAATTTTATTAATGGAATTGAAATATTAGGAGGAGGGAAATGACAAGGCAACCTACAGAGCATGATCTCAACGAGAGAACTGAAATATGGCGATGCGTCAGCTATTGGAAGAGTAAGCTTGGGATGCGTTCAATGCAGCTTGCTCAGCGAACGGGATTAGCGCAAGACAGCATCGAAAGAGGAATAAGGGGGCAGCCAGAGCCAGTAATGCATAAGCTCCAGGAGCTCTTCGATGCCTTCGGTCTAAAATGTACTAGACAAAAATCATTTGAGGACACAAGTGACATTCTATCAGAGGACGAGTATAAGGAAGGCCTTAAGCCACCACCGGCAGCACCTCCTCATCAGGGTAGCCTCTTCGATGATGGGGAGTAATCGATGAGTGTGAATAACTTGCCCTGTGATAACCCAACCAGCCAAGTATCACCAGTATCTCTCCACTTGGAACAAGCTACCAGCCTTATTGTTGAACGAGCAAGACAGCTTGTGAACCAATTGGTTGAGCAGAGAGGACATGGGAGGCCACCATTCTTGTCAGAAGAATATGCTCCTCTGCTGGGCATAAAAAGAATTGAAAAAGCGAATTTGGGGGAAGTAAGCGCTATTCTAATCAAATTACATGACGGGGACGTGATTAGGGTGAACCAAAACCATAACTCGGCCAGGCAAAACTTTTCCTGTGCTCACGAAATTGGGCATGCCTTACTTAGTGAGCTAAACCTGGAACCTTGTGTGGAGGAGGTTGAATTTCGAACCCTCAACCCACAAGCTCCTGCAATAGCCCGTGCAAAAGCTAGAGAACGCCTATGCGACGCCGCTGCTACAGAACTCCTCATGCCAGAGGCAGTTTTCAAGAAACATTTATCGGGTTTTGGCATATCTATTAAATCGCTTGAATGGTTGGCCAACATCTTCAGAGTCTCCATTAGCTCAACTGCTATTCGGATTGCCGAGCTTAGCGCGGAGCCTTGCATTGTCCTGCTCTGGCGTCAGCGGCCAAGAACCAAGTCCAAAGTGCTTCGTTTAGCGTGGCGTGTAGGCCCCGGGAAAAAATCGAAGGGCAAGGCTGACTATATGCCAGTGCATACACTCGCTAGGCATACTTCCACTTTGTACAAAACCTACCAATACGACAGTCCTGTTAAATGTCGCAAGGATTTTAGACTTGATGCTGGTATTAAACGTATACTCATCGAATCCAAAGGTTTTGGTCATGGTGAAGCGAGATATGTTATTTCTCTAGCTTTTCCTGATAGGTGAAGCAAAGCAAAATACTATATCCGGAGAGCATTGTGTCAAATAATAGTCATAAGAGAAACAACAGTGAGGGATCTCTTAATCGCACTGAAATTCTCAGAGCTGTAGTGGCTGATGCTGAGTCAATGGGTATACGTGATAGAAACAAGATAGAGCAACTCACCACCCAGGTGATTGAACGCTTGGAACAGCAGCAACCCCTACCTGGAATGGAGCGCTTGGTCCCAAAGCACCGTCCACAGAAGCGTCCATTCACTGAGTCTGAAATCCAGACTGCGGTAAAAGAAATCTTGGCTGCTGAAGAGCCAGCTAAGCCAGAGGAGGTTAAGCCTGAAATGGAAACCGCGACTAAAGAAATGCCTGTTATTCTAGCCAAGCCAGTGGTTCAAGTCACTGCTGATGTCAAGCTTAGCGATAATGCCTTAAGGGTTCTGGAAAGAAGATATTTGACAAAGGATGGAGAGGGGAGCGTTATTGAGACCCCACAAGAGTTATTTCGCCGCGTCGCCAGGCACATTGCCTCAGCCGAGCTCCTTTACGATTCCAAAGCAGATGTTTCCTTTTGGGAGGAGGCATTCTATCAGTTAATGGCAAACCTGGATTTCTTACCTAACTCCCCCACATTAATGAATGCCGGCCGTGAACTAGGGCAATTATCAGCTTGTTTTGTTTTACCTATTGAGGATTCTATGGAATCTATTTTTGATGCGGTTAAATATACTGCTTTGATTCATAAAAGTGGCGGAGGTACCGGGTTTTCCTTTTCCCGACTTAGACCGGCAAGGGATAGAGTGGGTTCTACAGGTGGCATTGCTAGTGGCCCTGTTTCTTTCATGCGAGCCTTTGATGCCACTACCGATGTCATAAAGCAAGGTGGCATGCGCCGCGGAGCCAATATGGCAATGCTCAATGTTGAGCATCCCGACATCCTGGAATTCATCGAGGCTAAGGAGGACCCGAAAGCTCTAACCAACTTCAATCTCTCGGTAGCCGTGACCAAGCAGTTCATGGAGGCAGTCAAGACTGGCACTGACTATAATCTACAGAATCCGCGCACCGAAGAGGTAGTGGGTAAGCTCAATGCGAAGGGAGTATTTGACCAGATGGTGGCTCTGGCCTGGGAAACAGGCGACCCGGGTATTGTCTTTATTGACCGAATAGACGATGACAACCCAACCCCACAACTGGGCCACATCGTAAGCACCAACCCTTGCGGTGAGCAGCCTCTGCTCCCTTACGAGTCATGTAATCTAGGCTCCATCAATCTAGCCAGGATGTTGCGAACCACAAACGGGACTACTGATCCTGATTACACAAGGTTGGCTGAAACAATAAGGGTTGCCGTCAGGTTCTTGGACAACGTTATTGATGTCAATAGATTTCCCCTGGCAGAAATAGAGGAGGCAACCAAGAAAACGAGAAAGATTGGGCTCGGGGTGATGGGCTTTGCCGATATGTTAATCCAGCTAGGTATTCCCTACGATTCGGAAGAGGCGTTGGGAAAGGCAAAGGAGTTGATGAAGTTCATGTCTGACGAGGCGACCGGGGTCTCTATGGAACTAGCAAAAGAAAGAGGGGTATTCCCCGCTTTCCAAGGAAGCATCTATGACCGCCCCGATGGCCTCAGAGTGAGAAATGCCACCAGAACTACTATTGCTCCTACGGGCACCCTGAGCATAATAGCTGGTTGCTCCAGCGGCATCGAACCATTGTTCGCCTTAAGCTACGTGCGTCATATCCTGGAAGGCGAAGAATTTATAGAGGTGAACCCTTATTTTGAGGAGGCAGCCAAAAAGGGAGGGTTCTATTCCCCGGATTTAATGAAGCAGCTAGCTGAAGGAAAGAGGTTAAAAGACATAGAAGAAGTTCCCGAAGAGGTAAAAAGGCTCTTTGTCACTGCCCATGACATATCCCCTGAGTGGCACGTTAAGATGCAGGCAGCCTTCCAGAAGTCTACACATAATGCTGTATCCAAGACGGTCAATTTTCCCCACGAGGCGACACCCGAGGATGTAGCTAAAGTGTATATGCTGGCTTACCAGGAGGGCTTGAAAGGGATAACCATTTACCGTGATAGGAGCCGAGGAAGTCAGGTCCTCACTGTCGGTGAAGGGGCGAAAAAGGCTGAAGGTAAGCTGGCTCCCCGGAAAAGGCCTAAAGTTACCACGGGTGTAACTGAAAGGGTCAACACGGGGTGTGGCTACATCTATGTGACAGTGAATTTCGATCAGCAGGGAATATCCGAAGTCTTCTCCACTTTGGGAAAAGCTGGAGGTTGTGCGGCAGCACAGCTTGAGGGTATTAGCCGCCTAACATCCCTGGCTCTAAGGTCTGGAATAGATGTAAATTCTATTGTGAAGCACCTGCGCGGCATTAGATGCCCGTCTATCGCTTGGGAGCAGGGACATGCTATTTTATCCTGTGCCGATGCTATCGCCAGCGTACTTGAGAAGTACATTAAGAAAGAGGCGACTGCTAGTAATCCTGAGACGCCTTCCAGAAATCCTGAGATGGCTAAGAGTTGGGCCGGGCAATGCCCCGATTGTGGTGGTCCTTTGATTTACCAGGAAGGCTGCAACATTTGCCTCGCCTGTGGCTTTACTAAATGCGGATAGAGTGCGAGAAAAGTGGGTAGGTCCAGAGGTAGTTATTATTCAGCTCTTAAGCGGATAACCAAAGTTGCTAATTCGGCTTTTGGCTTAAGGAAGATTTGTAATTCTATAGCTAAAAGCACTGCCAAGGCAATGCAGGCAAATGGCTGCCGCATCCTATCCCTCAATTCCCAAAAGGAATATTTGATCACTGTAGGCGCGTATGGTTTGAGCGACCTTTATCTGAAAAAGGGGCCACTTGATGCCCGTAAAAGCCTTCCGGATATCCTTGAGGGGAAAGTGGTATTTATTGCCGATGCTGCTGAAGATGAAAGAATTCAATATCCCCAAATAGCACTAGCGCAAGGAATATCTTCTATACTCGGGGTTCCTGTACTTGGGAAAGGAGAAGCTATCGGGGAGATTCGAATTTACACCCGTGAGCCTCGCCAATTCTCCGAAGCTGATAAAAGCTTCCTCCTCAGTGTTGCCGATATGTGCGCCGTCATCTTTGAGAGAGCAGAGCTTAATCAATTGCTAGAGCAAAACTATAAGGCAAGTGAGAAACGAAGAAAATCGTCTCGAGTATCTTCATTACCCGCTACGACGTTGAGGCCAACTAGTTTCGCTCATCCCAGCGAGGAGGATTTTGCCAAACTTCTTGACTTCTACTGTATTGAATGGCTTTATGAGCCTCGTTCCTTTCCTCTTAGGTGGGAAGGCAACAAAATAGCAGAGATGTTCACTCCCGATTTTTATTTACCAGAGCTGGACCTTTATGTTGAACTGACCACATTAAAACAAAATCTGCTGACAGAGAAGAACCGCAAGCTGCGCCAGCTTAGAGCGCTTTATCCTGAAGTCAATATCAGGCTTCTGAACAAAAATGATTTCCTCAAGCTGTTAGCCAAATATGGTTATGGCCCTCTCGGCGAGGCTAAAGTAGAAGGAGTCGACCGAGTTTTGTATAGCCACGCCAAAATTCAACGAAGGGTAAGAACTCTGGCCAGACATATTTCGCGTGATTATGCTGGTCAGCGGTTAGTGCTAGTAGGCATCTTGAAGGGCGTTGTCTGCTTCATGGCTGACCTTATGCAGCACCTTTCTCTTCCGGTTACCCTGGACTTTATGGCTATCTCATACTACGGTGGTGACGGTCAGGTGGTCAAGATAACCAGAGACCTAGATAGCAGCATAACGGGACAACACGTACTGATGGTTGAAGATATTGTAGATACTGGCATGACCCTCAATTACATCCTCAATCATCTTTCTGCCCACAATCCTGCCAGTCTTCGCGTTTGTACCTTGCTTGATAAAAGAGCACGCCGATTGATAAATGTTCCTCTTGATTATGTAGGCTTTGAGGTTCCCGATGAGTTCGTAGTGGGTTATGGATTAGATTACAAGGGAGAATACCGCAACTTACCCTTCATTGGCATCCTCCATCCCGAGTTAATTAAAGGGACGAAGCCTCGCTAACTCCCCAACTTAGCTCCCTCGTTCCGCAGCAATACTTAATAACCGGCATAATAAATAAAAGACCTGGGAACAAAAATTGCCCCAAGTAACCTCGCTATCCTTGGCTCGCCACCCCTCTCCTTTCTGCTTCCACCTACCTTGCACCGGGACTCTGCCTCCCAGCACCTTTCAGCTTCCACTTACTCGGCGGTCGGTTCCACACTCGCCAAGTTCTTGTTTGATTACTTGGAGCATGATCATGCTAACACACTTCCAAACCCTTGTCAAGGGCCGTCAGACGCCTTCCCAGAACATGCACACAAGTATGATTGTTAAACAAAAGCCCTGAACTCCCTTTGGACACAGCCATAGCCTACAAATCTCATCTCATACATCGGCTACCCTGCCCAAGAAGTATTCTCAGCGTGAAAGCATTACAGACTATCGCCCAAGTACGTTGGCAAAGCTAGTTCAGTATGAGCTCTATTCACTTGGGGTGAAAACCCCATTTAGCGCTAGACCTCTCTTTGACTTGTGCATTTATCAAGCCCTGAGGCCACTCCCCTTGCAGTACCCGGGCTACCTCCTCCCAGGGCCACCTGAATAATTCTTCGCGCGACTCCTCGGAATAGTAAGCAAAATGACCGGTAATGAGAACATTGTTGAGCTTGAGCAACGGATTGTCCTGGCCGGGAGGTTCTGACTCCAATACATCCAGGCCAGCACCGGCAATCAATCCCTCTGAAAGGGCAGTACAAAGAGCCCTTTCGTCCACGAGTTCTCCTCGGGCTGTGTTGAAAAAATGGGCGGTGCGCTTCATTTTCTTGAACTGCGGAAGCCTCATCATATGCTTGGTTTCTCGGGTGAGAGCGGTATGCATGGACACAAAGTCCGACTCTTCGAGTAACTGGTCGAGCTCCACAGATTCCACCTTGAACGTCTCAAACAGGATGTGAGGCACATGGGGCGCATAGGCAATGATTCTGAAGCCAAAAGCTTTGGCTTTCGGGACAAGGGCACGAGCTATATTGCCAAAGCCAATAAGCCCCAAGGTCTGTCCAGATAGCCGATGTAATGGCTTCAAGGCGCTCAAATAATCTGCCTGCGTACTCCATTTGCCACTTTTGATGTCAGGAACTAGTTGATAAAACTTCCTGGCACAGGCGAGAATAAGTGCCATAGCGTGGTCTGAGACCTCCTCCAAGCAGTAATAAGGATTATTGGTAACACAGATACCTTTTTCTGTAGCGGCGGCTATATCCACATTATCATAACCTATGCCTGTAAGGGCAATCAGTCGGCATTTATTCAGATTCTCGATTACTTTGGTACTAAAGATATAACCGGGCGTTATCCTTATTCCCAGTGCTATGACAGCATCAGCTTCGCAACAGGCAGAGATGAGTTCTTCCTCAGTAGCACAAAAAGTCTTCTCAACTTCTGCCCCTAGCTTGGTTAGTAACTCATCATAGGTGGGGACTACCCCAGGCACATAAAAGGTAACAACAGCTTTACAGCTCAATCTCCTGCCTCCCTTTTGATTCCTGCTAGAGCAACATCCATCACCGTAAACTCTATGATTATAGCATTGCCACATTTGCATCTTCAGCGTGAATCCCCCGGGCTGTTCCAAATGTCCATTAATCTTGGGTGCGCGCAACGCCCAAAAAAAGGAGGATTGGCATAGAAGCGAGAGCATATTCTACCCTCCAACACTCACTTGTACTGAGCCGCGCCACAATGTAATATATAGACAACTGTAGTCGACCAACACGAAACCGAGGCAAAAGGCATTAATGCAATCAATAGTCGAATAGGAGGTTGAGATGTCTCATGTAATAGCTAAGGTGATATCCCAGAAAGGGACCTGCGAGGCTCAACACAAGGTTGGTGATGAGTTTGTCATCGGAGAACAGACGCCGCCCAACCTGTGTTCATGGGCTTTTTACTCTCTCTTTCCTTGTGCGGCAGTCCTGCGATTCGGTGGTTCATTCCCCTGGGAGAAAGACCGAAACAAGACCACAGTCGCCTGTCCTGACGCGGGAAACCCGGTGGTATTTGAACTGAGGCGCACTTCACCTTAATGTCCTAATGGCAAGCTTAGGTGACGCAAGATAAACCTAAATGAACAAGCCGTAGCGGAAGTTGTCACTGAGCTGACCGCAAATCCAAGTACCAGTATCGCTAAACGCAGCTCAAGACTAATCGCACCGACTGAGCTGATTCTTCAAACTCCTGGCCTTGCATTCATGTCGGTAAGCCGCCGCAGTACATCCGATACCCAGGCAAACAAACACAATCCCAAAAAGCCCAAGCAGACTCGATGAGACAAAAAGTACACTACTACCCGTCATCCCCAGCGTTACCAGAACTATTGCCAAAATAATATACATATTCGCCCTATCTTTCGCCTCCTCAACTTCCCCCTGAAGTTCAAAATCCTGCCATTCTATATCTTCCTCAATCAAGACTTCCCCGCATTTAGGACAGAACACCAAATCTTCGTCTATTATCTTCTTGCAGTGTTGACAATATAGCATCGCCACGCCTCCCAGTCTGTTTCCGATATTATAGGATAACGCAAGCAAAAATTCACTACCTTCTGCAGGCGTGTGCGCAGGAGACTATTACAGAATTTCACAAAGTTCTTCAAAGCTCGCAGTAGGATGTAAGCACCAAACTTTTCTAATAATTAGCTCTTCAGCCAGGCGTCATCTCCCTCTTCCGTATTTCATCTTGCCAAACAAGAGCGTAGCTACAAGACTTGCCCCCACTGCATTACAGAAAATGACAGGTAATAATTGGAACAATATACCATAGCCTAGCCAGCAAAGCAGACCCACAAGGAGTAGAATGGTGAACGGCAGGCTTATCTCTGCAGCGCTCTTGAGCCTGAATATCTTTGCCACCTGTGGCACTAAAGCCACTGTCACAAATACTCCTGCAATATAGCCAAGAACTTCCTGCGCAGACAATCTGAGGCCAGTCCTTTTCTTTTAGCCTTTCAGCCAGGGCATCATACTTCTGAGCTTTCTGCCCACGACTTCGATGGGATGCTCTGCTTCCATCCTTTTCATGGCATTGAAGCTGGGGCGACCAGCTTGGTTCTCCAAGACCCATTCCGTAGCAAAGCTGCCGTCCTGAATCTCAGCCAGGATTTGTTTCATCTCCTCCCTGACCAAATCATCAATAATTCGCGGGCCTCGCGTATAATCTCCATACTCTGCCGTGTCACTCACCGAATACCGCATGTAACCCAGACCACCTTGGTATATCAGGTCAACAATGAGCTTTAATTCGTGGCAGACCTCGAAATAGGCAATCTCCGGCTGATAGCCCGCCTCTATCAATGTTTCGAATCCAGCTTTTATCAGAGAAGAGACTCCACCGCAAAGCACCGTCTGTTCACCAAACAAGTCGGTCTCAGTCTCTTCAGCAAAAGTCGTTTCCAGGACCCCGGCTCTAGCACAACCGATCCCTTTCGCATAAGCGAGAGCTGTTTCTTTTGCTTTTCCCGAGGTATCCTGGTGGACAGCCACCAACGCCGGGGGGCCTGAACCCTCGGTGTAAAGCCTTCTGAGCATATGTCCCGGACATTTAGGTGCTATCATACTAACATCGATCCCAGCTGGAGGCACAATTTGAGAGAAGTGGATACTGAAACCATGAGCGAACATAAGTGTCTTGCCACGGGTCATCTCCCTCTCAATTGACTCCCGATAGATTCTCGGTTGCACGGTATCCGGGGCTAACATAACAACTATATTTGCTTTCTTCGCCACGTCAGCCGCCGCGGCTACTTCAAAACCAGCTTTTTTCGCTGCTTTCCAAGCTTGGGTGCCCGGTAGTTCAGCCACTACGACCTCACAGCCACCGTCTCTCAGGTTCTGAGCATGGGCATGTCCTTGACTCCCAAAACCAATGATGCCAATTGTCTTCCTTTTCAGCAGATTCAGGTCAGCATCCTTGTCATAATAAATCTTGGCCATAATTCCTCCTCTATTAACCTTCAGTTGTGAGCTATTGCATATTGCTTAAGAACTGCTTCCGCGCGTCAGGGCGATCCTGCCAGTTCGTGAGAGTTCCTTGATACCAAAATCACGAAGGAGCCCGAGCAGGGAATTCACCTTGTCTTCGTCACCAGTCACCTCCACTGTCAGTGAACCTGGAGCAACATCGACTATGTTAGCCCGGAAAACGCCCACGATTTGCATAATCTCGCTTCTTGTCGAGGCAGTAGTCTTCACTTTGATCAAGGCCAATTCTCTGGTCACCATGTTTTCTTCGGTTATATCAGAGACTTTTACCACGTTGATTAGCTTTTCTAACTGCTTCCTTACCTGCTCTATTTGAGCAGAATCGCCGACAGCTACAATGGTCATGCGAGATAACCCAGGTTGTTCGCTTCCGCCTACGGCAAGACTCTGAATATTGAAGGAGCGCCGTCGGAATAAACTAGCCACTCGATTAAGCACCCCCGGCTTATCTTCCACTAAGGCTACTAAAGTATGTTTTGTATCAGTCACTTTGCCCCCAACAGATAAGTTCTAAATCCTAATACCCAAACTCTAAACAAATCCAAACTCCAAATTCCCAAATCCAACCCACCTGCTTCTGAGTATCGGAGCTTTGGGTCTTGATATTGGTTAGCATCCCGTGCTTTGTGCTCAGAATTTGCCCTCTAACACTTCCGGCTTTGATGGCAGGAAAAATCTAGCCAGGCATTCTCCCGGCGGCACTATAGGATAAATGTTTTCCTCGGGCTCGATAAGAAAGTCTATAAGAAAAGCTCCCGGGCACTCCATAGCTTTCTGTATGGCCGGAATGACTTCCTCTCTCCGTTCCACCCTGACACCAGGAATGCCATACGCCTCGGCGATTTTGACGAAATCGGGATTCCAGAGCTTCGTGCCAACGTAGCGCCGTCCGTAGAATAGCTCCTGCCATTGTCTCACCATGCCCAAATAACCATTGTTCATGATAGCTATTTTTACAGCAACATTTTCCTGAGCTATGGTGGCCAACTCCTGGATAGTCATCTGAAAGCCGCCGTCGCCGGCAATGCACCACACAACCTCCTCGGGACGACCGATCTTGACTCCCATGGCCGCGGGTAGTTCGAATCCCATCGGACCTAAACCTCCCGCAGAGATAAGGCTATCTGGCTTGGTATAAACGAAATATCGTGCCGCCCACATTTGATTCTGTCCCACCCCGGTAACCACCAAAGCATTACCTTGTGTGGCTTCACAAATCTGCTGAATGATATATTGAGGCAATACCTCATCGCTTTGCCTGATTTCCAAAGATGGATACTCACACCTCCACTGTTCTATCTGCGAAAGCCAAACGACGTGCTCCCTCTTTTCAATCTCGTCGTTCAGGGCTGTGAGCACGCTCTTTATATCCCCGACTACCGGGACCTCGGTGCGGATGTTCTTTCCAATCTCCGCAGGATCGATATCGATGTGAATGACGCGGGCATTGGGAGCAAACTCTTCGGTATTTGCCGTAGCCCGGTCATCAAATCTCATGCCAATAGCGACAAGAAGATCGGCGCTCTGCACTGCCATATTAGCGCAACCTGTCCCATGCATCCCCATCATGCCCAGATCAAGTATATGGTCCCCGGGGAAGGAGCCCAGGCCAAGAAGTGTGTGAGTTACTGGTAGTTGTGCTTTCTCAGCAAATTCCCTGAACTCATCATAGGCCTGCGAAATAATTATGCCCCGACCGGCGATGACAACAGGTTGTTCGGCCTCGTTAATGAGCCTGGCCGCTTTCTTAATTTGAGCTGGATGCCCCCGAGAGATGATCCTATAGCCGGGCAAATCAGTCTTATCAGGATAGACAAAGTCCGTCTGCTCTTGCTGGACATCGCGCGGTATGTCGATAAGCACAGGTCCCGGCCTTCCTGTCTGGGCAATGTGAAAGGCCTCTTTGACAGTTCTAGCGAGCTCACCAACGTCCGTAACAAGGTAGTTATGTTTGGTGATCGGGATGGTAATTCCTGTGATATCCATCTCCTGAAAAGCGTCCCTGCCAATAACAGGTCTAGCTACCTGGCCAGTTATAGCCACCATCGGTGCGGAATCCATGTAAGCGCAGGCAATGCCGGTAACCAGATTGGTAGCTCCCGGCCCCGAAGTCGCTATACACACACCGGCTTTGTGAGTGGCTCGAGCATAGCCATCGGCGGCGTGAGCTGCCCCCTGCTCATGACGAACCAATATATGTCGGAGTTCAGGATATTGGGGGAATGTGTCATATATCGGTAAGACAGAACCACCGAGAATACCGAAAATAACCTCTACTCCTTCTTTAACTAGACTCTCACAGAGAATCTGAGCACCACTTTTCTTCATAATTGGTCCTTATTCGGTAAACACCGCCCCAGTGCTGGCGGAGCTTACTCTATCACTATACCTCTTGAGATAGCCAGTCTTAATCCTGGGTTTGAAGGCAGGTAACGCAGCTAACCGTTGTTTTAGCTCCTTTTGACTTAGTTCTATTTCCAATTTGTGTTTAGGTATATTTATTTTAGTAATATCGCCATTCCTCAAAGCCGCTATCGGACCCTTTTCTGCCGCCTCAGGAGAGACATGACCAATGGCTGCTCCTCGCGTGCCTCCGGAAAAGCGTCCATCTGTAATAAGAGCCACCTTTTTGTCCATGCCCATACCACTGAGAAGGGAGGTAGCTGCTAACATCTCCCGCATTCCCGGCCCTCCCTTGGGGCCTTCATAGCGAATGACTATTACCTCACCTGACTTAAATTCGCCTTTCATTATCGCTGCCGTAGCCTTCTCCTCACTATTGAAAACTCTCGCTGGACCCCGATGAACCAGCATCTCAGGAGCTACTGCAGCGTTTTTCACCACGGCGCCATCAGGCGCCAAATTGCCAAATAATATGCTAATGCCACCAGTAGGAGCATACGGTTGCGACAGGCGGCGGATTACCTTTCTATTTCTGACTTTAGCTTTCCTGGCTATGTCACCTAATGGCTTGCCCAAGATGGTGCTTGCCTCGAGCTTCAGTAGTCCCGATAGCTCATGCATTATCGCAGGAATACCACCGGCTAAGTCTAAATCTTCAATATGATAGTCGCTGGCCGGGCTTAATTTACAAATATGAGGAACGGAGTCACTAATCTTGTTTATAAGGGATAAGGGGAAATCCAGCCCAGCCTCATGCGCTATGGCGGTTAGATGCAACAC
Source organism: Dehalococcoidia bacterium (assembly GCA_049671165.1). Lineage (GTDB taxonomy): Bacteria > Chloroflexota > Dehalococcoidia > GIF9 > AB-539-J10 > RBG-13-51-36. Next base: position 35,316 of record JBATUN010000012.1, on the reverse strand, counting down.
GGAATTCGTGCTGCCACCCAGAGCCATGTCCACGGCAAAGGCATTGTAAAGGGAATCGCTGGTGATGATATCTTCGGGCCGAATGTCTTTGGCCAGTGCTTCCATGACTTGCTGCCCGGCTTCATAGGCTAGTTGCCGACGCCGTGCTTCCACCGCGGGTATCGTCCCATTACCCGGCAAAGCCATCCCCAAGGCCTCGCTGAGACAATTCATGGTATTAGCAGTGAACATGCCGGCACAGCTCCCACAACCAGGACAGGCGACCGTTTCGAGTTCCTGCAATTCAGCCTCGGTCATCTTGCCTTTAGCCACTTCGCCTACAGCTTGAAAGACACTAATAAGGTCAACGGACCTGGCAGCGTTTCTCCAGACAAGCTTCCCGGCTAGCATGGGACCACCACTGACAAAGACAGAGGGTAAATTAAGCCTGACCGCGCCCATCAACATCCCCGGAATGACCTTATCGCAATTCGGGATGAATACCAGGCCATCGAAAGCATGAGCCTGAGCAACGATTTCCACCGAGTCAGCAATGAGTTCTCGGCTGGGCAGACTGTATTTCATTCCTGGGTGATTCATGGCGATACCATCGCAAACAGCTATGGTATTGACCTCAAAAGGCACCCCGCCCCGACTGCGAATCCCTTGTTTGACCGCCTTGGCGATTGTTTGCAGATGGATGTGCCCGGGAACAATCTCAGTAAAGCTGTTGATTACTCCGATAAATGGCTTATCCCAGTCATCTGATGAGCAACCGACAGCCCGCAGCAGCGCCCGGTGAGGTGCTCGCTCGATTCCTTTCTTCACCATGTCGCTTCGCATTTAACCCACCCTATGAAAATCTCACAGTCTTCGTGGAGGCCCCTGTAGATTGAGGTCAGACTTCTTGGGGTTGATTTAACTCATGTCCCTCAAATGAATTATGTCGCATAAAATAGCACAATGCCTAACTAGCGTCAATGCAATGTCTTTTTGAGGTTGTTCTGCAATTGTTCAGTTGTCATTGCGAGCGCAGCGAAGCAATCCCGTAGGGGCAGGGTTTATCCCGTTTCAATCTATTTCACCCTGAGGTATATTCTGGCCCTCTGCCTCGCCGACTCGTTGCCCATACAGCCAGTGCCACTGAAACCAGCGCCAGCAAGCCTAATATGACTATCTTCTCGGCCGGAGTGGTGTTGACAACTACGGTGCTCATGGCCACAGTGGGCACCAGCCCAGCCCTCACTATCGGCTTCAGGCTGGGATGCTCAGTTATGAACTCGGCCATCGGCTGGCTGACCCTGTAATAAAGGCCTACCAGGGCTTGTCCCAGCGAGTTGATCAGGAGGTATTCATCCCTGAACTCACGCAGAACTTGTATTTCCTCTGCCATTGATGTGCCGTAGGCTGCGGTGGCGATGAAGCACCCGGCTTCGGGGATAGCATCGTCCGGGATAGCATCGTCCGGGATGGCACCACCCACGGCGACCACGGTGCCGTCTGATTTAAGCCCCACCGTGTGCCAGTCGCCTGCGGCGACCTGGATGATGTCCGTCCAGCCCTCGACATTGCACTGCCCGTAGTAGTTGAACCCCACGGCGACCACCGTGTGGTCGGATTTAAGCCCCACCGTGTGATAGAAGCCTGCGGCGACCTGGGTGGTGTTCGTCCAGCCCTCTACATCGCACTGCCCATCGTCGTTCCATCCTACGGCGACCGCGGTGCCGTCGGACTCGAGCCCCACTGTGTGAGAGTAACCTGCGGCGACCTGGGTGATGTCTGTCCAGTTGCCGACATCACACTGCCCTTCGTAGTCGTTCAATCCCACGGCAACCACTGTGCCGTCGGCCTTAAGCCCCACTGTGTGATACAAGCCTGCAGCGACCTTGGTGATATTTCCCCAGCCGCCGACATTGCACTGCCCGTAGTGGTTGAACCCCACGGCGACCACGCCGCCGTCTGCCTTGAGCCCCACCGTGTGTGCACCGCCTGCGGCGACCTGGGTGATGTCTGTCCAGTTACCGACATCGCACTGCCCGTTGGAGTTATCTCCCACAGTGACCACAGTATCGTCGTCCTTGAGCCCCACCGTGTGATGGCCGCCTGCGGCGACCTGGGTGATGTCTGTCCAGTTGCCGACGTCGCACTGCCCATAATCGTTGCGTCCCACGGCGACCACGGTGCCGTCAGACTTAAGACCCACGGTGTGGCTGGAGCCTGCGGCGACCTGCTTGATGTCCGTCCAGTTGCCGACGTTGCATTCCCCGTGGCCCCTGTCAGCAGCCTCACTTATGAATACGAGCAGTCCTTCGCTGGAGGATAGGGTCAATTTACCATTGGTGATCTCGTAAGTCACCTCAGGGACAAAAAGGGTACGAAAATAGCGATCTTCCTGTTCCATCAGGTGTTCGGGGCCAGCCGCTTCTGTACTATAGCCCTCTATAATCAATAATTTGTCCCCAACCACTTTCCACTTCCCATAATACGAATTTATGCCGGCATGTCCACTAAAGTCAGAGCCACTGATTGTGAGTGTAGTATCTTTGTCCGGGTAAGGTGCTATGAGATTCCCCGGTTCTCCGTAATATTCCAGCACCCACGTCCCCTGTAGGGTAGTTGCTGAAGCTTCAGCAATCACCGCGGGAAGAATCAGGCTGAAGACGAGGGCAATAGAGAGCAGAGCTGGTAAGAGAATTTTTCTATTCTTCGTTGTCACCTCCCATTATCCGTCATCTAAAAACTGAACCGCCTATGTACGTGTAAAAGTAAAGTCTCCTGTTTGCAAAGTTCACTTTTCCCGAAATCTCTAGCTTATAATATGATATACCACTTTTGTTAAAATCTTATTAAGAATTATTATATCCCGCATTACTATATCTTGCCCTGCCCTGGCAAGCATTTTTAACAAAAAGGCCACAACTCTCTCTTTCCCCTCCAAGATTGCTTCGTCCCGATAAATCGGGACTCGCAATGACACAGCAAGAAAGGCTCGCCTCAAAGAAAAATAGAGTCGACCCTCCCTTGGATTGTATTATAGGTGGACTTAGGCTAAAATACGGGAAGTCATGTGTTTAGCAATACCAGTGAAGATTGTTTCCATAGACGGGGATGCGGCGGAAACAGAAATCGCCGGGGTGAGGCGTCGAGTTAGCATCGTCTTTACTCCAGAGGCTAAGGTGGGGGATTACGTATTGCTTCATACAGGGTATGCCATAGGCGTTATAGATGAGGCTGAAGCCGAGGAGACCCTGAAGCTCCTGGAAGAGATAGCAAGTCTCAGTGAAGTTCATTGACGAGTATCAGGACAGCAAGTTAGCCAGGGGGCTAGCATACAAAATTGCTCAGCGCTCCACCAAAACCATAAGACTCATGGAATTCTGCGGTGGCCACACGCATGCCATACTGCGATATGGAATTCGCCAATTAGTTCCCGAAACGGTGGAAATGAGGTCGGGGCCCGGCTGCCCTGTCTGTGTTACAGCAATTGCTGACCTGGACAAAGCAATCGCCCTGGCACACCTGCCCGACGTTATTATCACTACTTTCGGGGACATGATAAGAGTTCCCGGCAGCGATTCAAGCCTGCAAAAGGCGAAAGCTGAGGGAGCAGATATCCGAATAGTATATTCCACTATAGATGCTGTGGAGATAGCTAAAGCCAATCCCGAGAGATCAGTCATCTTCATAGGCATCGGCTTTGAGACCACGGCACCAACTATAGCTGCTTCTATACTTGAGGCACAACACGAGAAAATAGAAAACTTCTACGTTCTATCCCTCAATAAGCTGACCCCGCCGGTGATGAAAGCACTGCTCCATTCAGGCGAGGTAAAGCTAGATGGCATCGTCTGTCCAGGACATGTCAGTGTCATAATTGGTTCTCATCCCTATGAATTTATTCCCAGACATTATGGGGTGGCCTGTGTCATCTCGGGATTTGAACCGTTGGATATTTTGTTATGCATAGATAAGCTGGTGGAGCAGATTGAAAAGGGCGAGCCCAAAGTAGAGATAGCTTACCCCCGGGGAGTAAAGCCAGAGGGAAATATAAAAGCCCGGCAACTGATGGAGAATGTTTTTGAGATCGGTGAAGCTAACTGGCGGGGAATTGGAATTGTCCCTAAGAGTGGTTTGAAAATTAGAGCAAAATACGAGCAATTTGACGCCGACAACGCGTTTTCAGTGAGCCTGAAACGGCCGAAGGAGCCTAAGGGATGCCGGTGCGGGGACGTAATCCGCGGCGCAGCTACACCGCTCGAGTGCGAACTCTTCAAGAAGGCCTGCACTCCGGAAAGCCCTGTCGGTCCCTGTATGGTCTCTAGTGAAGGCGCCTGCGCCGCTTATTATCAATACGGGACTACTGAAGATTTATAGGATTTATCGGATAGAGATAGAGCAAGCCTATGGATGACAGCATTCTTTTAGCCCATGGTAGCGGCGGGAAATTGAGCCACGAGCTGGTGGAGAAGAAATTCCTGCCCTTCCTGGCTAATCCGGCGCTGAACAAACTGGACGATTCAGCTATTTTCGAAGCCAGTGGGCGGCTGGCTTTCACCACCGACGGCTACGTAGTGAATCCAATCTTTTTCCCAGGCGGCGATATCGGCAAGCTAGCCGTTTGCGGCACGGTGAACGACTTGGCTATGAATGGAGCCAAGCCTCTCTATCTGAGTCTCTCAGCAATCATAGAAGAGGGCTTTCTCCTGAGAGAGCTTGAGCAGATAGTCCAATCAATAAAGAAAACCGCTGAAGAAGCCGACGTAAGTATCATCGCCGGGGACACCAAGGTGGTAGATCGAGGGCAAGCCGACAAATTGTTTATCACTACATCGGGCGTAGGGATAGTCCCTCCTGGAGTTGATATCTCAGGAGCCAACGCCAGAGCTGGGGATAAGGTTCTCTTGAGCGGCCCCATTGGCGACCACGGCATAGCTATAATGAGTCAGCGCGAAGGATTGAAGTTCTCCATGACTTTGAAGAGCGACTGCGCTCCATTGAATAAATTAGTGTCTCAGATGCTGGAGGTCTCGCCCAGGATTCATTGCCTACGTGACCCTACCAGGGGTGGCTTGGCTACCACGCTCAACGAATTGGCCCGGCAATCGAAGGTGGGCATTGTGATAGAAGAGGCCAAGATACCAGTGAAGGAAGAGGTCAAAGCTGCCTGCGAGCTCCTGGGACTGGACCCCGTTTATGTGGCAAATGAAGGCAAGCTGGTAGCCATAGTTGACCCCGCCGATGCCGACAAGATTCTGGCCCGAATGAGGAAAAACATCTATGGCAGAGATGCGTCAATCATCGGAGAGGTAACCAGCGAGCACCCTGGGAAGGTGGTGATGAAGACAAAGCTCGGCCCCTCCCGAATTGTGGATATGCTATCCGGGGAATTGCTGCCTCGAATATGCTGAGTGGGTGCGGGATGGTCAAAAGAATTACTCTGCCCCTGCTATAATGGTTCTTTCAACTAACCGTATGAACAGGAGGTGAACCAGGATGGAGTATGAAGACCTGTTACTGGAAAAGGATGATTGCGGCGTTGCCACTTTGACCCTCAATGTACCGAATAAGTTGAACGCCCTTACCGTGAAGATGGGAATGAACCTGCCTCTGGCAGTAGATGAAGTGGCCCGCGATGACAATGTCAGGGTATTGATTGTTACCGGTGCCGGGCGTGGTTTCTGCTCCGGCGCTGATGTTTCCGCCATGCAGGTGCTGACTGGGGCTGCTGAGCAGTCTCGCTTCAACCGTCTCCAGGTAACGGGGTGGCCGGCTGCTGATATCTTCCCCAAGCTGCTAAAACCAACCATTGCCGCCGTAAACGGCCCTTGTGTTGGCGCCGGTCTGGCTATAGCACTGAGCTGTGACATCAGAATAGCCTCGGAGACAGCCAGGTTTGGTGTTGCCCAGGTGGCACGAGCACTGGTGCCTGACTTCGGCCTGACATGTTACCTGCCCCTAGCCGCAGGGATGTCCAACGCTCTGGAATTAATGTACACCGCCGAGTTAATCGATGCCGCCGAAGCCCTGCGAATCGGCCTTGTCAGTCGGGTCGTTCCACCTGATGACTTGATGAGGACAAGCGGGGAATTGGCTAACAAGATTGTTCAGCAGGCACCTCTTTCCGTGGAACTAACCAAGAAGATGCTGTGGCGCGGTCTCTTCGACAGCCTGGCGCGTCAGCTTGACCTTGAGACCGACTCCATACGGATATGCCGGCAGAGTGAGGACCACCGCGAGAGTGTGAAAGCATTCCTGGAGAAGAAGCCCTTGCCCAAGTTCAAGGGGAAGTAAGCATTCCTTACTTGGTTCCTGGAAAGCGATATGAGTTGGTTCTGTTAGATAGTTTGACAGCCAGAATTTGCCAGTGCTAGACTTCGTTCACCCGTGAAGCATATTGGCATTCTGTATCACCCTCTACGTGAGAAAGCCCGAGACTTAAGCGAGAAGCTGCAGAAGTTTCTATCCTCTCAGGGAGTCTCTTCATGGCGGTGCTCAACCAGGGACGAGGATAAAGCTAGATCCCAAGTCGTGGGGACGGAGCTGATTCTCAGTATTGGCGGAGATGGCACTATCCTCCGTGTTGCTCGAATCGTAGCCCCCTTGTCAGTGCCCATTTTAGGCATAAACCTGGGTAGGCTGGGATTTATCACGGAGATAGACGGCGACGAGGTCCTGTCTTATTTGCCCGGTTTGCTCGATGGGAAAGGCTGGATTGAGGAAAGGGCCATGCTCGAGGCTCAAGTTGCAGACAAAAGCTTTCATGCCTTGAATGATGTGGTGATACACAGCGTGGCGGTTCGCCTGGTTAACATAGAAGCCGAGATTGATGGCACGGCGCTAACCACTTACCGGGCTGATGGCGTAATTGTCGCCACTGCTACCGGGAGCACCAGCTATTCTCTGGCATCTGGCGGACCGATTCTTCATCCTCAATCCAAGGAAATTGTCCTCCAACCAATATCCTGCCACCTCGGATTGAGTCATGCCCTGGTAGTGTCTTCACAGAGCATAGTTGACTTGAAGGTTGCCCCCAGAGAGAAGGTCATACTTAGCATTGACGGACAAGTTGAATTACCGTTATCAGACGGGCAAACTGTCAGAGTGAAGCTCAGCCCTCACACAGCTCGCTTCTTAAGAATTCACGAGCCAACCTATTTCTATAATTCGCTGTGGCAAAAACTGGGAGGAGGAAGAAATGGAAGCTGATATGAAGGTTGATAGGGCAAGGGTGGGCGATGCTAACTCCATGCACCGGTTGATAAGTCATTTTGCTGATAAAGGCGAGATGTTGCCTCGCGCCTTATCTGAGATATATGATGGCATTAGAGATTACTTCGTGGTCAGGAAAGCAGGTCGGGTTATCGCTTGCGCAGCGTTACAGGTTACCTGGGTTGATTTAGCAGAAATCAGGTCTCTGGCTGTAGATGAACAGGAACAGAACCAGAGGATTGGCTCCTTGCTGATCCAGGCCTGTCTCAGCGACGCGAAGGAGCTAGGGATACCCAGGGTTTTTTGCCTCGTTCGCAAGCCGGCTTTCTTTGAAAAACACGGCTTCCAACTAATCGACAAAAAAGAGCTACCCCAGAAGGTCTGGGCGGAATGCTATCGCTGTCCCAAGTTCCCCGATTGCGATGAGGTGGCTCTTATTCGCCACCTTTGAGGCTATGAGAACATTATGTCGAAGGCGTTCAGCAATATCATTCTGGGGAGGCTGAGAAACATTCATAACCCCCTTTATCCCCCTTATCTTAACGGGGAGATCGAAGAATCAAATCGTAGGGGAGGGTCTTGTACCCTCCCCGTTAGACCGTTCCGGCGAGGACAAGCCTCGCCCCTACACGCAAAGCAACGTCATTTTGGCTGAGTAGCAAGAGTGTGGTGAAGCCGGAAAAGAAGCTAGCTACCCAACAGATTTATCACGGGCGTGCAGTAAACATACGTGTGGACACCGTGGAGAAAGCTGACGGCACAAAAACCACTAGAGAGGTAGTGGAGCACAGCGATTGCATAGCGGTGGTGGCCCTTGATGAACAAGGTAATATCCTTATGGTCCGCCAGTTCCGCCACGCCGTGGACAGGTTTCTTCTGGAAATACCGGCTGGTGGCATTGATCCCGGCGAAGAGCCCGTCGACTCTGTGCGCCGCGAATTACAGGAGGAGATTGGCTATTTCCCCCGGAAGATAGACAAATTGGGTGGCTTTTACGCCACTCCGGGCTATGGCACGGAGTACCTCCATTGTTTTATGGCTACTGACCTTGTGCCCGCTCGTCTCGTAGCTGAGGATACTGATGATATCGAGCTGGTCCGCGGTTCCCCCGATGAGATACCCCGTCTTATTGCCTCGGGCGAAATCTGCGATGCCAAAAGCATCGCTGCCCTGCTCATGTTCCTCTTCCTACGACAAGGCAAGTAGACTCATCATGGGCTGATCTCCCAGGTGGCGCACACGCCAAAGCGACCCGTTGACTGTGCGGCGGGGTGATATACAATATAGTATAACCTGGGGATTCTGAGAAAGCTGAACTGTTACGTGGCAAAAGTTGGCATCTTTCTAATTGCGCTAGCCTTAATAGGCGCCATGGTAGGCTGCATCTTTGTCCAGTATGACCTCACTGTCTCCAGCACCGAAGGCGGTCAGGTAACCACACCCGGCGAGGCGACCTTCACCTACGGCAAGGGGACGGTAGTCAACCTGGCGGCCGAGCCTGAGGATGGCGCCCACTTTGCCAGTTGGACTGGCGAAGTGGGCGCCATTGCCAACGTCAATGCCGCCACAACTACCGTCATCATGAACGGCCGCTATTCTATCCTCGCTAACTTTGCCCCAGAAATATGGGAAATACGAGACTGGTATGATTTGCATGATATCAGGAACAACTTGGGCGCCAGGTACATCCTCATGAACGACCTCGATTCTAGTACTGCCGGTTATATGGAACTAGCGAGTGAGACAGCCAATCAGGGACAGGGGTGGCAGCCGGTTGGAACTTCTGATGACCAGTTTGTTGGGAGTTTCGAGGGTCAGGGATATGCGCTAGAGGACTTGTTTATCAATCGCCCTGACGAAGACCATGTAGGGCTTTTTGGTGAGATCGGGCAGGAAGGGGTCATCAAAGATATCGGCATGGTGAACGTTACTGTGATTGGCAATGATTACGTTGGCAGTCTGGTAGGACATAGTGAAGGCACCATGAGCAACTCCTATTCCACAGGCAGCGTCAGTGGAGAAGAGCATGCCGGCGGTCTCGTGGGGCACAATGGGGGCATTATGAATAATTCGCATTCCGCCGGCAGCGTGACTGGTGATTCACGTGTTGGCGGTCTGGTGGGATGGAATCAGGCTACTCTGAGCAACTCCTACTCCAGCTGCAGCGTGACTGGCAACTGGTCTGTCGGCGGTCTCGTGGGGGATAATTGGTACTACAAGGGGAGTATGAGCAACTCCTATTCCATAGGCAGCGTGACCGGTGGTTCGCGTATTGGTGGTCTGGTGGGAGTGAATTATTATGGTAGCGTGACCCACTCCTATTCCATCGGCAGTGTGACTGGCTCCTCGCAGGTTGGTGGTCTGGTGGGATACAACAAGGGCACTGTGAGCGACTCCTTCTGGGATATCGAACCTAGCGGACAAGCTACTTCGGCTGGCGGGATCGGCCAGACCACCACCGGAATGAAGGACATCGCCACGTTCTCAGGGGCAGGGTGGAACATAATCGCAGTCGCTAATGCTGACGCGCGCAACCGTTCCTACATCTGGAATATCGTTGATGAGCAGACCTACCCTTTCCTGAGCTGGCAGCCGTAAAAAGGGGCAAATCTTTCCCCAATGAGATTGCCACGTCCCGATGGATCGGGACTCGCAATGACAGGTGGGGAAGTAAAGCAGAGTCGATTCTTTTTTCACAAAGGGATTGCTTCGGGTGGCTTTGCCAGCCTCGCAATGACAAATGGGGAAGTGACTCTTTAGATGGCGAAATTGGCGATAACGGCTTGCCCCAGGGAGATGCCACCATCATTACAGGGCACTTGCCTGTGGGTAAAAACCTGGAAACCGCTGCTTTCGAGCAAGTTGACTGTTTTTTTCAACAGTAGGCGATTCTGAAATACGCCGCCACTTAAGGCAACTTGAGAGATGCTGGTTTCATTGGCTATCAAGTGACACATCTCGTTTATCATCCGAGCCACGGTGTTGTGGAATTTGAGTGATATCATCCCCTTTGAGATACCTTGATGTAAGTCTTCTATCACGGCTGACAGCAGGTCCTTCAGTCGCACGATTCTTATTCCCTCGTCTTCTACTATGCGGTATGGGTAGCGTTCCTGAGCATGGGAGATTGCTTTGTCACTTACGTTCATCGCAATGACAGAAGAGTAAGCAGCCATTTCCAACTCCACCGCCGCCTGTCCTTCATAGTCTATCTCGCCCCTTATGCCCAGCAGGGCTGATATGGCATCAAAAAGGCGTCCCATGCTTGAGCAAAGCGGCGAATTTATCTTCCTTTCTATCTGACGCTTGATAATCTCCACCTCAAATTCAGTAACCTGCCCGATAGAAGTTAGTTGAGATTGCTTCGCTCCGCTCGCAATGACAGCGTTGAGAGCATTTTCTCCTAATAGAGTGAGAATATAGCCAATGGCAGTGCGACGCGGTCTTTTTATAGCTGCGGCTCCGCCGGGCAAAGGCAGGTATTCGAGATGTCCTGCCCTTCTATAATCACGGTAGTCGGCGACCAGGAATTCCCCTCCCCAGATATTTCCATCCCCACCCATTCCTGTGCCATCGAAGGCCACGCCGATAACCGGGGACTCCAGCCCATTATCAGCCATGCAACTGGCGATATGAGCGTGGTGGTGCTGGACCGGAACGAGCTTCATACCGGACTCGCCTAACTCTTGGGCATACTTCGTGGCCAGATAATCAGGGTGGAGGTCATGGGCAACAACTTCAGGCTCTACATGGAAAAGTTTCTTGTACAGGGATATGGTGCTATAGAAATGTTCCAGGGTTTCCATATTCTCCATATCGCCGATATGCTGCGACAAGAAGGCATATTTATCTTTGGTCAGACAGAAACTATTTTTCTCCTCAGCGCCGCAAGCAAGTACCTGCCTGGCTTGAAACGGCAGGCGGATGGGATAGGGAGCATAGCTACGCGCCCGCCTGACGAGCTGGCTTGTACCCCTTTCTACCATGGCCACGCTATCGTCATAGCGAGAATAGATGTCCCGATTATGGACCAAAAAGTAATCGGCAATCCCCGAAAGCCTCCTCAAGGCTTCATCATTGTCCCTGGCGATAGGCTCTTCACTGAGATTGCCGCTGGTCATTACTAAAGGCCGACCAGTATCCCTGAGCAGTATGTGGTGAAGCGGTGTATAGGGCAGCATAGTCCCTAAGAACCATAAATCTGGCGCTACCTCCCGGGACACAGACGAGTCCTCCTTCCAGATCATGAGCACGATGGGACTTTGAGGCGAGGTAAGTAATTCTTCCTCCTCTGGTAAGACGTAGCAATGCCTTTTCGCTTCCTCCAAAGTAGCAACCATTACGGCAAAGGGCTTGGAAGGGCGCTTCTTCCGCTGCCTCAATGTCTTAACTGCGGTGTCGTTCGTGGCATCGCAAGCCAGGAGAAAGCCCCCCAGGCCTTTAATGGCTACAATTTTCCCTTCTTTAAGGAACTGACTGGCAGCGGCTATCGGATTCGACTCGGTTACCAGATTGCCCCGTTTATCGACTAGCCGGACCTGCGGACCGCATTTTGGGCAGGCGTTGGGCTGGGCATGGAAGCGACGGTCCAGAGGATTATCATACTCCGCCTGGCACCGGGGGCACATCTGGAAGTAGCGCATGGTGGTTTTGGGGCGGTCATAGGGCATACCTTCAATTATGGTAAAGCGTGGGCCGCAATTGGTGCAGTTGGTAAAAGGATAGCGGTAGCGGCGGTCTTCAGGATTTAGCAACTCATCAAGGCAAGCTTGGCAGGTAGCGACATCTGTAGAAATAAGCTGGTATTTCCCTTCCTGAGCCTGACTATGCCGAATTTCAAAGTTTTTATAGCCTTGGAGTGGGTGATACTCAATAGTTGTGTTCTCGATATGAGCCAGCGGTGGGGCGTTGGTCTCAAGTTCGCGCTCAAACTGCTTGATAGCTTCTGCTTCACCCTCTACCTCAATCTTGACATCCTCTGAAGTGTTGTAAACCCATCCCTTAAGGTTGTGTTTGACGGCCAGTCCGTAAACGAAAGGCCGGAAGCCGACGCCTTGAACAATACCCCGGACGCTAATAGAAGCCAATTTGAGAGATTGCCTTGCTGCCTTTGACATACGCTATCGGACGAAAACCCTACGATTTTGGTGGCGATCCCGTCTAATTCAGAATCGAAATTCGCCCGGGGTTAGTTTATAGGACGATTCCTGAGGAATGCAATATCCAGGTGAATCTATACCAACACGCCCTCGATTTCGGCCATAATTTCTTCATCAATGCAGTGTTCAAGGTTGATTGCCGCGCTGGGGCAAGCAGCGGCACACACGCCACATCGCTTGCACCTGCGGTCATTTATAACTGCTACAGCTCCGTTCCCGGACTGCTCTAATCTAATGGCATCATAGCTACATAAAAGAACACAAACCCCGCATCCGCTACAGATATCTCGATTGAGTTCAATCTTTGGTATCTCAAGTTGAAGCTCCAGCATCACACACGCTTTGCAGCTCTTACACGGGCCACAGCAAAGACATCTGCCGGCCTCTTCCACTGCCTCCTCCAGGGTAAACCCCTTCTCAAAAGGTTCAAAGTTTAATCTTTTTTCCGCCGGCAACCATGTAAGCTTAGGTTGAGGCTTGTAATTCGTAGCCCTGGGAATGTCTGCTTTCTCATACTCACTCTCTCTACCTTTCTTAAGGTCTTCGCCTTTAAGGTAGCGATCTATGGACTCGGCAGCTATGATACCTTCTCTCATTGCCTCGGACGCATAGCCGATACGCCTGACATCGCCTCCGATGAAAATCCCCTTTTTGCGATTGCTCATTAGAGTCAGCGGATCGACGTCAATCCTTCCCCTTTCATCCAGCAGGTCTTCTTGCTGGAAGAATTTTCTCTCCCCACCCTGTCCGATGGTAATGAGCAGCACATCCCCCTCAAGATATATCACGTCGCTTTTTTCAAACTTGGGATTGAATCCAATGTATCCCATCTGGTCATAGACCCATGTGCACCGAGGGCACTTTATCTTCCGAAATTCGCCATCCTCACCGATTATCTCTTCTACACCCCGGGAATAGACAATCTGAATTCCTTCTTCAGTAGCGCCCTCAATTTCTTCAACATCAGCCGGTATGCCATCCTTCGAAGACTTGTCTTCATTCTCCAGGCAGACCAGGGTCACTTTTCCACCAAGTCGGCGGGCGGTTCTGGCGGCATCAAAAGCCACGTTACCACCTCCAATTACTATCACTCTCTTGCGCTCAAAGAGCCGCGGACGCACGTTCTTCTGGCTGACGTCAGAGAGGAGATTCAAACCAAACATTACTCCTTCGAGGTCTGCTCCGGCCACGGGTTTTCCTTCAAAGCTAAGCGGTCTTGGAGATGGCGTGCCGGTAGCAATGAATACGGCTTGGTAACCTTCGTTCCTGAGTTCATCCAGCGTTTTCTCACCATCCTTCATTATGTAGCCGAGCTTGACATCTATATGAGCGATCCGGACCAGATTATTTAAGGTGGAGTCCACGATATCCTCGGGAAGGCGATATCTCGGAATTAATCTGACGGCACCCCCTAATTTTGGACCTCTCTCCAGAATGGTTGTCCGGTAGCCGTTCCTGCTTAGCGTATAAGCGCACATCAATCCTGCCGGTCCTCCTCCAATCACCGCTACCTTTTCCCTGGTAGGAGCAGCATACGAAGGTTTAGCTTGCAAGTAGGGCAGATAATGCTCGGCGATAAATCGCAGAAGCAGCTTTCTTCTCACTGCTCCGGTTTGGTCTTCATAATTGCACTCTTTTTCACAGAGCCCACAAATATAGCCACAAAGAACTGGAAATAGCGGGTTTTTGTCATAGACTTCCTCGCCTATCTTCAATATCTGGCTGGAGGCCTCCTTCTCATCTAGAGGAAGGCATGAAATCATAACGTGATTACGCTGAATATCTATCTTAAGAGGACACCGAACTTGACAGGGCGGCAAATACGCCTTACCACTGGCTTCATCAATTACTTCCTCAATTCGCGAAGCAACTTTGTCTATGTCTTTCGCCATGCTTATCAAACCTCCTTTTGAGTCATATACATTGACCGCGAGAATCATCCTTATCTAGAACCAAACTGGCGGGGCACAGGCATCACAGAGAGCAAACAGCGCAGCCCATACTGTTGGCGATTTCGGGCAATTCCTTTCAATTTGAGATTACCGGTTGTGCGCATGACAACCGCCACATCATACCTTATATCCGAGTTGTTGGCAAGCCGAGGCAGACCGTATTTCAGTCAGACCTTGCACATTCAGCGATTTATCCGTAAAATGCTTAACGTTGCCCCCATCGTCTAGAGGCCTAGGACATCAGCCTTTCAAGCTGAAGATCAGGGGTCCGAATCCCCTTGGGGGCACTTCTTGCGTTAATCTATCTTTTAATCAGGGTGTCACAGATTCGAATCCTGTACGGCTCACTCTCTGTTTCCTCTTTTTTCTTTTGGCTAACATCAGCCTCTCTAAATTTGTTTAATTTTGTTAAGACAGGCCAGGAAAATGCTGCTCTGACTGCCAGATATTTCGACATCTCCAGGAAGACTTTTCACAAATGGCTCAGGCGGTTTAAGGATTCCAAATACGATGTCCGTAGCCTGGCCGACCAATCTAGAGCTCCTCAGCATAGAAGGAGGTGGGAAGTGACACTTATTCAGGAAGATAGGATCAGACAGTTAAGGAAGCGATATCCTTACTATGGCAAGAAGAAGCTAAAGGTCCTTTACGAGAAAGAGTATTGTGAAGGGATCTCTACCTGGAAGATCGAGAGGGTGATTCGAAAGCACAAACTCTACCCTGATAAACAGAAGGCAGAGAAAATTGCCAGAAGGAGAGCCAGGGCGCTTCAGAGACCAAAGAAAAGGATAACCCAGCTAGTGAAGGAAGGTAGGCCTTACTCCCTCTTTCAGCTTGATACCATTGTTATCTACTGGGGTAGTCTCAAAAGATACATCTTGACTGGCCTGGACCATGCCAGTAAGTTAGGCTACGCCCGGATGTACAAGAATAAGAGCTCAAGGTGTGCAGCAGATTTTCTTTATCGTCTCCGCTACCTTGTTGGGCAGCCGATAGAAAACTTGCAGACGGATAACGGGAGTGAGTTTGCCTGGGAATTCGAACGGGCTAGCGCCGGATTAGGTATTCAAAGGTACTTCTCCAGAGTCAAAACCCCGAAGGATAACCCCGAGATAGAGAGATTCAACCAGACCTTAGAGTATGAATGGCTCTATAACTCTAATATGTCGTTAGACCCTGATGAGCTAAATTGCCGGCTAACCGAATGGCTTACAGAATATAACTTCCACCGCCCGCACCAATCTCTTGCCTATCTTACTCCAATAGCATATTTTGAAAGGGAGCTCGCTAAAATCCGCAGCCCAGTGTTACCCATGTGGTCAGCCAGCACAACCAATTGACAGTCTAAATCTTATCTGATAGACTTCAATTTCGCTAAACTCGCGAATTTCCTCATTATGGAGGTATAAGAATGGCTGAACCTATTGATATTTACTCTGACTCTTTTCAACTAAATACCGGCCCTTATGGCTCTACTTTAAACTTTTTGCTTTCTCCATCTACACCACCAACCCCTGGTAAAATGCCCCAGTCTGAAACTTTGGCTACAATAAGAATGAGCCTAGAGCACTTGAAACTAATGACCTTTGTGTTACGAAGGCAAATAATGAATCACGAAAAGCAAACTGGTGTTAATATTCAAATTCCTACGCAAGTATTAAACTCATTGAGTATAAGTATAGATGACTGGGAATCTCTCTGGAAACTCTATTAACAAGCAGAGGGAATCATGGCTATTAAATATGAAAATAATGTAACTACCTTCGAGGTCATACACCGAAGTACTGTTCCTAATTTCAATAGTGCGTTTGCATCCGGTCAAGTTGACGATACTAATATTGTAAAATATCCTATTTCCTCTTCAATATTTAATATTATTGCTCAGACACGTCTACCAAATTCCGACCTTCTTTTGAGACATGACTTGACCGTCCGCGAAGAAACGACTCAGGATGGGTGTGTTATAAAATCGAGCTATATTGATGAGGAATCCTTTGGTGACACGTTAGAAAAAGCATATTTCGATTTCCTGACTTCTATACGTGATAAATACCATTCTCTCCAACGAAGAGAGATGAAATTATCTCCTCGGGACAAGACAGTTTTAGAAAACATTCGTTCATTGCTAACATAATTCTCTGGCAATCCCTCTTACTGGGTGACCGCTTGAATATTCGTACAGTAAAGCGTTCCTTTGTAAAGAAATTGGGTGCAGAAGAAGATGTTTCCGGTGACCCTATATACTACTACCTAGATTATCAAGGTTCTCAATATACGGTTGGTAAGCTCTCTCACTCTTGGTCCGGCAGTCTCAATGATACCCAAGTCGGGATGCTAGCACGTAAATTACGCCTAAAGAAAAGAGAGTTTGAACAATTTGCTTCGTGTAAGTTAGATACTCAAAGTGCCATAGATATATGGCAAAAAACGATGCTAATTGTAATTTTGCTAACATTTTTGCTAACGAACTTTTCGTCACCATAAACAACAAAATGGCACTAAACAGCACCATCTGAAGCTAAACCGCCAATAAGAAGGTATCAGAAGTTACTTCTTATTATCACCCTCCGGGACACATCTTTTGTATCTTTCAATCAAAGCCGTACCAGGTGCTCACATCATCCAACGGTTCTCTTTCGGAGCGGAGCTGATTTACAGGGTCATCCCAGTCAGGGTAGCCAATAGCTATTCCCAGCACTATAAGCTTGGAATCTGGTATTTCCAACACCTTCCTCAACACATCAGGATACACGACAGCTTGTATTTGAGCAATTGTTCCCAGCCCATACTCGGTAGCCAGCAACATGATGTTCTCAGCCGCCAAACCACAATCGAATACAGGCCAGATATTTGACCCGTCGCCTTGCTGGTAGAAAGAGCGCTCAATATAGATATAGATGGCGCAAGGAGCTTCAAATAGCCTCAAGCCCTGCAAGAGCCACCATTTCCTCTTTTCTTTATCGTCTCTGCTTATTCCCTTTAGTTCGAGAACTTTCCTGCCCACAACACGGCGGCGAGTATCGTAAGGATCGGGAAATTCTCGAGGGCGAGGGACATCGGGATTGTCTTCTGCTCCTTTTGCTGCTTTCTCAGCAAAGGCTTGTGTTATTTCCTCTAACTTCTTCCCAGTCACTATGGCGAATTCCCAGGGCTGAGTATTTGCCCACGAAGGAGCTCGCAAAGCTAGCTCCATTATCTCCTTGAGAACTTCCTTGGGCACAGGGTCCGATTTAAAAGCTCGAATGCTCTTCCTTTGATGGATAGCTTCAACAATGTCCATATCTTAACTTTTCTCCTTTCTTTTTCTTATCAGCATCAGCCAGGATCTGCTATTCTAACTCACCATGAGACAACTTTCACAGCTCTCCTCTCTCAGCGCCGATGATATTCGCTAGTACCGCACAGTGCATTATATGCCACCTCTTCCTAGCAGGGAATAAAGCTCCGTCCTACGAAACTTGTAGTTGCCTGATTTACCAGGCCCGGTCGCTCAATAAACTTTCACCCAGCCAAATCCAAGATTTGGCTGGGTGAAAAAGAGAGGGGATTTCACCCTCAGGTATACTGTGAACCTCTCCATCGCCGCCTCATCGCCCAGACAGTTACTGCCAATAAAGTCAGCACCAGCAAGCCTACTATGGCCATCCTCTCGCCCGGAGTAGTGTTGACGGCTACGGCGCTCATGGCCACAGCGGGCAATAGTCCAGCCCTCACTACTGGCTTCAGGCCGGGATGCTCGTTGATGAACTCGGCGATTGGCGGACTGACCCTGTAATAGAGGTCTACGAGAGCTTGTCCCATCGGGTTGGTCAACAGGTATCCATCTCTGAACTCACGGATAGTTTCTATTTCCTCCGCCATTGGGGTGCCGTAGGCTGCGGTGGCAATGAAGCACGGCCCGCCCCCCACAAAGTTGGCCGTGATGGAGTAGTCGCCGTTCATCGTGATAGTGGTCGTAGCGGCATTGACATCAGCAATGGTACCGACATCGCCGGTCCAGTTGACAAATTGGTGGCCTTCTTCAGCCTCGGCGACAAGATTAACCCCTCTTCCTCGGTCATACGTGAAAGTCCCCACACCGGGAACGGTCACCGAACCTCCAGCGGTGCTGGAGATGGTCAGGTCAAACTCAGGTATCTCCTCAAAGTTGGCGGTGATGGAGTAGTCGCCATTCATGGTGATATCTGTCGTAGCGTCACCTACATCAGTAATGGTGGCAATATCGCCGGTCCAGTTGACAAAGCGATAGCCCTCCTCATATTCGGCGACCAGGTTGACCACCTCAGCCTCGCAATAGGCAAAAGTCCCCTCGCCGGGAGCGGTTACCAAACCACCAGCTGCGCTGGAGATGGTGAGGTGATATGTCCCTGGGGGATCGGATGACAGGGTCGCCAGAATCCAGCCGCCGACATCGCGCTGCCCGTCGTCGTTCGATCCCACGGCGACCACGGTGCCGCAGTCCTTAAGCCCCACCGTGTGCCAGCCGCCTGCGGCGACCATGACGATGTTCGTCCAGCCGCCGACGTTGCACTGCCCCTCGTCGCTCCTTCCCACGGCGATCACGGTGCCGTCCTCCCTAAGCCCTACCGTGTGAGCGCGGCCTGCCGCGAGCCATTGCATGCTCGTCCAGCCGCCGACGTTGCACTGCCCCTCGTCGTTATTTCCCGTGGCGACCACGCTGCCGTCCTCCTTAAGCCCCACCGTGTGAAGTTCGCCTGCAACGACCCCTTGGATGTTCGTCCAGCCGAGGACGTTGCACTGCCCCTCGACGTTCCTTCCCGTGGCGACCACGCCGCCGCCGTCCCTAACTCCCACCGTGTGGGCCCCGCCTGCGGCTACCAGCTGGATGCCCGTCCAGGTGCCGACGTTGCACTGCCCCTCGTCGCTCTTTCCCGTGGCGACCACGCTGCCGTCGTTCCTAAGCCCCACCGTGTGCCAGTCGCCCGCAGCGACCATGCCGATGTCCGTCCAGGTGCCGACGCTACACTGCCCGTAGTCGTTGTTTCCCGTGGCGACCACGCTGCCGTCCTCCTTAGCCCCCACTGTGTGCCACAAGCCTGCGGCGACGATGTAGATGTCCGTCCAGCTGCCAACATTGCACTGCCCCTCGTCGTTATTTCCCGTGGCGGCCACGGTGCCGTCGGGCCTAATCCCCACCGTGTGAAAGCCGCCTGCGGCGACCCCGCACGACAGGTTCAGTACCAGTATTATCAGAGCAACAGACAATAAGACCTTTAAGATCAACTTTCTACTTTTCATTACTACCTCCCGTTATCCATCATTCGAACTTCGCTGTGTGTGAAATTCTCTTTTCTGTAAGCGTTTGTTTTCCCCAAACCCTTAGTCCATGGCATGTCACCTCCTAGCTGTTAAGCCTCCATCATCAAAGTTCGCCCCACCAGGCACAGGCACAAGTGTAATCCCGAGGGTTTTACCCATCGATTTTCCTCTTCTCATTGCAGCACATCCCTTGTTCACTGTTTTATGTTTGTCCTCATCCCTTGAGAAACTCAGCACAGACTCTTATCTCTCTCCCATCAAGGAAAAAAGGAAGCGTCGGCTACACCTTGCAATGACGCTGGGTTTCGAAAGGGAGGGTTGATTTTGCTGTGGCAGCAAAAAACGAGCCGAGGTCACATTTCTATATGTGCTCGGTTGAGCATGGTGGGAACTATCGCAACCTTCTGACGCACCCACCGAACTATCCACTTTGTGTTGGTCTTGAAGTACTGCCTCTTATGGCAGGTCTTCTTATACCAGGTCTTTTTGTAAAGACTGCTCTTATTAAGACTATTATACCGCTATCTAAGAAATTGTCAATAGTTATTGTGCGGTGTCCAAGAAATATTACGGGGTTAAGGAGCCACGATACATCTTAGTGGGCAACTAAGTAACATTTCGCACAATTGGGCAATTTCACTCTCAGGTTTTTTTCGAGATTTTCCCAGAATCTCATCTGCACTTTCACCCCTCCCAAGCATCTTCACCAATAAGCGGTATGAAATAGCCGCCATCCAAGTTTTCTATCCTGTTACCCTTCCTGAGCTTAATAACCCCGAGCAAGTTTTGTTGCCATCGAGAGCCCACAGGGATTACTAATCGCCCATTCCAAGTCAGTTGCTCCAAGAGAGCTTCAGGTATAGTGCGAGCACCAGCAGAGACTATGATGGCATCGTAAGGCGCTCCCTCTGGCCAACCCAAAATTCTGCCAGCCACGTCATATCAGGCTGGTGCCGAGGTTGCCATGCACCTTTCAGCCGCTCGTAATGATAATGCGCATAACATCGATGCTTGTCTCCGCTCAGATTGTCATTGCGAGAGACCGAACCCGCCAAGCAATGCGGCAACACGAATCCTCACCTGCGCTCAGGACAAGCTCCAAGAAAGGTCTCAGAGACTCTTCGGTCGGGAAAAAGCTCAATTCAGCGTCTTTTGGTCCGGGCAGGTCTCTCTCTGCGTACAACGAAAGTCACCAGTCCCACTATTACCACTGCTCCTATGATCCCACCAACGAGAGCCCAATTGACAGGCCGTCCCTTCTCAAAGTTAGCCGTTATGGAATATTCATCGTTCATAGTAATGGCAGTTTGTGCAGCATTAACATTGTCAATAGTGTCTACATCGCCGGTCCAGCTGACAAACCGGTAGCCGTTCTCAGGCCTGACTATCAAGTTGAGCCTCCTACCGGAGTAATAGGCGAAGGTCCCCTCCCCCGGTCCAGTTACCTCACCACCAATGGTGCTGGAGGTGATAAGGTAGAGTACAGCATTGCCCAAATTCCACTTAGCAAGTTCGACTTCCAGGCCTGCGGCGAGCACGGTGCCATCAGCCCTGAGCCCCACCGTGTGATAGTTGCCTGCTGCCACCCCGACAATGTCTGTCCAGCCATAAGTATTGCATTGCCCATCCTCATTATGTCCCACCGCAACCACGGTCCCGTCTGCCTTGACTCCAACTGTGTGGCCGTAGCCTCCGGCTATCGTGTGATAGTATTCGCCTGCAATGACCCGTTTGATCTCCGTCCAGCCGCTGACCCTGCATTGACCATAGTCGTTATATCCCGCGGCGACCGCGGTGCCATCGGCTCTAAGCCCCACCGTGTGGCCCCAGCCCACTGTGATCTGTACGATGTCTCTCCAGTCGCCAACATTGCACTGTCCGATTTCATTATTTCCCGCGGCGACCAAGGTGGCATCTGCTCTGAGCCCCACCGTGTGACCATAGCCCGTGGCAACGTGGATAATGTCAGTCCAGTTGCCAACATTGCACTGACCGTAGCCGTTGTCCCCTACGGCAAGCACAGTGCCATTGGCCCTAAGCCCCACCGTATGATGGCCACCGGCAGCAATTCCAGTAATGTCCGTCCAGTTGCCGACATCGCATTGCCCGAACTGGTTCCATCCCACGGCGACCACGGTGCCATCGGCTCTAATCCCCACTGTGTGACTGTAACCTGCGGCGACCTGTACCATGTCTGTCCAGTCGTCGACATCACGCTGGCCGTTGTTGTTGTATCCCACAGCGATTG
This sequence comes from Dehalococcoidia bacterium, assembly GCA_049671165.1. Lineage (GTDB taxonomy): Bacteria > Chloroflexota > Dehalococcoidia > GIF9 > AB-539-J10 > RBG-13-51-36. The sequence goes on along the minus strand of JBATUN010000012.1, from coordinate 13,489 downwards.
CGGCGCCATTGGCCTTAACTCCAACCGTGTGACCGTAACCTGCGGCGACCTGTACGATGTTTGTCCAGTCGCCGACATCACACTGGCCGTAGTGGTGCCATCCCACAGCGAGCACGGTACCGTTGGCCTCGAATCCCAAGGTGTGCCCGTAGCCTGCGGCGACCTGAACAACGTTTCTCCAGCCGCTGGTACCACACTGACCATATCCATTGTCCCCCATGGCGACCACGGTGCCGTCAGACTTGAGCCCCACCGTATGATCAGCACCCGCGACCACCTGAATGATGTCCGTCCAATTGCCGACATTGCACTGGCCGTAGTCGTTGCGTCCCACGGCGACCACGGTGCCATCGGCCCTGAGCCCCACTGTGTGACCATAGCCTGCGGCCACTTGAGCAATATTGTTCCAGTCACCGGCACCGCACTGACCATACTCGTCATATCCGGTGGCTGCTACGGTGCCGTTGAACCTAAGACCCACTGTGTGATAGACGCCCCCGGCCACCTGCACAATATTTTTCCAGCCACTGACATCACACTGACCATACTCGGTGTTCCCCGAGGCGACCACGGTGCCGTCGGATTCAAGCCCCAACGTGTGATAGCCACCGGCGGCGACCTTGATGATGCCCGTCCAGTTGCCCACACTGCACTGCCCGTAATCGTTGTTCCCAGCACCAACCACAGTGCCATCGGACTTGAGTTCCACAGTGTGATAGCCACCCGCGGCGACCTGCATGATATCTGTCCGGTTGCCCACATTGCACTGCCCGAAGTTGTTCAATCCCTCGGCGATCACAGTGCCGTCAGACTTGAGCCCCACCGTGTGATAGCCGCCAGCAGCGACCATAGGTATTATCTGACCTTGAGACAAGTTCAGCGCCATTGCCAGATCGAGGCCGGTGCTATCTGCCTCCAGATGAGTAATCACATAGTCATCCAGCACGGATACCGGCGTCGATGAAGTTCCTGCTGCCAAGGCAGGAAGAGTCAAGCCGAAGATTAGGACAATAGAGAGCAGAGATGGTAAGAGGATTCTTTTATTCTGCATTGTCACTTCATCATCATAATATTATCTATCGAGGTCATCTAACAACATTCCTATCATTCCGATGCGCCGTGAGCGACCGAGAAACTTGAAGACCCTTCCCTTTCGTTTCATTCAGAGTCGGGATGATCATTAAACGGTCTGCATAGTCTAGCTTTTCCGCGAAATTCCCGGTTTGCGGATTACGTGGCGTGTCCCTTCCGCAGTCAGATGCTTTCCGCCTCGAATTTCTCCCAGTCTCATCCGTCCTTTCACTTCCCCCAAGCACCTTCACCAATAAGTGGCACGAAATAGCAGCCACCTAAGCTCTCTATTCTGTTACCCCTCTTCAGCTTGGTAACCTTGAGCAAGTCCTGCTGCCATCGAGAACCCACAGGGATCACCAATCGTCCATTCCAAGTTAGTTGCTCCAAGAGAACTGCAGGCATAGTGGGAGCACCAGCAGAGACTATAATGGCATCGTAAGGTGCTCCCTCTGGCCAACCTAAGGTTTTGCCAGCTACGTGAACTTCAATGTTGGAATAACCGAGCTTATCCAGAACCCGCTTGGCCGATTCCGCCAATTCAGGTATACACTCGACGGTAATCACCTTTTGCGCTAGCTCACCTAATATCGCTGCTTCATAGCCACTTCCAGTACCCAGCTCCAACACATTTTCATCCCCCTTGAGCTCCAGCGTTTGCACCATCAGCGCCACAATAAAAGGCTGGGAGATGGTTTGGCCAAAGCCAATGCCTAAGGGTCTGTCATCATAAGCAACATGATATTGCTCTGGTGACACAAAAGCCTCACGGGGAACACTCCTCATAGCTTCAACTACACGCTTGTCGGCAATTTCATGGTCAAGATACTTAAGTAAATTGTCTCTAGCCCGCTCTAGATCCGCCACAGTTCACCGCCGGAGAGTGCCAACGTTAGCCAAGAACGAAAGACAGGATTATGAGAATCAGAATTATTGAGCCGGCAATGATGCCAATACGCTTTATTTCCGGTATAACATATTGATAACGGTTGGCCAAATCCTGGACTTTTGGAGATACTCGGGGCGCTGATTGTATCTCAGCAGATAGCGGCCCTGATTGTTGCGACTGCCTCTCCTGTACCGCCTTTGCCACCGCAGCTCGATGTTTGGCTTTAGCACGTCGTGATTTCTTCGGCATTACCCTCTCCTTGGTGCAGGTTGCTTATATATTCTTGTACTGGAAATATACGCGTGACCCAAAAGCTGCTGGAGGTGATTCAGCTCGACGCCACTTTGCAGCTTGCGTCTGGCAAAGCTATGGCGCAAAGTCTGCGGTGTGACTTCGCCACCTAATCCTGCCCTCGAGGCATAACCCTTGATAATCTGCCAGAACCCTTGCCGAGTCAACCTCTTACCACGCCGGTTAAGAAATAAAGCGTGTTCACTGTCCTCATATAATAGGTCAAGCCTATCACTTCTGAGGAAATTCCCTAGAATCAGGCCCAGGCGATGGTCAAAAGGAACTTGTCTTTTGGAATCAATACGCACACAATTTCCTTCCAAATCAATGTTTTCAGTGTTCAATGACACTAGTTCGCTTATGCGCAAACCGGTAGCATAAAGTAATTCCAGCATCACTGCATCTCTTTTCGCTTCCGGAGTGGATAGTTTCGCTGCCTCGCCAAGCAGCTTCTGGTACTCAGACTGAGACAAGAATTTAAGGGCACGCCTGCTAACTTGAGGCGAGGGCAAATTCTGTGCCGGATTTTCTCTCATTCTGCCCGAATCAACCATAAATTTGAAGAATGATTTGGCTGATGCCACCTTGCGAGCGGTTGTGGCCACAGAGTATCTCTTTTCCCTGAGCTTGAGCAAATAGCTCTTCAGAAGCTCGCCGTAGGATGTAATTATGCCCTTTGCCTGCTCTGCGGTAATAAAGGCTGCCATTTGGGCCAGATCATTCCGATAAGCAGCCAGAGTATTCTGAGAATAGCCTTTGTCCCTGGTCAAATATTGAAGGAAGGCTTCGATATCCCGCTTCATCACGCCTATTGTAACATAATGCGAGTTGTTTTGCCTCTATACGAGCCACTTGCTAGAATAGATTTGCCGTGAAATCAGACCAATCAAGTCCACTCGCAAAAATGCGGCGACTTTCGTGGGAAGCCCATAAATCCAAAAACGAATCGACCAAGGGTCCCCAAAAAGTCTCGCAACATTTTGATGCTAAACTAAGAGCTTTGCCTGCCAAGCCCGGAGTGTATCTCTTTAAGGACAAGGATGGCAAGGTCATCTACGTTGGCAAGGCTGCTAGCTTGAAAAGTCGGGTAAGGAGTTATTTTGGCGCAACTTCCAACCTGTCATCCAAGATCCAACAATTAGTGTCAAAAGTACAGAATTTCGACTTGATAGTTACCAATTCCGAGCAAGAGGCACTTATCCTGGAATGCGACATGATAAAGAAATATACCCCCCGGTACAATGTGAGCCTTAAAGACAACAAGACCTTCCCTTATCTCAAGATAGATATTAACGAAGATTGGCCTCGCGTCTACATCACTCGCCGGATCCAGAAGGACGGAGCCAGGTATTTTGGGCCGTTCGCCGGTGCCGGCTCAGTACGCAAGACTCTGAGGTTAATAAAGAAGATCTTCCCTTATCGCAGTTGTAGTAAGCACATCGATGGCGAAGATAGGCGGCCCTGTCTCGATTACTACATCCACCAATGCCTTGGACCATGCGTTGGAGTGGTAGAAAGAGGGGAATATCGTGAAGTAATAAACCAGGTCATCTTGTTTTTACAGGGGAAGCAGGAGCTTATTCTCCGTGAATTAAACGCCAAGATGAAAACGGCAGCGCAGCAGCTTCAGTTTGAGAGGGCAGCCTCGCTGCGCGACCAGATTAGCGCCATAGAAGAAGTCATAGAGGGGCAGAGGATTGCCATGAAATTGAAGGGGGAGAAGGATGTCATTGGTCTGGCACAAAATGAAGAACAGGCTTATGTTGAGCTCTTTTCAATTCGCGATGACAAACTTGTCAGCCAGGACCACTTTGTTATGGAAGGCATCCAAGGTGAGTCTCCTGAGCAAATAATCACCAGTTTTGTGAAACAATACTATGCCTCAGCTTCATACATCCCAAGGCTGATATTGCTTCAGTACCCGGTGGACGAGGCAGCGGTGCTTTCCCAATGGCTTAGACAGCAGAGAAGAGGCAGAGTGGAGCTTCAAGTGCCACAGCGGGGAGCTAAAAAGAAGCTGGTGGATACAGCAGCTGAAAACGCTGCCCGAGGTGTACAATTTGCCCAGACTGAAGAGATGAAGTTAGAGGTTGTGAGCTCTGGACTACAAGAGCTAAAAAACAAACTCCGCCTGCCAAAATTGCCCCGCAGAATAGAATGCTACGATGTCTCTAATATTCAGGGCGCTTTAGCTGTGAGCAGCATGGTTGTTCTGGAAAAAGGTCGGCCCAAACCAGCATATTATCGCCGGTTCCGCATCAGAACTGTGGCTGGCGCTGACGATTATGCCATGATTCGAGAGACATTGAGACGCAGGTTTAAACGGGGCTTAACCGGCGCAGGGACATGGGCAATCATTCCAGACATGGTCCTAATTGATGGCGGCAAAGGCCAGCTTAATGCTGCGCTGGAGGTGCGGAAAGAATTAAGGCTCGACTCTATCCCCATGGTCAGCCTGGCCAAAGAAGACGAGGAGGTATTCATGCCCGGTAACCCTCAGCCAGCGCATATAGCTAAGGATTCACCTGCCCTCCATATCCTGCAAAGGGCCAGGGATGAAGCTCACCGTTTCGCTATAAGTTACCACCGGAAGCTACGTCACAAACAAGGCATCGCTTCCCTGCTGGATGACGTCCCCGGAATTGGACCAAAACGAAAAAAGGCTTTGCTCAGAAAGTTTGGCTCAGTTGAAGCTATCAAAGGGGCTTCGCTAGAGGAGCTCAGCCAGACGGAAGGCATAACATTAGCCCTGGCGAAGAAGGTTAAGGAAGAGCTCGTTGAACAATGACAAATGACAAAGCTCAAACCCCGAAGGATGAAAAAGAGTAGTTTTGGCATTTAAACGTTTGGATTTCACTTGTCATTTGGATTTTGACATTCGGAATTTGTCTAGTATCTGGTACCTGGAATCTAGCACCTGGAGCGGAGCGACTGTAGGAGATTCCTCAGCGTTATAGCATTCTCAACCGCAAATGCCTCAGCATCGTTATTAAAATAGATATAGCTGGCTTTAATGCTTTGTCCCAGCCGGGCGATTCTTTTTGCCCATTGGGAAAGCTCCTCGTTAGAGTAACAACTGGAATACAGACCTTCGCTGCCATGGAAACGGACATAGGCAAAATCACTGGTAGTGACGAGTGGACAACTAAAGCCAGGCATGTCAAAAACACACAACCCAACATTGTGTGTTCGTAGAATATCGAACACCCTTTCATCAATCCAGGACTCATGGCGAAATTCAATTACATGCTGATATTTCGGCGGCAACGAAGATAAGAAATTCTGTAACAGCTCATCGTTGCGCTTCATGCTAGGAGGCAGTTGATACAACAAGGGCCCCAGTTTTTCTTTCAAAAAACTAGACCGGGATATGAAATCCTCCACTGCGGAACCCAAGTTCCTTAACCTTTTTATGTGAGTGATGAAGCGGCTGACCTTAACCGCAAAGATGAAGTTCTCGGGCGTAGATTCTCGCCACGTAGTGAAGGCTTTCTCTGAGGGCAGATGATAAAAACTGTTATTGAGTTCTACGGTAGTAAACTGCGTGGCATAAAACGACAGCCACTTCGGCTTAGGTAATTCCTCGGGGTAATAAAGCCCGCGCCAGTGTTCATAATGCCAGCCGCTGCAACCGACATAATACTTCACTGATATATGGCCTCACCCCGATTTTTGGCAACCACATTACTATACTATCATCTTAATCTAACATCCGCTCCAAAAACAGAGATCGGTTCGGCGCTTCACCCCTCGCAACGATACATGGGGAAGTAACTCTTTATACGACCAGGGATGCAGGCTGGCCTGTGAAGTGGTATCCCAATTGGCGCACACGCCGAATCAATGCCTTTAACAATGCGACAGACACGACATGATCCTTCAAGGAATTGTGGCATATGCCCAAAATTAACAGGATCTTAACAAGAATAGTCTACAATAGTTGGGTGTAGAGATGTTGGGAAAACTGAATCGTTACCTGACAAAATTTAGCATCTTGTTGATGACGGCGGCTTTAATTGCTGGGATGGCAGGCTGTGATGGCGATGGTGGTTATAATCGTCCTCCTACCCGAAACCTCGAAATACGTACCTGGTATGATTTGGATGCCGTCAGAGACAACGAGGACGGCAACCACACGCTGATGAATGACCTCGATTCCACCACTTTCGGTTATACATGGCTGGCAAGTGAGAGGGCCCATGGGGGAAGGGGCTGGGACCCAATTGTCTTCCTTCGCGGTAGCTTCGACGGTCAGGGACATGAGATAAGGGACCTATTCATCAACCGTCCTGACGAGGATCATGTCGGGCTTTTTGCTGGTGTTGGTTATGGAGGGGTCATCCAGGATGTCGGAGTAGTGAACGCCCATGTGACTGGTGCGGGGGCGGCTGGCGGTCTGGTGGGACTGGGATTTGAACGGGGTACTGTGCACAACTCCTATTTCACAGGGAGCGTGACTGGCACTAGGGGTGTTGGTGCTCTGGTAGGAATTTATTATGAGAGCATCATAAGCAACTCCTACTATAATTATGATGAGACTCTGATCAACGGCGAGCACATAATTACTATCGGAGCTTTGTTCGGTGAGGACTTTGACGAATGGCTGGCTAACGGCAAGTTCCTCGATGTTAATGAGAGGCTTACTCAAGAAAATGGCTACTACTTGATAAACAATGTCAGTGATTTCAAACAACTATTAGCGTTCGGTCAGAATGATACCCTGAAGTTCAGATTGACAAACGACCTGGATTTGGGAGACGACCCCAACCTTTACATCCCTTACCTGGCTGGAGAGTTTGATGGGAATGGTCACAGAGTCTCGGACTTGAGCTTCAACTTTGATTTTGTTTCCCATGTTGGATTATTTGGATGCCTTGCGTCTGACGGAAAAATCACTCAAGTAGGCGTCGAGACCGTAAGCATAGTTGGCGCCAGTTTTGTTGGCGGTTTGGTGGGAGCGAACTGGGGGAGCACTGTGAGCGACTGCTATGCCACTGGCAGCGTCACCGGTAGGTTTACTATACCTGAAATTGGCAATGAGGAGAATGCCGGTGGTCTGGTGGGGTTTAGCGAGGGCGCTGTGACCAACTGCTATTTCACAGGCAACGTGAGTGGCAATCATAACGTAGGTGGTCTGGTGGGATATAATTATTACGGCACTGTGAGCAACTCCTATTTTAAGGGCAGCATAGCCGGGGCGGACTCTGAGCGCGTTGGGGGCCTGGTGGGATTCAATGCGGGCAGTATTAGCAATTCCTATTCCATAGGCAGTGTATCTGGCTTTAGTAGTGTTGGCGGCTTGGTGGGAAGTAATCAACACACTATAAGCAACTCCTATTCCGCATGCGATGTGACTGGCTATGTTACGAGGGATGGTATGGTTGCATATCGCATCGGCGGTTTGGTTGGCTCTAATCATGATGCTGTGAGCGGATGCTATTGTACAGGTACTGTGATTGGCACTGAGTACGTTGGCGGTCTGGTGGGACGGAATATACGCACTATAAGTGATTCCTATTCTACTGGCAGTGTGGGTGGCGTTAAGTATGTTGGTGGTCTGGTGGGGGAGAATCATGAGGGCACTGTGAACAACTGCTACTCGACAGGTACCGCGAGTGGCGAGGATAATGTTGGTGGTCTGGTGGGACGAAATTATGATGGTACTGTGAACAATTCCTTCTGGGACACCGAAACCACGTGGCAAGTTGCTTCCGCTGCCGGGACAGGGAAGAATACCACGGAGATGCGGGACATTATCACGTTCTCGGGGACAGGCTGGAATATAATCACAGTCGGCGGTCCTGGCGAGCGCAATTCCGCGTACATCTGGAATATCGTCAATGGAGTGACCTATCCTTTCCTGAGTTGGGAGCCTGTTTAAGATAGGGGCAATCTTGTTTTCCACCCAGATTGCTTCGGGGCTTCGCCCCTCGCAATGACAATAGAAAGATGCCCTCAATGACGAACGCGGCTGCGCCGGGCACTAGTACCTGCTGCCTATTGACTTCAGTCCGTGATATGTCCACAATAGACACCCGTGGAAATACTGTTTATATTCCTGTTCGCCATCCTGGGTCTGGTGGTAGGCAGTTTCCTGAATGTATGCATCGACCGCCTCCCTCAGAATAAGTCCATTGCATATCCGCCGTCTCACTGCGAAGCCTGTGAGCACAAGCTAGCCGTCAAAGATCTCATCCCCGTATTTAGCTACCTAAGGCTTCGTGGTCGTTGTCGCTACTGTCAGGTCTCCATACCCCGGAAGTTACTGTGGGTGGAAATTGCCACCGCGGTGATATTCGCTCTCTTGTATTGGCACTACGGCTTAAGCGCGGAACTGGGGGTTATGGCTTTCTATGGCTGTCTATTCATTATCATTTTCGTCATTGACCTGGAGCATGGGCTTATCCTGAACAAAGTGGTTTATCCCGGCATGGTGGTGGCTTTGCTTCTGGCTTTATATCCCTGGCCCTGGCTCACCCAATCGATAGGCATGCGAGTTGCCTACGCTGCTCTGGGCGGAGCTATCGGGTTTGCCATATTCCTTCTGATTGCCCTGGTCTCCCGTGGCGGCATGGGTTGGGGAGATGTTAAGCTCGCTGCGTTGATTGGTCTGGCTACCGGCTTTCCTATGGTTTTCGTTGCCATCATTATGGCGGCTATCCTCGGTGGCATAGTGGCAGTGGCTCTGCTAATAGCTAGAAAGAGAGGCCGCCGCGAGATGATTCCATTTGGCCCGTTCCTGGCCGTAGCGGCCATGGTAACATTGCTCTGGGGAAACAATATACTAAGCTGGTACCTGGGGCTTATGTGACCGAGACCTGCTCACTTTCTTCTGAAGAGGGCAAAGAAACGGTCTTGATATTCCGGGAACAGCCCCCAGCGGTTTAGCTCGGTCACCAACTCCGGAGCTCGGGCAAGGTTCCGATTTGCTTGCTCAAAAAGCTCTTCGATGTAATCCCGTGCGCCCTGGGGCACGCCAACCGCATCCATGTCCAGAAATCCGCGGCGGCTGAACTCGGCTACATTGGTGCGAACCGACTTGGTAGTTAGCTCATAGATGAACATGAGCAACGATACATCCCATAGCTCCTCAATCCCCCTGATTATGGTGCTCAAGGGGTTACGTTCCTCTTCTATTTGAGAGCTGAGCTTTTCTATCACCTGCCTGATAGGCTCGGAGACCACATTCATCCCCTTGGGTTGGTTCCTATATCGGTAAAAAATGCCCGATTCATAAGGGCGCTCCTGAGCCGTCATCGCTATGTATTTTTTTGCCTGCTCGCTAAAGCCTTCGACATTGAACAGGTAAGCAGGAGTAACAATTTTGGGCCTTTCCGCAAATACCTTTCCATCCCGAACCACACTAAGATTTCCCATCAGTTCAGTGACGACGTAATAATCAATGACAGAACTGCCAAAAGTGTCCAGTTCCCGCCGTGGCGCCCTGATTAATTCCGTGTGTTCCAGGGCATACTTAATTTTGTCATCCGTTTCCATACCAATTCCACCATTCTATATTCTAAATGAACATTTTGACCGTGTAAAAGTTGCGCCTCACCTTATCCTTGCCGGCAATTATGCTGCCAGCTTCCGTACTATGACCAGGAACAAGGTATTCCACATCAAGCTGAGACAGCTCGTCAATGCTCTTCCGTAGCAAGGAAGGGCTGCCGCCAGGGAAATCAGTCCTGCCTACGCTGCCGGCAAAGACCACATCACCGCTGATCAATATTTTGTACTCTTCCAGATAAAGGGAAACGGAACCGGGGGAATGTCCTGGAGTAAGGAAAACCTTCACTGCCATCTTGCTACTTCTGGCTCCCAGAGACAAATCGCCCTCTTTAAGATAAAAGAACGGATTAACCTGCGGTGGCTTGCCGCCAAACGCCTGAAAGAACATCTTCCCCATCGTGCGATAAAATTCATCCTCCTCACGGGATAAAGTAAACAAAGCACCGCTTTTTTCCACCACCAAATCGGTGGCTTCAATATGGTCAGGATGGCTATGGGTACCAATCACCAGACCAATATCTTCCATTTTGAAGCCATCCTTCCCCATGGCCTGAGCCAAGGAATCAAAACAGGGCTCCCCAAGCTCATTCCTGACATGGCCAGGGTCAATTAATACGTGCGGACGTTCCCCCCTTAAAACCGAGGGCCAGAGAATGGCATTGCAGTTGTTGCCCCTGCCTTGCCATACATAACAATAAAAATACTCCGCCAACTTCACAGACTTATGATGAATCATAGCTTGAACCTCATTAGTATTATAGGCTAAAATGCATTGCCAGTGGTAATCTATGATGGGAAGAATTCAGAAGTCAGTAGCCAGTAGGAGTGACTGCTAATCGCTGTATTCTGATTTCCGATTTCTGACTACTGACTACTGGTTCTAAGATTCAGGATTTCATGTTCTATGAGTGAGCTAAAGAGTGCCTGGGAAGTTGCTCAAGAGAGAGCAAATAGATTGGGCAAGCTGTCAGCCGAGGAAAAGGAACAGCAAGAAAGACAAAGGTATCGTCAGGTGGGTCAGGTGCTGGCACAAAAACTGATGGACGGTTCCCAAAGACTGGATGTGACTGCGGAACTAGGCAGACACGAAGAAAAGGGGAGAGAGATAATAAAGCAGGCCATAATCGAGCACCTGATAGAGGCCCTGGGGTTTGCCAATACCCGGGCCATAGATAGTGTGAAAAAGGTAATCGAGACGGTAAGCAGCCTGAAGCCTGAATTGCGGCCCAAGGCAGAAGAAATGGGCCAGCTTGTTGAAGAATATCAATTGGCAGAACAGAAGATAAGGCAGGAACTGGAAAGCAACTACAGGGAAACCCTGCACCAGTTGAGAATCTCAGGAACAGCAGTAGATGCTATTAATATCGAAGATAACGACCAATGGCAACTAGCTCGACAGGGGCTAGTTGAATCTCTTGCCCCGAGACTCAATGCTTTGAAGCAAGCATTAGTCGGCTAAAGCGGGAACTAAATCATGGGGCTCCCAGGGTGAGGGTCTGGTCGTACTGGCCTTTGCGGCGGTCGTAGTCGGTCCGGATGGCGAGGATGCGGTACTTCTCCTGGTCGATGCCGCAGCGGGGGTCGGTAACGGTGATGACGTCATAGAGTTCCTGGGCGACGTTGGTCGGGACTAGAATGTGGTCCCCCACGGCTTCTAAGGTCTCATGTCTGACGAGGGCGTCGGCCCTCCTGGCGGCCTGGTCGGGTTCTTCCAGGTTGGCGTCGTACTGCATACGTAGGTTGTCTATACCGAGGGCGAGGAGCTCCCAGTCGAAAGCTGCCTCCCGGACGTGGACGGGTGGTTCGTCCTGGGTGTCTCCGCTGACCTGGGTGTGGGTGGTAGTGAGGCGGGCACCGTAGGCGCCGGCATGGATGGGGTGAGCTCCTGGCTGGTTCTTGTACTCGTAGGAGGACGACTCGGTGGCCAGGAGGTCTTTGGCGAAGCAGAGCGCCTTCCTGGGGACAAGTCCGTCGGTGACGAAGCTTAAGAGGCGGCGGAGCTGCGTGTCGGCGAGGGTGCCCCCCCTGGATAGGAACTTGGGGTAGTAGTTATCGAGGGCGTAGCTCTTGGGGCTGGTAGGGTTGTTCCATAAGCGGATGCCGAGTCGCCCGAGCAGTTGATAGAGTATCTCCCACACCCGGCAGGGCTGAAAGGTCGTGTAATTCCAGCGCAGGGAGTACCGGGCGGCCCACACGGAGGCCAGGCCCCAGAGGTCGACGCAGAAGAGTGTCAGAGTTGATTGCGTTTGTTGAGTTGTTGAGTATTGCCAGGAGTCTATCCAGTAGGTGAGGTTGTCGGCTGCCTCGGGTCCGGATGTACTTCTGTATCCGAGCTTCAGGGCAACTTCGGCGCGGAAGCGAAGCGAAGCAAGGGCGCCCTCCCCCGGTGAAGCGAAGTATCCCGTGGAGTTGTCGAGCTGGATGATCAGGGACCCAGGCTTCTGGTGAGCGATGACTTGGTGGAGCTGCTGGATATAGGGAGTCAAGTCGAGGGGATTGGCGGCGGGGCGGGGGGCTCTCCAGATTCCGGAGGGCGTCGAGAACCACCAGTAGCCGGCGGTGGTCTGTAGCCGCAGGCCGTAGGTGGAGCTGATGTCCAGGAAGAACCTGGGCTCGGTGACCGTAGCGCTGGACCAGCCGGTGTCTTTGACCAGGTGAGCTAGTAGAGGGCGGGTATAGGCGGTCACGCCTGAGTAGTCTTCAACGACGGTGAGCTGGAGGGTCTCGTAGTCCTGGGAGGCGGCTGGTAGGTGACAGTCCGGATATCGGAAAGCGGTGACGACGTCTTCGTGGGCGCTGAGTAGTACACGGAGGGCGCCGAAATTGTAGGGCTCGGATAGCCTGGTGGCATAGAGGGCGTAGCTCACGATTTCCGTTTGGTAGTCGGTGTCTTTGCCGGCCAGGACGATGGGAAACTCGCCGTCCTGGTAGGTTGCCCCTATGCCGTATGTGGTATCGAGGCCGTGGTTGTAGTAGTGCTCGGCGGTGTCCTGGGTAGTGGTGTCCAGGACAATAGCACTTATCTTAACAAGGGTAGCGGCGAAACAGACTACGGTGCTGGTGATGCCCTTCCAGCAGGCGGCCATAGAAAGGACGCCGGCGACGTCTATGAGCTGAGCGTCATCCCAGGTCTGGCCGTAGTCGTGGCTATAGAGTTTGTTGAGTTGGTTGAGTTCGTTGTGTTTGTAGAAGATGTAAACCCTGGCGCCGTAGGCGGCTATAGCGCAGGGACCGGCGCAGTCGGTGGCGATCTCCGTCCACTGGGAGTAGTCAGAGCTGGGGCCAGGGTTGGTGACCTTCTGGTAGAGGAGGGTACTAGACCCTCCACTACGAATGCGGTGCATGGAGCCCCGGCCGTCGAAGGCGATGCCATGGTGGTTGTCGGGCTCGCTGCCGGTGTAAAGGCGTGTCCAGGATAGCCTCTTGATGCCTTGCTCGTAGTCATAGACCTTAGCCTCGACATAGGGGAGGCGCCTGGCCTGCTTCTGAGCGGCCAGGAGTGCGGCGCTGATGCCGATGGTGCCCTTGGCTGATAGGCTGCCGGTGCCTGAAATGGTGGCCGTGGCCACGATTATGAGGAGGCCGGTGGCCGATAGGGTGCCCTCTCCCGAGAGCGTGGCAGAGCCGGTGACCTCTTCTCCCAGCACTATCCCGGCGGCGGCGAGCTCACCGGTGCCCGCGGTGGTAGCGGCGGCCGTCCTGGTTACGTGGGCTGCTGCCGATAGG
>JBATUN010000011.1:0-19243 GCA_049671165.1 Dehalococcoidia bacterium | reverse complement strand
CGCCCCCCACCACTCTTCTTTTCTGGGCGGCCAATTCCTGTGATTGCGAGGGGCGTTTCCCTTTCCGTCGTTGCGAGGCTGGATTTAGCCAGCCGAAGCAATCTCCACTAAGATGACGATGCGAACGGGTTCTTTTGATATTTGAGCTTTGTCATTTGGAATTTGGCCAACGGGATTGCCGCGCTCCGCTCGCAATCACACCTTCCTCCATGTGCGTGCGACGTACTTCCCTCTCTGTCTTTGCGGGGATCCCTTCCCGTTTTTGTGAGGCATTCCCCTTTCCTGTCTTTGCGAGGCTCTCCCCCTTCTGTCTTTGCGAGGCACGATAGTGCCGAAGCAATCTCGGTGGGGCTGTCGAGGGCATGAGATTGCCACGCCCTTCACTTTGTGAAGGACTCGCAACGACAATAAAGGGGGGCGTACAATGATAGGTGGAGCTTCATTGCGAGGCCCCCCTTCCTGTCTTTGCGAGGCTCTCCCCCTTCTGTCTTTGCGAGGCACGATAGTGCCGAAGCAATCTCCGTTAAGAGGACAACGCGAACGCGTTCTTTTGACATTTGAGCTTTGTCATTTGGAATTTGACCAACGGGATTGCCGCGTCCTTCAGTGGAAGGACTCGCAATGGCGAGAGAAAGTCAAACAGAACCGTCAAGAAATCGAAGAAGACGGGGAAAAACCTTGACAGGGTGCGGACGCATATTATATAGTATCCGACAATTGCAAGGAAGGCCAAGGGTTTGTAGAGTGCTTGGTTCGGAACGGACGGTCAAAATCAGACAGTGTGCGGGCGGGGTTTATCCCCGCCTTGCTTTGGACTCCCCCTCCTGGTACGAGTCACCATGATTGAGCAAATCATAATCGGGACGCTGGTGACGGGAGGTGTATATGCCCTCCTGGCCGTAGGCTTCTCTCTCATCTTCGGCAACGCCCGTGTCATTAACATGGCCCATACGGGATTTTTCATGCTGGCGGCCTACGGCCTGTATTATTTTATACGCAGAGCGGGGCTCGACGCGGCGCCGGCAATAATCATAATTGTGCCGGCCGTTACCCTACTGGGTATCCTGGCCTACCGGTTCCTCATCAACCCCATACGCGAGCACCATGCCGCCGTGCTGCTGATGACCGTAGCTATCGTCCTGGTCTTCCAGGAGTCCATGACGGCTGTTCTTTCCTCTAAGTATTGGTCTATCCCCTCCCTCATTCCCGGATTCACGGATATACTCGGGGTCAGCGTCCTCAATCAGAATCTGCTGGTGCTGGGCGTGGTGGTGGCGGTCATTGCCGCCGTGTGGCTGATTCTGTCCAGGACAAAGCTGGGGATCGCGCTCAGGGCGACGGCACAGGATGCCGAGGTCGCTACACTGATGGGTATAAGCGTGCCCAGAACGCTGATGATAACCATGGGGATAGCCACATTTCTGGCGACGGTTGCGGCCGTAGTGGTGGCACCGATATGGACAATACATCCCGCCATGTGGGCAGGACCGCTGGTTATGGTCCTGGTAATCGTCGTCCTGGGGGGACTGGGAAGCGTCAAGGGTAGTATCATCGGGGCTTTCATTATCGCGCTGGTCCAGGTATCGGTCGCAATTCTGATGCCAGGGTACGCTTACCTGAAGGTGGTATTTGCCATACTGGCCATGGTGATAGTGCTCATAGTGAGGCCGGGGGGTCTGTTCGGCGTAATATTCGAAGAGGAGAGACTGTAAGTTGTTGAGACGGCTGCTCAAGGATTTCCGGTTTGGCATGCTGCCGGTCCCCGGGCGGATTATCGCCATTGTTTTCTTCATAGTCCTGTTTATCATCCCGCTGATTAATGATTCAAAGTACACTCTGTTCGTTCTTACCACCAGCAGCTTACTCGTTATCTTTGCCGTTAGCTGGGATCTTCTGTCCGGCTACAGCGGCCAGGTCAACTTCGGGCATGCCCTGTTCTTCGGCGTGAGTGCCTATACTGTGGCATTGTTGCACAAGTATTTCGACCTGCAACCGTGGGCGACCGTACCAATAGGGACTCTGGTCGCCGTCGGTATCGGGGTGGTGACATCCATTCCGGCTCTGCGTTTGAGAGGGCCTTACCTGTCACTGCTGACAATGGCGTTTCCTCTCATGTTGCTGGGACTGGTCATGGCCTTCAAGGACTGGACCGGCGGTGAATTCGGCATACCCGGTATTCCTCCCCTCGCGGGCACCCATGTGGGTGAGTATTATATATGCCTGATAGTGATGACGGTATCCGTGCTCATAATGTGGAAGCTTACCGATGCCGGCAGCAAGTTTGTCAGGACCGGCCTTCTCTTCCATGCCATCCGGGAGGACGAGATTGCCGCCCGCGCCTCGGGAATAAATACCATAAACTACAAGATACTGGCTTTTGTCATCGGCGGCTTCTTCGCCGGCCTGGCCGGCGCCCTGTATGCCCATGTCCTGGGGACGGTCAGCATTTCCTACCTCTCCATGACGATGTCCTTCCGGGCAATAATATACGTGGTATTCGGTGGTATCGTGAGCATCTACGGACCGGTTGTCGGCGTCTACACCCTGCAGACTCTTCTGCAGTTTGCGGGTCAGGCGGGCCAAAACTTCCTCGGCCAGAACCAGATACTGATTATGTCCGTTATCGTGATACTGGTGCTGCTATTTATGCCTGAGGGCGTTGCCGTGTGGATACGGGACAAGATCGAACGCCAATGTCCTCGCTGTAAGCTGACTAATGTGGCCTGGCGTAAGGAATGCCGGGCCTGCAACGCCCCTCTGCACTAGAAGCAAGCATAACTCAACTCTAGTTTCCTCCACTCCCCTGTCATTACACGCGGAGTGAATGAATCCCTCGCCCCACCGAGATTGCGGAGGCTGTTCCGAAGCGTGGCAATCTGGTGCCCGCGACAGCCCCAGCGGGATTGCTTCGGCACTGGCCTGCCTCGCAAAGACATGAGGGGGCAGATTGCTTCGTCGCTACGCTCCTCGCAATGACACGACGGGGGACAGACTCGCGACGACAGAATGGCCGAGTGCCTACCGACGACGCTGCACTTGTCATTGCCAGCACCTTACTTTTCTGTCATTGCGAGCACCTGAAAGGTGCGTGGCAATCTCATTGGCCAAATCCTAAATAATGTCAAATTACAAAGCTCAAATGTCAAATCAAGCCCAAAATCCAAAGGACAGAAAGGAGCATTTTTGGCATTCAAGTATTGGGGTTTCAATTGTCATTTGGATTCTGACATTTGAGTTTTGGTAGTGGCGGGCGTGAACTGCGCCACTGCACCATCGAGGTCTTGTGGACACCTCGTAAATTCGATTTACGAATCCGTGGGGTGCTACTACATGCCCAGGTATGTCTTCCTGATAGTCTCGTCCTTGAGCAATTCCTCAGCTGTTCCCTGGGCGATGATGTGGCCCCTGGACATGACATAGTTCCTCTTGGAGAGAGCGAAGGCAAAGCTGATATCCTGCTCAGCCAGGAGTATGGTCACTCCCAGTTCCTTGTAAATCTCTTCCACGCGCTTGAACAGGTCATCTTTTATCTTTGGCGCCAGCCCGCTGGATGGCTCATCGACTAACATAAACTTAGGACGGCGCATGAGGGAACGGCCAACAGCCAGCATCTGCCGTTCCCCACCGGACAAAGTCCCCGATATCTGGTTTGCCCTCTCTTTCAGCCTGGGAAACAGCTCATAGACTCTGTCCAGGCTCTCATCAACCTCTTTCTGGTTCTTGCACAGGTAGGCTCCGGCGAGGAGGTTATCCCTGACCGTCATCTCCACGAAAGGCCGGCCCATTTGCGGGCAAAGCTGGAGCCCCTTCTGGGCGATCTGGTTTCCCGTCAGCTTATCAATCCTTTCGCCTTCAAATTCTATGGTGCCTTCAAAGGTTACATCTGACTTCCGGGTGCCTCTAAGGACTTCCCTGTCCCAGTTTATCAGACCGGCGATGGCGCGGAGGAGAGTGGTCTTGCCAGCACCATTGGGACCGACGAGCCCCACCAGTTCCCCTTTTCCCACCGTCAGGCTGGCTTCATCCAGGATGGTGGCTGTATCGTAGCGGACAATTACATTTTTTACCTCAAGCAATTAGCACCTCCTTGCCTGTATAGGCTTCAATCACGACGGGGTTTTTGACTATTTCCTGGGGGGTACCCTGGGCGATGACTTCTCCATAATTGATGACAATCACCCGGTCGACTATTTTCATGAGCTCACTGAGCTTGTGCTCGATTATCATCATAGCCGGTCCTTCGCTGTGAAGCCTGCCGAACCGCCCTCCTTTGTGCAATCTTTTCATGGATTTAGCGACAAGGTCTGTTTCGGCAGGATTAAGCCCCCCGAAGGGTTCATCGAGGATAAGGAATTCGGGCTCGGTAGCAATGGCCCTGGCTACCTCCAGCCGTTTCAAGTCCCCGTGAGATAGCGTGGAAGCTGGCTCACGGGCTCGATCGGCGATGCCCACGAACTCCAGCGCGTCCCGCGCTTTCACCACAGTGGTCTTGGTCCATTCACCTCCCTTGGTTATCCGCGGGCACAGGCAACCGACCATGACATTGGCAATAACAGGGAGGCGGCGGAATGGCTTGACTACCTGGAAAGTCCCTACCAGCCCTCTCTGGACGATTTTCCAGGGACGCCATCCGGTGATGTCCTCGCCCTTAAAGCGGACTTTTCCGGACTCGGGCTTAAATATGCCGATTACGCAGCGCACAAGGGTAGTCTTCCCGGAACCATTGGGCCCAATCAATCCCACGATTTCGTCCCTGCCTATTTGGAAGCTAACATTGTTGACGGCAACCAGTCCGCCGAAACGTTTGGTCAGGTTCTCTACTTCAAAAAATGGCGGCATTCTACAGTTCCTCCTCTCTCAATTCACGGCGTGATACCTTGCCGATGTCTGTCTTGGGCACCTCGCCCCTGAACTCGATTATCTTGGGTACCATGTAGCCAGCCAGCTTTCCAGCGCAATACTTCGTGATGTCTTCTTCCGACACTCTCCCTCTGGCTTCCGACTCCAGAACGACGATAGCTTTAACTCTCTCGCCAACGTCGGGGTCGGGAACCCCGATGACACCTGCTTCCCTGACTTGAGGATGAGAAGCGATTACTTCCTCCACCTCTCTGGCATATACTTGCAGACCCTTGTATTTGATCATGTCTTTCTTCCTGTCGTAGAAGTAGAAATAGCCCTCTTCATCCATTCTGGCCAGGTCGCCGGTGCGCAGCCAGGTTTCGCCCTCGACCTCCATCAACACTTCCTTGGTTGCTTCCGGCTTCCCCCAGTATCCCGGGAAGACATTGGGACCTTTGAATACCAGTTCGCCCGTTTCCCCAACGGGAAGGAACTTGGTGCCTTCCGCCTCAACTATGCCCGCCACACAACCAGGCATTGGTACACCGAAGGAACCGATTTTCGCCCGGCCGTAGGGATTGACCATACCGGTCGAGGTAGTCTCGGTCATTCCCCAGCCCTCGTGGATTCTAGCGCCGGTCCGTTTTTCCCAGCCCACGGCGGTGTCCTCCAGAAGGGCATCAGCGCCGGAGATGAGGACTTTTATCTTCTTCCAATTCACTCTGTCAGTCTTCTCATAGTCCTTGAGATATTCATACAGGGCAGGAACGCTGTAGAAAATAGTTCCTTTGTAATTTTCTAGTGCACTCAGAATGTCATCAGGGTCGGGAGTGGTGATCAGTATTGAAGTGTAGCCCTCGGTCATTCCTCCCATCATGACCACTGCTTGACCATAGATGTGATAGAAAGGCAAATAGGCTATTACGGTTTCTTTCCCTTTCTGGACGATCTCACCCCAGAATCCATCGGCGATCTGTCGAGCGGCGGCGAAATTGTAATGAGTTATCTTGGCACCTTTGGGCTTCCCGGTTGTCCCTCCCGTATAGGGAAGAGTCACTATGTCCTCTCTAATATTGAATTTGATATCAGGCGGATTCGGCGGATATTTCTTAAGCAAATCCTGGAATCGATAAAATCCCTCTCTTTGAAACAGTTCAACAGGCGGGGCGGCCATTTTCTGATATACAGCCCGCAGCACACTGCTGCCCATGAACTTCTTCATCCCAGGCAGGTATTCGCCGATGCTGGTCAGGATGACAGCATCCAGCTTGACTCCGCTTTTTTCCACGTTATCGTAAAGAATATCCAGGCAGACGAGCATTCGCGCCCCGCTGTCTTCAATCTGGTACTTGATTTCGGAGCTGACGTAAACAGGGCTGATTGCCGTCAGGGTAGCTCCGGCTTTCAGGGCTCCCATATAAGCTATGATAAACTGGGGCGAATTAAGCAGCAGGAGAGCAATCTTGTCTCCTTTCTTGATGCCTAAATCGTGCAGCGCCGCAGCAAATCTGTCAACCTGGTCCCGGAGCTCTTTGTAGCTCACCTTTCTGCCATAGAATACCACAGCGGTCTTGTCTTTCCATTTCTCTGTAGTCTCATTAAAGGTGTCCACCACGGACTCTTCCTCGACTGTAATATCCTTTGGCACGCCTTCCAGATACCACTTTGTCCACGGCCTGGCGTCATATGCAGCTTTGTTAGGATCCTGTGTCATTTCTTACCTCCATTTCATTACAGAACTTTGTTACCGGCTGGATTTGCAGCTAAGCACAAAACGTGATAATTCACCCCTACCAAAATTCAAGCCAATCTTACCCACATTTTGTCAAGGTGTCAAGCTTTCTCACGCCCTCCAAAACATTGCTCCGGCACTATCGTGCCTCACAACGACGCTCTACTTGTCTTTGCGAGCCCCGACAAGTCGGGGCGTGGCAATCTCCGGCGATTGCTTCGGCTGCTAAAGCCAGCCTCGCAACGACGCAAGGGGAGTGTCATTCCGAGCGAAGCGCGGCAATCTCGTGAGATTGCTTCGCCACCATCGTGCCCCGCAACCACGCTCCACCGATCTTTGCGGGCCCCGTCTTGTCGGGGCATGGCAATCTCACCGGCTAAATCCCCAACACAACTGTAGTGCGACCTTTGAAGGTCGTGCAATCCCACCCTGGCACGAGGCTTAAGCCTCGAACTACATCTTTTCGCTCTGATTTGTCAATTTGATTTTTGAGGAAGGCGGAGAGCAACTCCACCGCTACTCTCTTTCACCAGGTTGATGAAATCCTCGACAAAAAACTCGCCTTGACAGTAGGGCGAGATTGGGGTAACATTGCGGCGGCCCGCAATTTCAGAAGAGAAAGACGGACTTACAAAATTCAAAGAAAGGAGACCAATCATATGGAAGAAGCAGTAATTGTCAGCTATCTGAGGACACCCTTTTCCAGGGCGAGGCCGAGGGAGCCGGAGAGGGACGTGTTCAACAGTCTGAGAATGGACGACCTGGCAGCCAGGCTGGTCCAGGAAATGATACAACAGACGAAGATAAAACCTGAGGAAATCGGCGATGTGCTCACGGGAACGGCCATGCCTGTGCTCGAGCAGTGGCTCTATGGCGGTAAGTCTATCAACTTCCTGGCCAAGCTGCCGTTCAATGTCGCGGCTCAGGGGATTGACCGCCAATGCGTTTCGTCGATGTCCACGATACACCAGGGGGCCATGGAAATCATACTGGGATACTCCGATATCGTCATTTCCTGCGGAATCGAGCACATGACCCACATCCCGACCCTGGGAGGAGGCGAGCGACAGGTGCCGGTGGAACCTAATCCCAAATTTGTCACCGAAGAGTACAAAGAAATAGACATAATGACCACCATGAACATGGGCCTGACTGCGGAAAAGCTGCTAGCACAGACCACCTTCACCCGTGAGGACATGGACAAATGGGCGCTGAAAAGCCATCAGATGGCGGCCAAGGCCATCAAAGAGGGGTTTTTCAAAGGGGAGATATTGCCGATTGAGGCGGTGCAGGCGGACGGGACGAAGAAAGTCTTTGAGTATGACCTAAGCGTCAGGGGCGATACTACGATGGAGGCTCTCGCCCAGTTGAAGCCTTCCTTCAAGCCGGATGGGCAGGTAACGCCGGGCAACTCCTCTCCGCTCAACGCCGGTGCCAGTGCCATGATGCTGATGTCGAAGAAAAAGGCACAGAAGTGCAATCTCAAGCCCCTGGCCAAGATCATATCCATGGGGTGGGCCGGCGTTGACCCGACAGTGATGGGAAAAGGCCCGGTCCCTTCCAGCCGCATGGCTCTGAAACATGCCGGCCTCGAAGCGAAGGATATCGACTTCTGGGAGATCAACGAGGCCTTCGTCATCGTAGCGCTCTATGCCATGAAAGAACTGGGTATCGAGCCCGAGAAAGTCAACGTCAAGGGTGGCGCTACTGCCATCGGACACCCGTTGGGAGCCAGCGGCACCAGGCTGGTTGGCACCTGCGCCAGAATACTCAACACTGAAAAAGGGAAATACGGTCTGGCCACCGCCTGCGTCGGCGGCGGTCAGGGCGCTGCCACCATACTGGAGCGGGAAGACTAAAAAGGTCAACTCTTCTACATCGATTTTTGGGGCGGGGTTTGTCCCCGCCCCATTTTTTTGTCCGCCACCCCTTTTCCTCCTGTCATCGCGAGCCCCGACTTGCCGGGGGCGTGGCAATCTAAAACAATTCCCCAGAGATTGCTTTGGCACTGTCGTGTCTCGCAAAGACAGGAAGGGAACGGACCCCGCCAAGACAGAGGGGAAAGTATATCGCACGCTCATGGAGGAAGGTGTCATTGCGAGCACGTGAAAGGTGCGTGGCAATCTCATTTGCCAAATTCCAAACACAACTCTAGTGCGACCTTTTAGGGTCGTGCAATCCCGCCTTGGCACGAGGCTAAAGCCTCGCACTACGTCTTTGTATTTTTGTTTGTCATTTTTATTTTTGACCTTTGATTTTTGAATTCTTTGGGACTTTCCCCTTCGGGGCCGTCCTGCAATATGCTAGAATAATTCCACCACTAAGATTTAGCGCGGGAGACATGTACAAGAAGAAGAAAGTGGCTGCCTTGAAGCACCGGCGGCGCCAGAAAAAGCTCGAGGAAAAGAGAAAGGCCCAGGCCGAGCGTCCAGCAAAGGAACAATGAAAAGGGCCCTCCTGTTGACCGGCCAGCCAGGCACAGGTAAGACTGCTCTTATCAAAGAAGCCCTGGCCAGGACCAAAGTCAAGGGCGGTGGCTTCTATACTGAGGAGCTACGGACAGGGGGGATAAGGCAGGGTTTCCGAATTGTCACCCTCGATGGTCGGGAGGCGATATTGGCCCATGTCGACATCTCCAGCCCCTACCAGGTCAGCAAATACCGTGTGGACACAGATAGCCTGAACAGAGTTGGCGTCTCTGCTCTGCGCCAGGCACTGAAGGAAAGCGACCTCGTAGTCATTGACGAGATTGGCAAGATGGAGCTTCTGTCGCCTCAGTTCAAAGAAGCCGTGACGCAGGCCATAAACAGCGGCAAAAAACTCCTGGGCACTATTATGCTCAACCCCCACCCCTTTGCCGACGAAATCAAGCGCCACCCCGAAGTCGAAGTCCTCTCAGTAACCAGAGATAACCGCCCCGAGGTAATGAAGAAAGTCCTCAGCTGGCTAACGGAAGCATGATATCCCTCTCCCTCGATCCCCATGTCATTGCGACCACCTCACTTTTCCCGTCATTGCGAGCGCAGCGTGGCAATCTCGGAGATTGCTTCGGCTGACTACGTCAGCCTCGCAACGACATGAGGTGGTTGTCATTGCGAGACCCGACCTCTCGGGTTGAAGCAATCTCTTCTCCGTTGATGGGAGAGGATTCAGGTGAGGGTGATACCACCGGAGTCACGCCCGACGGTAACAGGCGAACCTCGCAGATGGATAGATGATCACATTGCGTTGCACACGCTCTCTAATTGACGCCTTTCATCACCTGGCTGATCTAGTTCAGATAGACTGGTGGCACATATGTTATCGTCGGAAAATAGGAGAAGGGAGATTATGTGTCACTAAGATACTGGAACGAGGATCAGCTATTGACAACCGCTTGGATAATGCTAGAATGGTGCTAGAGAGATCATATAGGGTTGGTGGTCAAGTGTGTGCGTCAAAGGATTGTCGCAGTCAGGAATATGCTCGGCCGAGCACACATAGATATGCGGGCCGGGCTTTCTCTGCTACCGCATTGAGTTCAATCCTCCCTTGCGAAACCCAAGGCGGTTCAGATGTGCAGTTGCCCCGTATATTGAGCAGGCGCATAAGAGGCAGAGCATGAATACGATGCTGACTTCGATGAGACGCCATCACATGACAAAAATTGGGCTCTCTTTGCTCATAGTGGCCTTAATTGTAGGGATGACGGGCTGTGCTTACGGCTCTACCCGCCCTGTTCGATATGACCTTACCATCGCCAGCGGCGAAGGGGGATCGGTAGACATCCCCGGCGAGGGGACGTTCACCTGTGACTCTGGCAGAGCGGTTGACCTGGTGGCGATCCCGGCTAGTGGTTATCGGTTTGTCAAGTGGACCGGGAGTGCGGACACGATTGCCAATGTCAATGCTGCTTCCACTGCCATCACCATGAATGACGACTACTCCATCACCGCTAGCTTTGAGGAGACAGAGGCGACGTACTATACCCTGACCATGGCAGTGGCTGGCGGCGGCTCAACTAGCCCAGCGGCGGGACAGCGTACGTACGCCGCAGGCACAGTGGTCTACATCACGGCTAGTCCGGCTAGTGGCTACCAGTTCGACAGGTGGACCGGTGACGTGGACACCGTTGACAATCGCTATGCTGCTTCAACCACCATCACCATTTACGGCAGCTACTCAATCACCGCTAACTTTGAAGAGACAGGGGTGACCTACTATACTCTTACCACCAGTGTTAGTCCTTCAGGAGGCGGTAGTGTTAGTCCCCCCGGGGGAGCTTATCCCGCAGGAAGCCAGGTAACCCTTACGGCGATGCCCGCCTCTGGCTATACCTTCAGCAACTGGGCAGGAGCTGCCGGCGGCAGTCAAAACCCCATTACCATCAGCATGAACTCAAATAAGAGTATCACCGCCTACTTTGAGGAGACAGGGGTGACCTACTATACTCTTACCACCAGTGTTAGTCCCTCAGGGGGGGGTAGTGTTAGTCCTGCCGGGGGAACTTATGCTGCAGGAAGCCAGGTGACCCTTACGGCGATGCCCGCCTCTGGCTACAGCTTCAACAACTGGGGAGGAGATGCCAGCGGCAGTCAAAACCCCATTACCATCATCATGAACTCAAATAAGAGTATCACCGCCTACTTCGAGCAGGGTCCGCCCGTCCCGCCTGACCAGTACAGGTTCATAGTCTCCGCAGGCGAAACGCACACGGTAGGACTCAAGTCCAACGGCACCGTGGTCGCCGTGGGAGACAATGAGCACGGGCAGCGCGATGTCGATGGCTGGACAAACATCATCCAGGTCGCCGCCGGCGGCTATCACACAGTGGGACTCAAGTCCGATGGCACCGTACTCGCCGCAGGATACAACTATTACGGGCAGTGCAATGTCGGCGGCTGGACAAACATCATCCAGGTCGCCGCCGGTGCCTATCACACAGTGGGACTTAAGTACGATGGCACCGTAGTGGCCGTAGGATACGCGTACTGGTGGCAGTGCAACGTCGGTGCTTGGACAAACATCATACAGGTCGCGGCAGGCGGCTATCACACGGTAGGACTCAAGTCCAACGGCACCGCGGTCGCCGTGGGATACAACTACCACGGGCAGTGCGATGTCAGTGGCTGGGCAAACATCATCCAGGTCGCCGCCGGCGGCTATCACACGGTGGGGCTCAAATCCGACGGCACCGCGGTCGCTGTGGGAGACAATGGCTACGAGCGGTGCAATATCGGTGCTTGGACAAACATCATCCAGGTCGCCGCAGGGGGCTATCACACGGTCGGGCTTAAGTCCAACGGCGCCGCGGTCGCCGTGGGCTACAACTACCACGGGCAGTGCGATGTCAGTAGCTGGACAAACATCATCCAGGTCGCCGCAGGCGGCTATCACACGGCGGGACTCAAGTCCGACGGCGCCGTTGTTGCTGTGGGAGCCAACTGGTGGGGGCAGTGCGATGTCGGTGGCTGGGACCTGAGTTGAGCTTCTCTGGCGCCGCCCACCTTTGAGAACAACCACTCCTTCTAGTGAATCCCTCCTTCGTGAAAACTCCGCTGACCACTGGTTCAGACAAGTACTGCACCTCGAGATGAATGGCCCTCATCTGGCCCGAACTCCACCAAACCTCTCCTCTTCTTACTTTTTGGAGCTAATGATAAAAGTACTCTTGACACGGTTGGAAAGCGTGCTACAATAGTGATAAATATAGTAGGAGTACTAAGTCGAAAGAAAGAAGTAGTGCGCGGCATAGAAACTGCCCGGGTGAATGGGGTAGGGGTGGCCGGAGGACTGAGAAGTCACGCCGGCCGGTTGTGTCGTTGTTTCCGAGCTTGAAGGGACAAAGAGAAAATGGCCTAGATTTCCAGTTGTTTCTCCTGGCTCCAGATAATAGCTCTGTGAGCTCTGTGTGTAGGCATCTAGAGGGAAGTAACTGAAAGAGCTAAAAGGAGGTGACGAAATTCAAAATTGTTTGATGAGAAGGAAAACGTAGGTGAGAAGAGGTGCAAGAGCGTAGGGATAGTTATGCTCTTTGTTCGAAGAATATAGGTCGCAAAATAGCGAAAGGAGTGAAAGAGAATTGAAAAGACCAAGAATAGTTTTAGGGTTACTGGCCACGCTGGCCATGCTGATTTCCATGTTCGGTATAGCGTTGCCGGTGGCGGCGGACCCTACCTTCACGGGCGATGTGGAGGTTGACTTCCCGACAGGGCCCGACTTCTTGACGTTCCCCGACCCGAACGGCCAAAACGTGTTTGTGCCGGCCCACCCAACGCCAGGTACCAGTAGCGGCTGGGATATCAAAGACGTGCGCGTCACATACAACTCGACCACCGATATCCTGTACGTAGGGCTTAACAGCTACGAAACAGTCGGTGATGCTGATACCGATGGTGGCGAAGGAACCATGACGTACAACTCTACCCCAGCAGCCATAGACGTTCCCAACCTTGGCGTAAGTGAAACCGTGAGAGTCTACTTCGACCTGGACCAGGATGGCACTTGGGACGTTATCGCCGGTGTACCAGATACCACAGATTTTTCTGGTTTCACGGTCAGAAGCGCGACAGGCTCCCCACCAGGCTTGGCCTTCTTCGGTGCAACAGACCTGACGGCTCATCTCGGTCCTGTATACTGGACCCCAGGCACTGCTCCGGACTTAGAGTTCCAGATTCTGGACTTCAGCACCCTCTCGGCCCAAGGCGGAGAATTGGGCGCATTCCATATTGGCGCATTCATGGGCTCTTTGGTGGACGACTTCATAGAGGATAGTCTATATGGCTCGATCAGCCCGGCTATCAACATCGTTAAGACGACCAACGGCGCGGATGGGCCTCTGGTTTCGGTAGGTGATCCTATTACCTGGCAGTACGTTGTGACGAGCAACGTGACGCTGAGCAACGTGACTGTAACCGACTCTGTAGCCGGCGTGAACCCGGCCTATGTGGGTGGTGACACCGGTAACCCCGGTTTCCTCGACCCGACCGAGACCTGGATTTACGAGGCATACGGCACAGCTACCGTTGGCCCGTACACCAATACAGGTACTGCCACGGGTTATTTGGACGGTTTCCCGGTTAGTGCCACCGACCCCAGCAGCTACAGGACATCGCAGGAAGTGGGTGGCACCGCCTTTCCGGTGGATAAGTTGAAGCTTCTGGCGCCTTGGGCGCTCCTGCTGGGTTGCGCCGGAGTTGTAACGTTGTTTATGCTCAGAAAGAGACGCGAAGCTTGATGTTTTTCCCTTGGTCGTAAATGACCGGGTGAGGTCGCAAAGAAAACCATCGCCCCGGGTAGCCCCAGAACCTATGCTATCCGGGGCGAACGATTTGTTGCCTCATCAATACGTGGGCAGGCAGAATCAAGGAACGGCTTTGATACGCAGTGGATAACGAAGTTGCCAGAATCTCGGCAAAGTCCTCTCAATCGTTACTTCAGAGGAGTCCTGTGCCTTGACATGAACAGCCCTCATCCGGCCACAGAATTCTGCTGAAAGCCTCTTTATCTCTTAGCCCTTAAAGGCAGCGTGAGGTACTGTTAAGAAAGATGCAGTTGACGTTGTTGTAGGGCGTGGTATAATGATGGTACGATAAGACTGGCAATCCAGAATCTTTATTCCTGAGATTATGGGTCACAGAATAGCGGAAGGAGTGAAGGAGAATTGAAAACAGCAAAAAAAGTTTTGGGGTTGCTGGTGATATTGGCATTGGCGGTTTCTATGGTTATGGTGGCGCCGGTTTTTGGAGCGCCGCCTACCTTCAACGGCGATGTTGAGACTGACTTCACAGGGCCCGGTGTCTTGACGTTTCCCGACCCGGACGGACAAAACGTGTTAGTGCCGACTCACCCAGTCCCGGGTACAAGTAGCGGTTGGGATATCAAGGACGTGCGCGTCACGTATGACCCGGCCACCGACATCCTGTACGTAGGGCTTAACAGCTACGAAACAGTCGGTGATGCTGATACCGACGGCAACGAAGGACTGATGACCTATGACTCGGGTGTAGACGTTCCCAACCTTGGCTCAGGTGAATCCGTGTCGGTCTACTTCGACCTGAACCAGGACGGTGATTGGGATGTTATTGCCGGTGTACCATCTGCCTCAGATTTCTCTGGTTTCACGGTCAAAAGCGCGACAGGCTCCCCACCAGGCATGGCGTTCTTTGGTGCAAACCTGACGACTGGTTATGATCATCTCGGTATTAGATACTGGACCCCAGGCAGCGCTCCGGATTTGGAGTTCGAGATTTGGAACTTCAGCCACCTCCCGAATCAGGACGGAGCACTTAGTGCATTCACTATTGGTGCGTTCATGGGCTCCATGGTGGACGTGACCATAACAGAGGATTGGCTGCTCGGTTCGAACGGCCCGGCGGCTATCAATATCGTCAAGAAGACCAATGGCACTGACAACAACTCGCCCACCGGGCCGTACGTTGCCGTTAATAGCACGGTGAACTGGACCTATGAAGTGACCAATCCCGGCAGCGTGAACCTGACAAACATCGTTGTCATCGATGACAATGGCACTCCGGGCAACACAGGTGACGACTTCAGTCCAAGCCCGGTCGACGTCAGCCCGCCGGACGGCTTCAATGACGGCGATACCGACATGGACAATGAGCTGGATCTCACCGAGACCTGGCTTTACCGGGCGTCGGGCAACGCTACTCTCGGCCAGTATGCCAACAGCGCTAATGCCACGGGCTATTCCGACGGCTTCAACGTCACAGATAGCGACCCCGACCACTACTTTGGCTCCGCACCATTGATAGACGTAGAGAAACACGTTTGGGATGGAGCGACCTGGCATGACGCTGACACAGCCACTGGCCCCTCCCTGACATCCGCACACAACCCCGTGATCTTCCGTTTCGTAATCACCAATAACAGCACTTTCGACCTGACTAGTGTCAACTTAACTGACGTACCGGCGATTGGCACCTTTTACACTAACCAAAACCTTACGAATCCGGCTACGTTCCCGATTCCCACTCTGGCCACGAAGGCATCAGTAACCGTGTATGGCTCGCTGCCTTGGGCTCAAGGACAGCAGACTGATACTGCCACGGCCACCGGTGCACCTCCGGTTGGTGCTCCTGTTTTTGACAGCGACCCAGCCAACTACTTCGGCCTCCCTCCATCGATAGACCTAGAGAAACACGTATGGGACGGAGCGACCTGGCATGACGCCGACACAGCGCCTGGCCCCTCTCTGGCATCTGTACACAATCCCGTGATCTTCCGTTTTGTGATCACCAACAACTGCAGTGTTAACCTGACCAGTGTCAACTTAACTGACGTACCGGCGATTGGAACCTTTTACACTAACCAAAACCTTACAGGTCCGGCTGCATTCCCGATTCCTACGCTGGCTACTAACGCATCAGTGACCGTGTATGGCTCGCTGCCCTGGGCTCAAGGACAGCAGACTGATACTGCCACGGCCACCGGTGCTCCTCCGGTCGGTGCTCCTGTTTTTGACAGCGACCCGGCCAACTACTTCGGCCTCCCTCCATCGATAGACTTAGAGAAACACGTATGGGACGGAGCGACCTGGCATGACGCCGACATGCCGCCCGGGCCCTTTCTGACACCTGCACAGAATCCCGTGATCTTCCGTTTCGTGATCACCAATAACTGCAGTGTTAACCTGACCAGTGTCACCTTAAGCGACACCGACACTGCAAGCTTCTACGATGATCAGGGTCTCATAATGCCGGCAACCTTTCCGATTCCTACTCTGGTCACAAGCACATCAGTGACTGTCTACAGCTCGCTGCCCTGGGCTCAAGGACAGCACAGTAATAACGCTACTACTACGGGTACTCCACCATTGGGGGCTCTTGTCTCTGACAGCGACCCCGCCCACTACTTCGGTAGAAACGTGACTGTGGGTTGGGAGACGTATCCCGTAAACAAGGTGCGCGTGCTACTACCCTGGATTGCCTTGCTTGCAGCCATTGTCGCTGGTGCCAGCCTGCTGGTGTTAAGACATCGGCGAGCTCAAAGCTAAGCATTGTAAACCAGAAGGGGCAGACCTCCTTCAAGGAGTTTGCCCTTTCTTTTTCCCTACTTGACCATGCTCCACCCCTAGCGCTCCCCGCAACGAGGGTAGAATCCAGCAGGTTTTGATGTGGTTGACCGAGTCTGCACAATAAGAGACAGAATGAGCAAGTTCACTACAGGGGAGAACGACGAATTCGGTTCCTCACGGTGGCTCCTGCAGACGATGTACTGCTCTTGTTGACTACCGTGACCACTGCCTGCTGCCTGCTCTCAGTTCCCTGCCGGTCGTCGACGTAGCTGTTCATTTCTGCCAGGAAGCGGACTATGTCCTCGCGCTTGAATCTGCGGTCACCCCGCTGGTTAATGCGGTATGCGTCTATTGTTCCGTTGTTGCTCCAGCGCCTCAGGGTGTTGGGATGGATATGGAAGATCCGGGCCACTTCCCTGACCGTCAGCATCTCACTCATATGTTCACCATTTCCCATATCTTTTCCGGTGTCCTCTTTAATTAACCTTTCTTAAGAGTAACTCACCTGAGATAACCACACAATCACCCGGAAGTACCGTTTTGATTAGAAAATGGTCATAGGAAAAAAGTCCCGGTTGGTAGGAAAAAGTAAGTTAGGTATATTGACAAGGGCTTACTAGTGGGCTATAATTTCAGTTCGGGAGCAGGCGGCAATGAACTGTCTCCTATATATGGTCACTTGGGCGGCGGGGAGCCAATAGTGAAACCGACCTTGCTCAGGCCGGTTTCTCTTTTTACGAATGTCGGAGGCAGGAGTTCTTAATGGAAAAAGGGGGAAATCCTGCAAAAAACCAAAATTGGCGAGGGATTTCGGGGGGTAGTGCGACTAAAGTACTAGAGGGGTGACTAAAGTACTAGAAAGGTCGATTGAAGTGCCCCACGGGAAAGCTAGTCTCTCTCATTTACACGGTACTGAGTGTCTAGCTTTAAGTTGAACATGTGAAGGCAGAATCGATACTTGTTCTGTGGTATGTTCTAAAAGAAGTGATATGTACGAACAAAAAACACGAAACAGATTTGTAAATCCCTCAGAAAAGGAAGCGATGCATTCTGAAAGCAGAATAGAAGACGAATAAGCCGTCATGCCTGAGGTCGACGGGGCGACCGGCTATTCCGATAACCTAAGGCATATTTGCCGGAGTTTTCTCTGTGAGTATTTACAAACGAATATTCACAAGGAAGAAGCAGGAGGTGGAAAGAATTCAAAACTGTTTAGTAGAAAAGATAGAGGCAAAAGGAGGTGAAAGATTGTAGGAAGAATGCCGTTTTTTGTGGTTAAGAATATAGGTCGTAAAACAATGAAAGGAGTGAAAGTTAATTGAAAAAACAATTGAAAAGACCGAAAGCATTTCTAGGGTTGGCGGTCACGCTGGCCATGCTGATTTCCATGTTCAGCGTGGCGGTGCCGGTGATGGGGGCATCACCCACCTTCACCGGAGATGTGGAGGCCGACTTCCCGACAGGGCCCGACTTCCTGACGTTTCCCGACCCGGATGGCCAAAACGTGTTTGTGCCGCTCCACCCAAGCGCACCTATAAGTAGCGGTTGGGATATCAAGGACGTGCGCGTCACATACAACTCGACCACCGATATCCTGTACGTAGGGCTTAACAGCTACCAAACGGTTGGTGACGCTGATACCGATGGTGGCGAAGGAACCATGACCTATGGTACGGGCTTAGACGTGTCCGACCTTGGCGCAGGTGAAGAGGTGTCAGTCTACTTCGACCTGGACCAAGATGGTGATTGGGATGTTATCGCGGGTGTACCATCTGCCTCAGATTTCTCTGGTTTCACCCTGACTACCTCGTTAGGCTCAACGGCAAGCATAGGTTTCTTTAGTACACCAGCACTGACGAGTCATCTCGGCACTGTTTACTGGAACCCACCTTCTGATCCGGATTTGGAGTTCCAGATTCTGGACTTCAGCACCCTCTCGGACCAGGGCGGGGAACTGGGCGCCTTCCATATTGGCGCATTCATGGGCTCCCTGGTAGACGACTTTACAGAGGATAATCTCTTTGCCTCGACTAGCCCGGCTATCAACATCGTCAAGATGACCAACGGGACCGACAACAATTCGGCGCCCGGGCCGTACATTGCCGTTGGTGATGCCGTAAACTGGACCTATAATGTGACCAATCCGGGTACCGTGCCGCTAAGCAGCGTCACTGTAACCGACTCTGTAGGCGGCGTGAACCCAGCGTACGTGAGTGGTGACACTGGCAACGTCGGTTTCCTGGACCCCACTGAGGCCTGGATTTATGAGGCATACGGCACAGCTACCGTTGGCCAGTACAGCAATACAGGTACTACCACGGGCTATTCCGACGGTTTCAATGTCACAGATAGCGACCCCGACCACTACACCGGCGTGGATGCCCGCATCTCGATAGCGCCAAACGCAACTAACCCCGTAGGCATTGCCCACACGTTCAACATAACCCTAGAGAAGAATCTTGGTGCGGGTTGGGTTGCTGCCGATGGCGTCACTGTGAGCGCCTGGCTGGATGGCTCCAGCACTGCGGGCGCCATAACGAGCACTGGCCCCTACATCACCGATGGATCCGGAAAGGTCTATGTCACGGTCAACTCGTCTGTAGCAGGCACCGCCTGGGTACATGCCTCGGCAACAGTGGATGTTGATGGCG
>JBATUN010000010.1:0-72333 GCA_049671165.1 Dehalococcoidia bacterium | reverse complement strand
TCAGGATCAGCATTTATCCAGTGTACATACAGTTCGTTGGTTTCCGGGTTGACGTCGACGCTCAGTGTTCCCGGCGTCAGGGTGATGGAAGTGGCCAGGATGGTAAGTGACATGTCGTTCTTCAGTTTGGGATTTATCTTCACGATAGCCGGATTAATCCGCCCCGTGATGACGCGGTAGGCCACATCAACATTGGCCTTGGCCATGGCCAAGAAAAAGGGGAACAGGTAAACGAGGAAGGTAAACCAGCGCCGCGGGTTCAGCATGCGAAGGTCTTTGCCGATGAACCGGTTCCTGAGCACGGCACCAACCACCACAGCGAGTACTGCCCCGACGATGAGCTCGGCGGTACTCCATAAAAGAACGGTGCCGCTACCAATGGTAAGAAGGAGATAAACCACATAAGCAACAACCGCTGTGACTATAAACCTCATACTCTACCGCTTGAACACTCTCTCTCGAGAGGGATTCTATTTCAAAGCTGATTATATTGCTGTAATAGCTTGACTTCCTCAAAATCCTTATATAGACACGCAAATGTATGTCATTCGCAGGAAATTGTCAAGACCCCCATTCTTCACCTTCACACGGAGGCAGAATATCAGCTAAGTGTTCCAGTACCTCTAAACGTTTTCAAGCTGAGAGGTTTATTAGGTGTAGAACCTCTAGTGCTCTGTGGCATTGGCTTTAACTTGCTCCAATATCCACGAGCACCACTTTTCTATCCCTTCGCCAGTCTTGCTAGAAAGTTCGAAAATTTCAGCTCTAGGATTTAGTCCTGTGATGGAACGCCGAAAGGCGGCAATATCGAAATCAACATAGGGAAGAAGGTCCATTTTATTTATTATCACAGCATCGGCATCGACAAAAATCAGGGGATACTTAATGGGCTTATCATCCCCTTCAGGCAGGCTGGAAATCACCACTCGCTTGTGTTCTCCCAGGGTAAACTCAGCGGGGCAAATGAGATTGCCTACATTTTCGATTAAGATTAGGCCTATGTTATCCAAAGGCATGTCCTTCAGTGCTGATTCAATCATGGCCGCCATCAATGAGCAACTTTCCGGCATCTTTCCGGTATTTATTTGAACTACTGCTTTTGCCGTGCTCTGCACTTTCTCAGCATCTACTGTGGAAGCAACATCGCCTTCGATAACAGCTATGTCCAGCCTGCCCTTCAGCCTCGTCAGAGTTTGCAGAATAAGGCTCGTCTTGCCAGCACCTGGGGCTGACATAATGTTAATAACGAAGACCTCGTGCTTATCGAGCAGCTGCTGATTCCGGCTAGCTATGGTCTCATTAGCCTCCAGGATGTTCTGAATAACTTCTATCTTCTTCATTCTACTTCTAGGCTTTCAATATAGAGCTCTCGTCCCTTGAATATTTCTACGCTCCGCCCCGCGCATTTAGGGCAAGACCACAGGGTATCCTGAGGCTGGAAAATCGTGGCACAATCGCGGCAGCGCAATTCAGTTAGCACCGATTCAAAGTGGAGCACTGCTCCTTGAGCGATGGTATCTTTGCTGAGCGAATCGAAATAAAACTGAATACAATCGGGGACAAATCCTGACAACTCGCCGACTACCAGGTTAATTCGGACGACCTTGTTAGCTTGCGCCTCACCAGCTTTGGTTAAAGCAATATTAACTATGTTTTCAGTGACTCCAAGTTCATGCATTTGACGAACCGAAGTGACCGGTGTATTTTAGACTACTCTACCTCTTATGTTCAAATTCAGCAAAAGGTTTTGGTTCAGATATCGCGAGTGCACCGGAAGCCGTGGTAAGAACGGTTTCACACGAATTTCTACTTCGATACCACTTTCCCCCATGATTTATGTAAATCCTTTATATCGTCTATTATGCTTCTGCAAGCACCAAAAGCTGACTCTCTATGGGACGCGGAAACTGCTACCAGTACAATATTCTCTGATATGCCTAAGAAACCCACTCGATGCATTATGGCTACATCCTCAACGTCAAATCTATTGATTGCTCTCTCCTGTATCTCCCTTAATTTCTGAGCAGCCTGATCATTGCCTTCAAATTCCAGTCCCACTCCCTCAGGGAACTCGCGTACAGTGCCCAGATAAATTGATAATGCCCCTATCTTAGGGGCCTTCATTTTCTTGATTATCTCATCGACACAGAAGTCTTCTCTTCTTATCTCAATCATCTGGGCTCACCGATGTAATTGCGTGCTTAGTATTTATTCTCACAGGTCGGTCATTTAATGCTCTCTTTATTTGGGCTCTTGGTAGTTTCTCGTGAGGGAGCTACATTTGGCAGCTGGAACAACTCGTAGCAGAGCATGAGCTACAAGAGGACGCCCCTCCAATCGGGGTAGATGGCCCTTCACCGCTCTTAGAAAAAGAGGCGAAAGAGGAGAATATTCGTTTAGCCTTATGACGACAGCGAGGGCAAGAGGCGCTTTCGTCTGCCTGGCTTTGGTGGCGAAGTAATTCAAACTTGAAGCTGCACTCAGGACAACAATACTCATAGATGGGCATTTTTATTCCCTTCCTTTCTCAAAAGCCCTTAAGAATGCGTCAGGGACTTGAGGAAGCTGCGTATCCACCCATGTTTTGAGGCAACTCAAGGAACAGAAATTATAATGCTCGACTGCCTCTGGTCCCTTCCATAGTGAAACCATAAGCCAGCCATCGAGCACCTCACAGGGTCGCTTCTTTCCACTACATTCCACTCTTTCACCACAAGAGTGGCAGATAAAATATTCTCGAGGCATCTAAGTCTCCAGCTTGATTCGCTTCCGTCTTCTCCTTCTCCTTGAGATGGTGCCGCAGGTTAGACAGCCACTACTTCCTTAACTTCAGGCACTTGTTCTCTAAGTACCCGCTCAATTCCACCCTTCAGGGTCATAGTTGCCATGGGGCAGCCGCCGCAGGCGCCAGTCAACTTCAATTTCACCACCCCGTCCTCTACATCTATTAGTTGGACGTCCCCTCCATCGGCTAACAACATCGGCCTGACTTTTGCCAGGGCTGCTTCTACCTTTTCTCTCATTTTTTGCCTCCTCGCTTTGCTAAATAGTAGAGCTAAAGCCACCAAAAGTCAAATTGAGCTGAACCTGAGCCACCGGTCTGCATAAATGGAAATAGCAGGGAAGTTGGTATGCCGAAGAAGATAATCTATAATACGGTTCTAGGAGTTTGTCGAATGATCTCTGTGGAAGAAGCTCTCGATAAGGTTTTGAGCTGTGTTGAGGTCCTTGAGCCCGAACACAAGCCTATTCTGGAGTGCCTGGGACAGGTTCTGGCTGAGGATGTTTATTCCACGATAGATATTCCACCACTGGATAATTCCGCCATGGATGGTTATGCCCTGCGGGCTGAAGACACTCGTGGGGCTAGTGAATCGTCACCCAGACATTTAGTCGTGGTCGGAGAGGTTGCTGCCGGGTCTATGCCCACAAAAGAGGTCGAGCCGGGGACGGCTATCCGCATTATGACGGGAGCACCATTGCCCGAAGGGGCTGATACCGTAGTTAAATTTGAGGATACCGATGAGGTTAGCCGCAAATCGTCCAGAAAGGACTTGTCGCAAATCAGCGTACTGTGCCAGGCGAAGACGGGATTGAATGTCCGCCGCAGAGGCGAGGATATTGCCAGAGGAAGACTAATCCTCAAGGAGGGAACGGTGCTCCGTCCTCAAGAGATAGGAGTGCTAGCGTCCCTGGGACTTCCTACCGCGCTGGTTATTCGTCGGCCGATTGTGGCTATTCTAGCTACAGGGGATGAGCTTATCGGTGTTGACCAGCCATTACCTCCTGGTAAGATTTATAACAGCAATACCTATACCATTGCTGCTGCAGTCTCTCGCTACGGCGGAATCCCCAGAATCCTGGGCATAGGGCGCGATTCAGTTCAGTCTCTAACCGAGAAGATAGCCGAGGGGTTGGATGCAGATATGCTTATCACCTCCGGCGGTGTCTCTAAGGGAGACTATGATATGGTGAAGGACGTCCTGGCAGAGCAGGGGGAGATTGGTTTCTGGACCGTTTGTATGAAGCCCGGAAAACCTATTGCCTTTGGGGTGATTAAGAAGGTTGAAGGAAGGAAAAAGAGGAAGGTGCCTCATTTGGGACTGCCGGGCAATCCCGTCAGCTCCATGATTACCTTTGAGCAATTCGCCCGTCCCGCCATACTAAAGATGATAGGGAAGAAAATGCTGGCCAAGCCGACTGTCCGAGCGATTATTGAGGATGATATTGGGAGTACTGATGCGCGCCGGCTCTTCGTCAGGGTTATGGTAAGCAAGCGCGGTGGCCGATACCATGCCTCCATCACCGGTCCCCAGGGCTCAGGGATGCTTACGTCCATGACCAAGGCCAATGGTTTGGCCGTTATCCCAGAAAACAGCAATGGGGCAAAAGCCGGAGACGTGGTCAAGGTGCAGATGCTCGATTGGGAAGAGGAGCAAGGTGAGGTGAAAACGTCGCCGATTGTTTCCATCGTGGGCAAATCGGAATCCGGCAAAACTGTGCTTATGGAGCAGCTTATTGCCGAGTTTAAGAAAAGAGGATACAAAGTCGCTGCTGTAAAGCATAGCCATGGCGGGATGGAGATAGACCATCCTGGAAAAGATAGCTGGAAGTTTTCTCAAGCGGGCAGCGATGCTGTGTGTATTAGTTCGCCTGACAAGCTCGCCTTTATTAAGAATTTGGACCGTGAGCTTAATATTGAGGAAATTATGCCCATCATTGGCCTTGGATTCGACCTCGTTCTTGCCGAAGGATTCAAGAAAAGCAAGATCCCCAAAATCGAAGTGCATAGGAAAGAACCTGGGGACGACTTATTGTGTTCCCCTGAGGAACTTTCGGCCATTGTCACCGATGCGTCATTGGAGACTCTGATAGCTGATGGTCGCAAGCCGCCAGTTTTCAGATGGGGTGACACAGTGGCAATAGCCGATTTCATAGAAAAGAGTTTTGTGTTGAACAGGTAGAACAATGCCTCTTAATTCCACAACCCCTCTGTTTAGATAAGAGAGCCAAGGGAAGTCATGAAGAATAGAGCCCTTATTTTAGTTGGACACATAGTGGACAGGGGACTTTCATCAACGGAAGATTATAGGTGAAGGAAGATGTTTACCGTAGGGATATTGACCATCAGTGACAAAGGCTCAAGAGGGGAGCGTCAGGACAAAAGTGGAGAGGCTATTCGTGAAATCTTCTCCGGCATGGATGTGTGCATTGTAAATTATGACATCATCCCTGATGAAAAGGAATTCATCATTGAAAAGCTGGTTAAGTGGGCAGATGAAGACAGCCTAGATGTGGTCATCACCACAGGTGGAACCGGACTCACTGCTAGAGATGTTACCCCGGAGGCGACTCTAACCGTGGTGGATAGGATTGTCCCCGGTTTTGCCGAGGCGATGAGGGCTGAGAGCCTCAGGAAAACCCCACATGCTATGCTCAGTCGAGCTGTCGTGGGCACTCGTGGCAAATGCCTAATCATCAACCTGCCGGGAAGCCCCAAGGCGGTACGCGAGTGCCTTGAAGTGATACTACCGGCGCTGCCTCATGCTGTGGAAACGCTCAAAGGCCAGGCCGGTGAATGCGGCGCAGCTGAAGCTTAAGTTCAAGATAGCCTATCCAGTCCTGAGGCTGCGGATAATTTCTCCCCAAGCAGGTCTTTTCCCGTACATGAGCAGGTAGACTCGAAAAGCCCTAATTGCCAAGAACATAACCAGAATGATGGAGAGCACCACCACTGCTAAACTGACCGCCAGTTCCCAGGCGGCAACACCGGTTACGCCCAGCCTGAGCATCACGGCCATAGGAGCCGTGACCGGGAAAATAGTCAGTACTGACCAGATTGGACTGTTCGGGAAGGCAAACAATAAGGATGCAAACCAGAGGGGCACAAAGAGGAAGAGCGTATAAATGCCAGCCAGTTGCTGTCCTTCCCGGGCGCTGGGGCTGATGGCGCCGACGCCCGCCGAGAGGGCGGCGAACAATGAATAACCCAAGATGAAATAGACTATCCCCAGTACCACGAAGTTGGCCGGTAATTGTATCGTGCCGAAAAAGCCGCCCATGGTGGACGAGGCCAGGTTCAAAAGTAGTGGTAACGAGGCCAGCCAGACGACCACCTGCACCAGCCCGGCGGCGCCCAGCCCTAGAACCTTGCCGGTGAGCAACTGCCGGGGGGAAACCGAGGAGAGCAATACCTCGATAAGGCGGCTCTCCTTCTCATCCCCCAACCCTTGCACCAGGTAGATGGAAGAGAGCATCAGGGAAAGGGCTAGCAGTAGGGCAAAGATAGCGGGGATTATAACATTCCCGTATCCGCCCTGCTCGGTAGCCACTTCCCCCGTCTCCGTAAGCCTGGTCACCGTCAGGTTTAAGGGTTTCTCTACCAGTTCCACAGTATCTGGAGGGACCTTCCCCGTTAAGAGATTGCTGGTGAGAAAATTTTTAATGGACACCGCGATGGCCGGGGGTGTCTGCAGCTCTCTCTCCAGGGTATAACGGTTGATTACCCCGGTTGATAGATAGTCCGCTGGGATGACGAAATACTCGGAAACATCGCCGCCAATCAAGGCAGCCTTGGCATCACCAGGTCTATCAAAATGGACCAGCTGTATATATCCCTGACTAGTATACTGGTCGAATCCGCCGGCCTCGTCGACATAGCCGATGGTGATCGTCTCCACTAACGGTGGCTCGCCCGTTGATACGAGCTGGAAAACACCTATGCCTATGAGAGCCAAGACGGGCACTATAAGGGTCATAATGATAAACCCTTTCCTCTTTATCGCATTCAGGAATTCATGCCGGAATATCAATCGCGTCTTGTTCACGCCTTCTTCCCCACCTCCTTCAGGAATATTTCGTTAAGTGAAGGAGTAGCTACTTCAAAGCGGTTGATTAGCGTGCCATGGCTCATCAAATGCGCCAGAACCTGCTGGGGGGTTGTCTCGCTATCCAGCGTCAACTCAGTGTAGCCTCTATGGGCTCGCTTACCGGTAACTCCCGGTACTTCTCCCAGTTCTCCCGCGAAATCCAGCAGCACCGAATTGCCTTTATATCTTGACTTGATTTCACTCAGGTCCCCATAGAGAACGGCGTGCCCGTCGTTGACCATTAAGATACGGTCGCATAGTTCCTCTACCTGGTTCATCTGGTGCGTGCTCAGGATTACAGCTTTACCCTGATTCCTCAGATCGGCGACCATCCCTTTTAGCAGCTCAGTGTTGACCGGGTCAAGGCCGGCAAAGGGCTCATCCAGTATGACCAGGTCCGGTTCATGGATGATGGCAACGATGAACTGGATAATCTGCCCCATGCCCTTGCTCAGTGCCTCAATCTTCTTATTCCTGCTGGCTAACATGCCGGTTTGACTGAGCAGCTCGTCGGCTTTTCCTGTGGCCGAGTGCCTGTCCATACCCTTGAGTGAGGCGAGGTAGATTATAGAATCTATGACCTTCAGCTTTCTATACAGCCCCCTCTCCTCGGGCAGGTAGCCAAGCCTATTCTTGGTGGCTTCATTCAACTTCTCGCCGAGGATGGTCACATCGCCCGAATCTGGCTTGATGATGTCCATCATCATCCTGATGGTGGTAGTCTTTCCGGCACCGTTAGGACCAATCAGGCCGAATATCTCGCTTTGGGCCACCGAGAAGGACAAATCGTCAACGGCGACCTTGTCGGTAAAGGACTTAACTACATGGTTGACTTCAGCTGCAAGCACCGTAGCAGTTTTTCCTTGATTCGCATTTTAGCACAGCGTCAATAGTGTTAGTAAACCTACAACAAATCGTAAAGATGTTTAAGACTTGGCTCCAGAATTGTAGCCGTGCGTTCGAAGAACGAAGAGATACATTGAAGCATGAGTCGTCACGGCACTCGGAAGGCACAGTAGCACCATACTAATAAAGACAGCCCTCTCAACAGAATTCGAGAGTTTCTAAACGGGCTTCAATGCAAGCCCGCAGGCGCTCTTAATCGGTCACGGCTGGAGGGATACAGCCTGCGTTTACTAAGGCATCGTGAGTTGCCTTGGCACTATTTATCATGGACTCGACTTTCTTCCGCAATTCCTCACGGCTTATTTTCACGGAGGCAATCCCTTCCTTTTGAGCTTCCATCCCTACATCTACCGCTTCCTGAACATAAGCTGCCGTCTCCCCCATTGTCGGTACGATGTTATCTTCATTCATGCCGCGCTCTTCGGCATATTTTGCTAATGACCGGGCGGCGACGATGCACATATCATCGGTGATGGTCTTTGCGCCGACATCGAGAACGCCACGAAATATGGCGGGAAAGCCTATGGAATTATTTATCTGGTTGGGGAAATCGGACCTGCCAGTCGCTACAATTTTAGCTCCTGCTTCTTTAGCTTCCCAGGGCCAGATTTCAGGTATAGGATTGGCGCAAATGAAACATATAGCATTCTTTGCCATTACCTTGACTTGCTCAGGCAAAATTACTCCAGGCCCCGACTTGGAATAAGAGATAAGTACATCAGCACCTTTCAATGCCTCAGTTAAGCCGCCAGTCCTTTTCTCACCGTTAGTAGTCTGGCAAAATCGCCACTTATCGGCATATGCTTCTTTCTTATCCGCTATGTCTTTCCGTCCGGGATGAAGGATGCCTGTACTATCAACCACTATGGTGGACTCAGGCCTGGCCCCGCAGGCGAAGAGAAGCCTGGCAGAAGCCACGTTGGCTGCTCCCGAACCCACGAGCACAATATTCACTTCGTTCATCTTCTTGCCCACAATCTTCAAAGCGTTTATCAGCCCGGCCAGCATTACCGTAGCTGTTCCTTGCTGGT
Organism: Dehalococcoidia bacterium; assembly: GCA_049671165.1. GTDB lineage: Bacteria > Chloroflexota > Dehalococcoidia > GIF9 > AB-539-J10 > RBG-13-51-36. The sequence goes on along the minus strand of JBATUN010000010.1, from coordinate 63,527 downwards.
CATCATGCCACACAGGAATCTCAGCTTCGGCCCTCAGGCGATCCAGAATATAGAAGCACTTAGGATTGGCAATATCTTCCAGGTTAATGCCGGCGAAGGATGGCTGCAGCCATTTAACCGTCTGGATGATTTCATCAGGGTCTTTGGTATCTAAACAAATAGGCACAGCATCTACACCGCCGAGGTATTTGAACAATAAGCACTTTCCTTCCATTACGGGATAGCCTGCCTTAGGACCAATATCCCCGAGTCCCAACACCCTGGTGCAATCCGAAACAACAGCTATAGTGTTCCATCTGTTAGTGAACTCGGCAAATTTCGACACATCTGCCTTTATCGCCCGGCAGGGTTCAGCAACACCGGGGGTATAATAGATGGCAAAATCATTAAAATCACGGACCTGGCATTTGGGCACAGTCTGCATCTTACCCCGATAGAATGCGTGCAATTTCATAGCATCTTCCGCTGGCTTCTTTGCTTTGGCCAAAAGCTCTTCCTTGGTTACTTTTTGTGACATAATTCCCTCCTTTTAATCGACTCCGGTAAGCACATTAGCTACACAAGCTGGCCTTCTCTCTTTCGCTTTTTTAGCGCACGTAGCAGGTCACACTTTTGGCACTCATGAATGCCCGAGGCAGTGCCCGAGATAAACAGCAAACGTAGCTATGCCCTAATGCCCCCCTCACTCCCAGACTTCGTCTTCGGCAAGGTCTTCCTCCAACCCTAATTCTTCGTCCTCGTCCTCCAAATAATTCAAGGGACCTTCATGGCTAAGGGACTCTCTTCGGCCCAGGAATGGGCGAGAAAAGACCTTCCCTATCTCGGCGCCGCATTCGGGGCATCTTGTCAGCGGTTCATCATTTATCCCCTGTCTGACCTCGAACTTTCCTTTACACAGCTTGCAGTGAGCACCGTTTCTTGCTTTATACTCATAAATTGGCATCGCACCCTCCTCCTTCGATGAATTTAATATATGCCCTTAGTCCTGTCCCACAAAGGGAGAGGAGATCCAGAAGCGTCATCTTCGACAAATTTCCTTGCGGTGACCAACACGCAGCACTATTATTTCATCACCCTCAACGTCAAATATGACTCTGTAATCTCCTATTCTAAGCCTATAACTTCCCAAAGAGGGATCAGTCATCTTCCTAGCATAATTCAAAGGGTCTTTCCCATATCTTTTTAGGGCGTCTCCAATTTTTTCTTTGATCTCTGGCTCCAATTTAGAAATATCCCTCATTGCCCTTTTAGTGAAGACAATTTTGTAGTTCATTGGAGTGGAATTTATCCCTTGAACACCTTTTCATATGGAATGATTTTTCCTTCTTTATAGTCCCTCCGCTCCTCGTCAATGCTCTCCAGATACTCAGGGCTCGTAGCGGCTAAGAGATTTTCAATAAAGAATTCTCTATCCTCGTCGCTTAGCTGCTGTAACGCAGCGATCAAGTCTGCAACTGAAAAGCCGATTTTGACCTCAACTTCCGATGATTTTTTCATGCATCTCCTCCCTTTCATAACAAGCGGTCGCTTCGCTCGCAAACACCAGTCCCTACTTATCGGGACAAAGCTTTCTACTTCCCGCAGCAATGTTTGTATTTCTTGCCTGAGCCGCACGGGCAGGGGTCATTACGCCCAACCCTTTTGCCCACCGGCACCGCCTCTTTCTTTTTTTGCGGGGCTTCTTTAGAGATGCCAACGTGGTAAATAGTATGGGCGACGTCATGCTGAATGCTAGCTAAGAGGGCTTCAAAATAGGCATGCCCTTCCCTCTTATACACCACCAGCGGCTGTTCCTGACCGACAGCCCGCAGACCTATCCCCTGGCGCAAATGTTCCATAGCGGTAAGGTGCTCCATCCATAACCGGTCGATAACTCGCAACATTACCAGCCTCTCCGCTATTCGCATGTTCTGAGGGCCTAGCTCTTGCTCCCGCTGGTTGTAAAGCTCGGTGGCATAATCGGTCAATTTTTCTGTGATTTGCTTCTCGCTGAGTTCAGACAGCCCATCGCTTCTGAATTGTGGCGACAAGGGGAAGACAGTGGATATGTCCTCGAGCAACGCGGAGAGACTAGATTTCTCTCGTTCACCCTCACCTTCTTCCTCTCCCTTGAAGGGAGAGGTTAGGTGAGGGCCGCTGAGATGCCTGCCTACCAGGTCCTTGATTTCATCCTGAACCATGGAGATTATATTTGCCTTGAGGTCGGCGCCACTGAGGATTTTCTTTCTCTCGGCGTAAATCACCTCGCGGTGTGTGTTGACGACATCATCATATTCCACAAGGTGTTTACGAGTATTGAAATGGTAGCCTTCGGTCTGGACCTGGGAATTGGTCATAGCCTTGGTGGCAAAGGAATGCTCAATGGGGGTATTCTCATCCATACCTGCCCACTGCATAATCCCCTTGACACGGTCGCCGCCGAACCGGCGAACAATCTCATCTTCCATAGATGCATAGAAACGAGAGCTGCCGGGGTCTCCCTGCCTCCCCGCCCTTCCTCGAAGCTGATTGTCAATTCGTCTGGCTTCGTGGTGCTCGGTGCCCACAATGTGGAGCCCGCCCAGCTCAACTACCTTTCTATTCCTCGGCCTCCACTCTTTGGATTGTGTTCTAGCTCCCAAGATTTTCTTCAGAATTAGATCAGTAGACTGTTTCGGTTCTCTCTGCGTTCTGCGGCTTAGTAGACCTTTGATTTTTTGCCATAACGCATCTCTGCCAAGATTTTGAACTTCTCCCCCCTTCCGTTTCAGTCTTTCTTCGACTTCTTGCGCCCATCCCTCATATTCTCGTAAGTAATCTTCCACACTTTGCCTTAACGTCTCCTCCATTTGCTGGATCTTCTTCAGCTCAAATTCCCGCTCGGTTCCCCCTTCAGCCACTTCATCTTCTTGCCCAAACTCCTCATAATACCTTGTTATAAGTGGGGCCAATTGCTCCTGAATCTGCCGTATTCCTTTCTCTTCATCCGCTAGCCTCTGCCTGTATGCGTCCGACCACCCCATATCTTCCTTTTGGTCATTCAGAAACGCTAACCCATCTCCCACAAAGGCCCTTATCTCTTTCAGAGTATATTCTCTTAAATCCTCGTAGGGCTTATAACCAGGCGCTGTCCCCCCAAGTATAATATCAACACCCCTTCCAGCCATATTGGTTGCAACAGTCACTGCGCCAGGCTGGCCTGCCTGGGCGATAATATCAGCCTCTTTCTCATGATGTTTGGCATTTAACACTTGATGAGGTATGCCATTTTTCTTCAGGAGGTCAGATAAATACTCCGATTTCTCAATAGATGTTGTGCCGATAAGGACAGGCCTTTTCTGTTCGTATAATTCCTTGATTTCCCTGGCTACGGCAGCAAATTTACTTTTCTCGTCTTTGTAAATCTGGTCAGGGTATTCCGTGCGAATCAAGGGCTTGTTTGTAGGAATAACAACCACTTCTAAGTTATAAATCTTGTGAAACTCCTCGGCCTCCGTAGCCGCGGTACCGGTCATGCCCGCCAGTTTTTGATACATGCGGAAGTAGTTCTGGAAGGTGATGGTGGCTAAGGTAACTGATTCTCGTTGAATCTTTACCCCCTCTTTGGCCTCGATGGCTTGATGCAATCCTTCAGAATATCTCCTGCCGAACATCAGTCTGCCTGTGAATTCATCCACAATGATGACCTGCCCATCCTTGACCACATAGTCCTTGTCCCTCTTGAACAGGGCATGAGCTTTGAGGGCACTGTCCATATATTGAGTGAGGAAGTAATTAGAGGGGTCATAAAGGTCAGGTGCTTTGAGCAAGCCCTCATGCTTCAGCATCTTCTCCATCTTGTTCATGCCTATCTCGGTAAGGTGGACTGCGCGTGTTCGCTCATCAATGGCATAGTCTGCGTCTTTGCTCAGGCGGGATGCTAGCTGGGCGAAGGCGTAATATTTCTGAGTTGCTTCTTCGGCAGCTCCGCTGATAATCAATGGTGTACGGGCTTCGTCGATAAGGATGTTATCAACTTCGTCCACGATGGCATAGGTCAGGGGACGCTGGACACATTGGGACAAATCCCAGACCATATTATCTCGGAGGTAATCGAAACCAAACTCATTATTGGTGCCATAAGTTATATCTGCCTCATAAGCCTGGCGGCGGGTGATAGGGTGAAGAAATTTCCACTTCTGGTCTTCCGACTCATAGCTGGAGTCATAGATATAGGAAGGGGCAGCTTGGCCAGCTGCTTGCTGCGCATTGATGCAGGCCACGCTTACACCCAGGGCGTGGTAAATGGGACCCATCCAGTGGCAATCTCGCTTGGCGAGATAATCATTCACGGTAACCAGATGGCAGCCCTGTCCCGTGAGGGCATTGAGGTAGAGAGGCAAGGTAGCTACCAGGGTTTTTCCTTCACCAGTTTTCATCTCGGCTATCTTACCCTGGTGAAGGATGATTCCCCCTATTAGCTGGACATCGAAATGTCTCTGCTTTATGGTTCGCTTGGCTGCTTCTCTAACAGCAGCGTAAGCCTCGGGCAGAATCTCATCCGGGCCTTCGCCGTCCTTCAGCCGAGCCTTGAATTCATCGGTTTTGGCCCGAAGCTGAGCATCGCTGAGCTTTTCGAAGTCAGGCTCGAGCGAGTTTATAGCGCCAACCAGAGGCTGAAGTCGCTTCAGCTCTTTCTCATTGGAATCAATCAGACTGCTAAGCCACTTAACCATTGAACGATGAAACTCTAAATCCTAATCTCTAAGCCCCACACAAATTTCCTCGAAAAGCAAAAGGCAAAAATAAAAATGCAAAATGACAGAGCAAAAATCAAAAATCTCTACACTTTAGTTTGTCATTTTGATTTTTTACCTTTGATTTTTAACTTTGTACAGTGCTCAGGATTTGGTATTTCCCAACCCTTCCTTGTATTTGGCGGAGTTATCCTTCAAACATCGCTCCCACTGATAAGCCGGTGTGGATGCGATGAATGGCTTCGCCAATAAGCGAGGCTGTGGACAAAACGGTAATCTTATTCAGTCTCTTATCGTCATTCACAGGTATAGTATCGGTAACCACTACTTCTTTCACCGGGCTGGCGGCTATCCTCTGAATAGCGGGACCAGAGAAAACGGGATGACTGCAGCAGGCGTAGATCTCAGTAGCACCTTGCTTCATTAGGGCATTCACAACTCCGACCAGAGAACCAGCGGTATCAATTTCATCGTCAACCGTCAGGGCATGCATTCCCTCGACCTCACCGATTACGTTGAGGGTTTCACTGGCGTCGGCGTTTCCCACGCGCCTCTTCTCCATAATAGCCAGGGGGGCTCCAAGTTTAGCAGCCACATCACGGGCTGCCTTGGAAATACCAATATCAGTAGCAACGACTACCAGGTTATCCAGAGCTTTTTCCTTGAAATATTGAGTCAACATGGGCCGAGCGGTGAGCTCATCCACAGGTATGGTGAAGAACCCTTGAATTTGAGGGGCATGGAGATCCACTGTCAGCAATCTATTCGCTCCAGCCGTAGTAATTAGGTCGGCAATCAAGCGAGCGGTTATGGGAACCCTGGGCTGGTCTTTCTTATCAGTGCGGCTATAGGCATAATAGGGAACGACAGCCGTGATGCGCCCCGCTGAAGCTCTCCTGAAAGCATCAAGAATGATAAGCAACTCGACCAGGCTTCTGTTAACGGGAGAACAAATGGGCTGAATGACAAAGACGTCCCGTTCCCGGACATTTTCCAGTATGCGTACAAAAATATTCTCATTGCTGAACTCAAAGACGTCGGCCTCCCCCAGAGGTATGTCTAAGTAACCACACACAGCCCTCGCTAAGGCGGGGTGAGCAGTGCCGCTAAATACTCTTAATTCGTCCATCATTACCTCTCACCTATCTAATATCCCACGGAGAACTTCGTTTTTCAGCGATAGTTATGGAGATACTAGATTATAGCATGAAATCATCGCCGTTTCTTGGCTTTTCCCGTTCTCCATGCTATCGGCTTGACTGAGACCTTCGTCACAAAGTTGCGCAGTGTGGACTTCAGACTCGCATGGGTATGGAGACGTATTACAGAGATTCCTTATGCCCTTCCCCACTCGACTCTGCTTCTCTCAACTGGAAATAGACAAGAGTCATAGCTGTGATAGTTAATGGATCCACTATCAACCCGCGGAGGAATACTCCTGCTATCGGTATCTCGCTGATAATGGCTGACATCGCTCCAAAGATTAAGACGATTGCGAAAAGCCTCCACCAATTGCCCTTCACCAGTTTCCAGCTTGTTTTTAGCCCAAAATTGTTTTCAAGGACACATGCCGGCGCATAAAGGCGTAGCCTTGTCGCAACGTAAAGCCCGATTATGAGTAGAAAACCCATTGCCAGTCGAAGCACGATGATGGAAGGTTCCGCGCCCTGAGTTAGCGGAGGCATTCCTGTAAATATATGGGGAATGAGCGCTATCATCAAGCTAGCATAGAGTAAGATGTAAATCACTAAGCCTACGATGGCTGGAATTAGGAGCTTGGGGACTTTTTTAAGTCCTTTAGACAGGGCTTCTTTTAACCCCATTTTACTTCCTTTCTCAAGTTCCGTTACTTTCAGGACAGCCCCAGCGGATGCCCATACCCCGAAAAAGAAACCGATGATAAAATAAAGCAGCGAAAGAAGGATAGAAAGCATTGGAGGGGTATTTTGAGGAGGCCCAGAAAGGATGAAAGTCCTTAGATAACTGGTAATTATTCCTTCAATCGGAAATAGCGCCGGCAAGATAAAAAGTACTATGAGTGTAGGGTCCTTCTTGAGAAGGTTGAAAGACCTTTTTACCGTGTTGATTATTTTCACCTTGGGCATTATATGGACCTTTAGTCCTAACCACCTTAGCACAGTCGAAGAATTTTGACGAGAGCCAAAAACACAAAACCAAACGTATCCCTTTTGCAGTATTTCCGCGCCGATGTATATGTCCAGTTTCAGCTTCCTCGCCAAAAGCAAATAGAGAAATTAATCCAAGGAGAGGAATCAAGTGAGAAAGAGATGTCTTATGCCAGTCCGGGAATGGGGAACTGTTGGGACATGTCTTGTATTTCCTGGTGGACCTGTTCTTGTACACGCTCATCCGACGAAAGTGAGAGCACCTTGGCAATAAAAGAAGCAATGCGCTTCATCTCTTCTGTACCAAAACCTCTCGTGGTCACTGCCGACGTACCCAGCCTGATACCACTCGTAATCACTGGAGGCTTGGGATCAAAAGGAATGGTATTTCTATTTACCGAGATACCTGCGCTCCACAAAGCCTGTTCGGCATCCTTCCCGCTTATCCCTTGGGGAGAAAGGTCGACAAGGACAATGTGGTTGTCTGTACCCCCGGAAACAACGCGCATCCCATATCTCTGGAGTTCAGAAGCCAAAACCCGAGCATTCTTCAGCACTGACTTCTGGTAATCAACGAACTCGGGCTGCATAGCTTCAAAGAAGCACACGGCTTTGGCAGCGATGATATGCATGAAGGGACCGCCCTGCATCCCGGGAAAAACTGCAGCGTTAATAGCTGAAGCCCGCTCCTTATCACACAAAATGAAGCCACCCCGCGGACCGCGCAGCGTCTTTTGCGTGGTAGAAGTGGTAACGTGAGCATAGGGCACAGGGGAGGGATGAAGTCCAGCGGCTACGATCCCCGCTATGTGAGCCATATCAACCAATAGCCTGGCGCCCGCCTTATCAGCTATGTAGCGAAGCCTCTCAAAATCAATAGTGCGAGAATAACTACTCGCCCCAGCTATAATCAGCCTGGGGTTATGGGCCAGAGCCAACCTCTCGATCTCATCGTAGTTAAGCATCTCGCTCTTCGGATCGACTCCGTAAGGGACAACGTTATACCATTTTCCTGAGAAATTGACATCACAGCCGTGAGTGAGATGTCCGCCGTGGCTGAGACTCATCCCCATGACTGTATCTCCGTGTTTCAATAACACTGAATAGGCCGCCATGTTAGCTTGAGCCCCACTGTGAGCCTGGACGTTGGCATGTTCGGCTCTAAACAGCTTCTTGGCCCTTTCAACAGCTAACTCCTCAGTTTCGTCTATATAGACACAACCGCCATAATAGCGATGTCCGGGGTATCCTTCGGCATATTTATCGGTTAGCACGGAGCTCTGGGCTTCAAGCACTGCCCGGCTGGCGTGGTTTTCAGAGGCAATAAGATTTATGCTGTTTGCTTGCCTTTCGGCCTCCAATCTCAGGATTCGAGCTACTTCGCTATCACGCTGCGTCGAGGAAAATGCCTTGTTGGTTTTCACGTTCGTGTTATAATGGTACTTAATATTTCGGCCTCGGTCAATAAGAAGAACACATTTCAAGGGGTTTCCACGCTATCATTGACAGAACGTGTTCATGGTGATAAATTAATCGGTTAGCAATCGAAAGCGGAGAGTGCTAAATGGCTGTGAGAGAAAGAAAAGAGACTGTTCTCAGGGTGATAATTGAAGACTATATCATTGGAGCAGCGCCGGTGGCTTCAAGCGCTATTGTGGAAAAGTACGGCTTGAAGGTAAGCCCGGCTACCATCCGCAATGATACAGCGTACCTGGAACGAGAAGGATACGTCATCCATCCTCATCGTTCGGCTGGAAGCATACCCACTGATAAGGCTTATCGATACTATGTGGAATTGATAGGGGAAGAGATTAAACTCCCCCGTGTTGAACAGTATCTGGTTCATCAGATATCTCAGGAAGCAAAGGAAGAGCTAGAGCAATGGTTAAGGACGGTGGCGGCGCTTCTAGCGCGTCTTGTTCGCAATCTGGTAGTAATAACCACTCCCAAAGCGGTTCGTTGCCGCTTCAAGCATCTCGATTTGGTAGCTTTGCAGGATTTCATGGCTTTGCTGATCGTGGTCTTGTATGAAGCAAAAGTCAGACGGCAGGTCTTATCTTTTGATAGAAAGGTTAGCCAAGATGAATTAACGAAGCTAGCTAACAGACTTACTTCTGTGTACGGCGGGATGACCGGCAGCCAGATCTTGGCTATGAGAGAGGGACTATCTTCTGAAGAGAGGCAGATATCTGAATCGTTGGTAGAAGTGATGGGCGCCCAAGATAAGCTAGATTACGGTGAGCCTTATCTTGAAGGATTGCGTCTGATGCTGAGTCAACCAGAGTTTGCCAGCAGTCCTAGAATACTGGGAATTCTAGAAGTTCTGGAAGGAGAGGATTGGCTTAGAAATATATTCAGCCAAGAATCCAGCAGGGGAGGGGTGAAGGTAGTCATTGGCGAAGAAAACCCGGAACCAGCGCTGCAGGACTTGAGCTTACTAGCCAGCCAGTATGGGGTACCTGACAAGGCCAGTGGCATTGTGGGAGTGATTGGCCCTAAACGAATGGACTACGCTAAAGCTATTTCTTCGCTCAGTTGCCTTTCAACATTGTTGAGCAGCTCAGTGGCTGAATACATGTAGAGGAGTTCCAAAGTTGGCTGAGGGTGACGAAGTACTTGAAGCAGGAATTGAGCAATCTGAAGATATAGAGACATTACAGAAAGCTCTAGCTGAAGAAAAGGAAAAGGCAGAGAAATATCTAGCCAATTGGCAGAGGAGCCAGGCCGACCTGGAGAACTACGTAAGACGTGCTGAGCAGGAGAAATCAGAGATGGTTGAGTATGCTAACAGGATGCTTGTCTTGGACCTGCTACTTATCCTGGATGATTTTGAAAGAGCATTCGCTTCTCTGCCAGTCGAGCTTGATGAACAGAATTGGACTGAAGGCATAAAACTCATCTATAATAAAGTTAAAGCTGTTTTAGAAACGCAGGGGCTGGCCGAAATCAAGGCCAAGGGAGAATGCTTTGACCCTTGTTGGCATGAAGCGGCGGGCCAGCTAGAGGGGGAAGAGGGCATAGTCGTAGAGGAGATTCGCAAGGGCTATAAATTTAGGGACAAACTCCTTCGTCCTACCATGGTCATGGTAGGCACAGATAATAAGAATAAGATTCAAGAGGAAAGTTCAGAGGATAGATAATATGGCTAAGGCAGTAGGTATTGACCTAGGAACAACATTGAGCGAGGTTGCTGTTGTAGAGGGCGGAAAGCCGAAGCTTATCCCCAGCTCGGAAGGCTCTAACCTGTATCCTTCAGTAGTGGCAATGAGCAAGAATGGAGAGCGATTGGTAGGGCAGGTGGCTAAGCGTCAGGCTGTCGTTAACCCCGAAAACACCGTTTACAGCATCAAACGCTTCATGGGAAGAAAATGGGGGGAACCGCCAGGAAGGGAGCTACCTATCGAGGAGGACGCACGCCGCGTGTCCTACAAGACGACTCGCGGTCCTAATAACGAAGTTAAGGTAGTCATGGGTGGAAAAGAATACACGCCGCCTGAGATATCAGCAATGATATTACAGAAACTAAAGGCCGATGCCGAAGCCTACCTCGGCGACAAAGTGACAGAAGCAGTGATAACGGTGCCAGCTTATTTCAATGATAGCCAGCGCCAGGCAACCAAGGATGCCGGCACAATTGCCGGCTTGAACGTCCTTCGTATAATTAATGAGCCGACTGCTGCTGCCTTGGCTTACGGCGCAGACAAGAAGAAAGAGGGAACAATTGCAGTGTACGACCTTGGTGGAGGCACCTTCGATATCTCTATCCTGGAGATAGGGGAGGGAACCTTCCAGGTCAAGTCTACGAGCGGTAATACCCACCTGGGTGGGGATGATTTCGACCAGTGTGTTATCGAATGGCTATGCAGCGAGTTCAAACGAGATCAAGGAATCGATCTCAGAAATGACCCCATGGCAATGCAGCGCCTCAAAGAGGCAGCGGAACGAGCGAAGACTGAACTCTCCACGGTGCAACAGACTGAGATAAGCCTTCCTTTTATTACCGCTGATGCCTCGGGACCTAAGCACCTCAATATCACCTTGACCCGCTCCAAACTGGAGCAACTGGTCATGGATTTGGTAGAACAGACTCTTGAGCCCTGCCGCCAAGCATTGAAGGATTCCGGACTTGCTTCAGCCCAGATAAATGAAGTCCTCCTTGTCGGTGGTCAAACTAGAATGCCTTTAGTTCAAGAGAAAGTGAGACAGTTCTTCGGCAAAGAGCCGTCAAAGGGAATCAATCCCGACGAGGTTGTCGCCATGGGAGCAGCCATTCAGGCTGGAGTGCTTAAGGGTGAAGTCGGAGAGGTCCTTCTTCTCGATGTCACTCCTCTTACCCTGGGTATAGAGACGCTGGGAGGAGTAGCTACGCCTCTTATTTCCCGCAACACTACCATACCCACTTCGAAGAGCCAGATTTTCAGCACTGCAAGTGATAGTCAACCAAGCGTGGAAATACATGTCCTTCAAGGGGAACGCCCCATGGCAGCCGATAACCGAACATTGGGCCGCTTCATACTCGACGGTATCCTGCCAGCACCACGAGGCATACCTCAGATTGAGGTGACGTTCGACATAGATGCCAATGGCATCCTCAATGTTAGTGCTCGTGATAAGGGCACAGGGAAGGAACAAAAGATTACTATTACCGCCTCGAGCGGCTTGAGCAAAGATGAAGTTGAGAAGATGAGGCGAGAGGCCGAGCAACATGCTGCTGATGATGCCAAACGTAAAGAGGAAATGGAGATACGCAATTCTGCTGATAGCCTGGCTTACACGGCAGAAAAGACTCTCCGTGACTATGGAGATAAGATAGCCGCCGATGTGAGAACGGAAGTAGATACTAAGATTGCCGGTGTAAAGTCAGCTCTCCAAGGGAAGGATGTAAACGCCATTCGTAATGCGATGCAGGAGCTATCGCAAGCCATGCAGAAGGTTGGGGCATCGGCTTACCAGCAACCAGGGCAGCCTCCGCCGGGCGACGGAGCGGAACCCGGTGGAGAGAAACCTGGTGGAGGGGAACCTGGAGGAGGAGACGAAGGCACGGTTGAAGGAGAGTTCCGCGAGGTCTAAGCAACAAATACTAACCCCGTAGTTCCTGAAAACCGGGAACGCGAAACCACATTTCGCCTTAGGAGCGTAACAATGTCCGAGCTAAGACAATTCGTGATAACCGCCGATACAATCTGGCAAAAGACGGGAGAAGAAAAGCGATTGACTCATAACCCCTCTGACAGGGAATTGAGAAAGCTTGTGGAAAAACAGCCAGGCGTCAAGAAGACGTTGTACAGGAACTTCGTCGCCCTAAGTGAGCCCACTTCCAGGTCAGCAATGTTTACCAAGAATAGTGTTGACCATCGCTTCGGCGAGGATGAAGTGAGGCTATTGACTCAGTGTGAGAAGGCTTTGGGCAAGGAGAGATTGATTTCAGTAGACAGAATTGTGGGCAATGAGTCTAGTAACACTACGGTCAGGCTGATTGTTCCCGAGCGGTTTGCCCATGTTGCCTATGGAGCCAGGAACCTGTTTCTACCCCCAAAGGGGGAGGTTAAAGAGCCAACCTACTATATCTTGTTCTTCGCTGATGAGGCCTTTGAGACTAACCAGTCAAAGCCACTCCCTGAGAGAGATATCACCATCAGATTGGCCATGCTGGATGACGGAAGGTTTGTCAAGATAATCAGAAACGGTAACTACATAGGGGAATATAAGAAGGGGGTCTTCGCCGCCGAGGATTGGGCAGCTAAGACAAAAAGGGGGGGTATCTTCTTACATGCTGGCTGCCGGGAGGATTACCTTCAATCAGCACACGGGGACTATCGGCTCTCCGGGACGTTACTTGTGGCATTAAGTGCCAACGGGAAGACAACTACAACCTGTAGAATCCTGGCCAGAAAGGGAAGGGAAAAATCCTGGCTTATTCAGGATGATGGCGGGACTCTCATGCCCGATGGTTCCTTTCATGGATTTGAGGCCGGGGGAATCTTTGTAAAAACGGAGGGCGTTAACCCCGGGGAGCAAACCGAAATATATTACGGACTGTTAAAACCACAGACTGTCTGCGAGAATGTCTACGTGACTGAAGACGGAGATTTTGACTTTTACAATTTAGATAGAACATCGAATGGCAGGGCAGTGGTATTAAGAAGAGATTTTATGCATGCCAGTCGCTATATCGATGTAGATAGGATTGACAATATGATTCTTATCACCAGAGGGCCCTTGATTCCGGCAATATCAAAGCTAACCCGGGAGCAAGCAGCAGCCTTGATGGTCTTGGGACAGGCAATGGAATCGTCAGCTGGTGACCCCACGCAGGCCGGAAGAATTAGAAGCGAGTTCTTTTACGACCCCTTTGTGTCCGGCGACCTGGCCAAGCATGCTAACATATTTTATGAGATAATAAAGGGTATTCCCCAATTGAATTACTATCTGATAAACACTGGAGGAATAGGAGAAGGCGAACGTTACAAAGATATTAGGTTAGAATCTACCATGGCAATACTCGATTCTCTGCTCAGGGGAGGTTTAGAGGATTGGGTAGATTCTCCCACTGGCTTTAAGGTGCCTAAGGCGGTAAGATATGTGGATGACGTTTACCTGCGGCCTGAGAGACTCTACTCTAGAACTGAGTTCGGCGAAAAGCAGAGGGAACTTAACAAAATTAGATACGAATCCGTGGAAAAACTGGGGGACTCTTTGCATCCTGAGGTAAGAAAGGTCTTTGGCAAGCCCAACATGGCGTAATAGGACCGCAAGTCTCACGTGGTCCGTGTGGAATTTTGGCGTAGAATAGCTGTGAATCACCGGGAGGGCAAGAAGTGATGGAGTCCGCTGAACTTTACGAAGGATTAAAGAAAGATAAAGCAGAGCTGTTACAGAAGATAGAACAGTTGAGAGCTCTCGGTCAACCGTCGGCGGAGAGAAAGGAAGGCAGTCCATTCGGCAAGAGGGAGGAAGGAGCGGATGAAGCCTCCGAACTGGAGAAAAGACTAGCCCTGGAAAAAAGGCTCGAGGAGTCTCTCAAGGAAGTGGAGCATGCCTTAGAGAAATATGAAGCTGGCACGTATGGATTATGCGATTCCTGTGGGCAACCCATAGAGCCAGCTCGTCTTGAAGCTATACCTCAAGCAAGCTTATGTATGAAATGTAAGGCTCAGCAAGCAAAGGATGCAAAAGGGACAAGATAATGAATCTCCAAGTAAATTGGAGACCAGCAAAATACCAGATTTCGTGGGTGAGGATAAATCAAGGGTTTCTTCAGACAGGCAGAAACGAAGATTAGGGTTGTTTCTGATTGTTGCTGCTCTGGTAGTTACCTTTGACCAACTAAGCAAGCTGTGGCTCAGAGCCCACTTAGCGCTGGGAGAATCGCTCCCCATAACTGGCCGCTTAAGTTTGATCCATATTAGAAATACGGGCTCTGCCTTTGGTTTACTCGCTAATCAAACCTTTCTTATCATCATTATTGGCATAGCTAGTTTGCTCATTGTCTTGCTGTTCCTTCGTTACTTATCCCGAATTACCACCTTGAGTATGGTATCCATCGGTTTGATTTGGGGCGGTGCTGCAGGCAATCTCATAGACCGCCTCCGTTTTGGTTATGTCACCGACTTCATTTACTTCCGTTTGTGGGGCAACTTCCACTGGCCTGCCTTCAACATCGCTGACGCAGCTATAACGATGGGTGTCTTTGTTCTCATTTATTCCTTTTATAAGTCGGGGGTGTTTAGCAAAGAATATGAACGCAACCACGGACCCCAGAATTAAGAAACTGCAATTCAATTCACCCGCTCCTGACATCCGCCTTGACAAGTATTTAATCCAAGTTCTGCCGCAATCCTCACGCGCTTATTTGCAGAAACTAATTGAGCAGGGCTACGTTCTGGTCAATGGGCAAAAGGCAAAGGCGAGCCAGAAATTAAGTAAGAGCGACAGGATAACAGTCGAGCTCCCCCCCTCGCCAGGCCATCCTTTGGCTGAACCAATCCCTTTGACCGTAATCCACGAAGATGAGGATATTATGGTGATAGACAAACCTGCTGGCTTGACAGTGCATCCTGCCCCGGGGCATCCCAGCCATACCTTAGTCAATGCCATCTTAGCCCGCTGCCCTGGTCTGACCATTAGCAACGAACTCATGCGCCCGGGCATAGTTCACAGACTAGACAAAGATACGTCGGGGCTCATAGTCGTTGCCAAAAACGACTTTGCCCGGGAATATTTAGCCGCACAGTTCAAGAGTCGCACTGTAACCAAAAGATATCTTGTCCTTGTTAAAGGAAGGCTATCCCCAGAACAGGGGATAATCGAAGCACCCATTGGGCGAGACCCTCGCCGTAGACAAAAAATGGCGATAGTAGAAGCAGGCAAAGAGGCTACTACCCAGTATCAAGTCCGAAAATATCTTGATACCTACACTTTGGTCGAAGTTAGTCCCTTAACAGGGCGCACACATCAAATCAGAATACACCTGTCAGCTATCGGCTGTCCGGTCGTCGGTGACCCCATTTACGGAATTAAATCGGCTCATCTTGACAGGCAATTTATTCATGCCTACCGCCTTGGCTTTCGTTTACCGTCAACCAAGCAATATCAGGAATTCACCTCTCCCTTACCCGCGGACCTTGAGCAGGTGCTGGAGCACTTAGCTCGAAACGCCTAGAAAGCCTGTCATTTCCATAGCTTCTTCATGCCGCTCCCCCCGACTTGTCGAGGTACAAGTCATAATTGCCCCCTTGAAGCGCAGGTTCGAATCACTGGTCACATGAACGAAGATAGAGGCTTGATTTTTGGCTTGTCTCACAGCATACTGAAGTGGGCCCAAATGAGGCCAGCAAGAAAAAGAGACTTGAAGTTGAGTTTGGAGCGGAGATCACTGTGAACAGATCCTTTGATGAAAACCAAGTATTTAGCCCCATTCACTATCAGATAACTGTTACGGCAGAGGAGGCGAGGCTGGGAACTAAAAAGATATTATCGAGGAAGGATACGAGGCTAGAGGTGAGCATTCCAGCAGGGGCGAGGACAGGCAGTACGATAAAGCTAGCCAATGTCCTCCAGATAACCGACGGCCGTCCTGGAGATATCCTAATTGAAATTAAAGTCAAAGAAGAAGAAATGGCGGCGGGAATTATTGAAATTAACGATGGAAACTTCGAAGATGAGGTTCTGAAATGTAGCTCGCCTGTCATGGTGGATTTTTGGGGATTTGGATGCGCCCCATGCGACATCATTACCCGCATCACAGAGAAACTGGCCCGAGAGTATGCAGGTCAGCTCAAATTCTGCAAACTAAACGTAGATCTGAACCCCCGGACGGCTTCAAAGTACCAAATCATGAGCATCCCACAGATATTGTACTTCAAAGGTGGCAAAGTAATTGAACAAAGTGTTGGTGCCGTTCCTGAGTCTGTGCTCCGTTCAAAATCGGAGTCAGTATTAGGGCAGCAATAAGCTCACAAATTAAGAGGTATTTCCATAGAAAAACGCTGGATTAAACGGATGATATGAGAGCACTTGTGCTGGTGCTTGGCGATTGCTGCGTGCTTTGTCACTTAATTCATCACTCTCACCCTAGTCTCTCCCTGTCAAGGGAGAGGAAATTCAGACTCTCAGTGGTGAGGGAACAAACCGTACATCACTACTGGCGTGAACACGCGCAGTTTCTTGCACAGAGAAGACTGGTTTGATATGATTAGCAAACCGAAATGGACAAAATAGAGTTGAAGGTTGCTAACCGAGAGATCCTGGGGAAAAAAGTCAAGCACTTGCGCCGCCAAGGCATTACCCCAGTGCATGTTTTCGGGCATGGCATCGAGTCCCTGGCACTACAGTGCGACGCTAGGGAACTTGAGCGAGTGTTAAATCAAGCTGGGCAGACAAGGCTTATCAACCTTAAGCTCGGCAAGGAAAAGAAGCCCAGGACCGTTGTGGTTCGTGAATTCGATAGAGACTGGCGCAAGGGAGGATTGGTCCATGTTGACTTTTATCAGGTCAAGATGGAGGAAAAGATAAGGTTAGAGGTTCCTGTTGTCTTGCTAGGGGAAGCACCAGCCCTGAAGTCCAAAACCAATATGCTCGATCATGAGCTGGGGACTTTTACTGTAGAGTGTTTGCCGGCAAAAATCCCTGATAGCATAGAGGTGGACATCAGTTCCCTCACTGAGTTAGATCAAGCGGTACGCGTCAAGGATATCACGCTGGACAAAGATATTACCGTTCTTAACAACCCAGATTTGGTTGTGGCGAAAATCAGTTTCCGACCTGTGGAAAAGGTAGAAGAGAAGGTAGTAGAGGAAGTACTAGAGGCGGAGGCTGAGGCGGTGGAGGAAGCGGCTGAAGCCCCCAGAGAGGCTACGCTAGACGAAAAGAAATCAAAAGAAACGTAATCGTCTGCCTTAGCTGGCAATTGCTTCTATACCTATACGAATATACTGGCTTTACCTAGTTATCAAGCCTCTGATATAATATCCAAAATTAGGTATTAGCTCTCTCCGAGCTGTCTTGCCTAAAGAGAATCCAGGGCAAGCAGTCGGTAGGCTGAAAAGCCTCGAAGGCACAGATAGAAATGTCTGTGCCTCCCGTGCTCGGAAAGGAGGGAATATGGAGCTTGGTTTTTGGACAGCACCGTCTTTGTGACGGTGCTTTTTCATTCCTGCTTGTTGCTTCCTTATTACCCGCCAAGCGTCTTATGAAGTTGGATTGAGAAAAGGGGGCAAAGGTAAAGACAAAAGGAGGTTCTGAATGAAAGGAATTCTGCCTAAGATAGCTTCAATTGTTTTGGTTCTGATATTGCTCGTAACGGTTCTCGGCTGTACCACGATACTAGGACCATCACCAGAAGTACTAAGGGTAGCCACCACCACCAGTCTTTACGACACTGGCTTGTGGGATTATCTGGAGACCATATTTGATAACAGATATAACGCCGACTTACAGATAACGGCCAAAGGGACCGGTGCTGCTCTGCAATTAGGTATGAATGGTGATGTGGCTGTGGTTACCGTCCATGACCCCGCTCAAGAGGCAGCATTTATAGCCGATGGCTACGCCGCCAAGGCGGAAGACTTCGGTACGGAGCGCGTCCCCTGGGCTTATAACTACTTCATCATCGTAGGCCCGGAGTCTGACCCCGCAGGCATCGGTAGCTTGACTGGTAGCTTGGCTCCAGAAGAAGCCTTCCAAAAAATCCAGCAAGAGGGGGCGCTTGACCCGGAGACGGTTAAATTCGTCTCTCGAGGGGATAACTCAGGAACTCACGGCAAAGAAAAAGCCATCTGGGCATCAGCCGGCTATAATTATACAGCGGACATCGAAGGCGCTGGAGCAGTCGCTGGCTGGTATGTCGAAGCCGGGACAGGCATGGGGGCAACACTGGAAATGGCTGACGAGCTAATGGCTTACACCCTAACAGACAAGGGAACCTTCCTTACTTACCAGGGTGACTTGGATTTGGTACCCTTGGTAGACGAAGGGGACATTCTGCTCAACGTCTACTCGGTGATCATCTGCAAGAACGGTGTCCATCCCGAGATGGCTAATAATCTGGTAAATTTCCTCAGAGCACCTGAAATTCAGACTTTAATCGCCGGATTTGGCGTGCCCGAATATGGAGAACCGTTATTCTATCCTTATGATCCAGATATTTGCGGGTTGCCCTAACTGCGCTGGCAAGATTACCTGCACAGGCAAGTACGAAGCTTGTGGCAAGAGATAGCATATTAAAGCAGGTGGGAGCAAATGACTGAAATATGGGACGGCCTTACCAAGGCTATAGAACTCTTGATATCCTTCGACCCCCAGGTAATGGAGATAGCCGGGAGGTCTCTGAGGATTTCAGGGACAGCTTGCCTTCTCGCCTCTCTGATCTGCCTACCCCTGGGGAGTCTAATACACTTCCATCACTTCCGCGGGAAACGGGCCTTAATAAATATCATCCAGACGCTGTTTTTCTTGCCCACAGTTCTTGTTGGCTTGTTTGTCTTAGTGTCATTTTCCCGGGCTGGGCCACTGGGTGGGCTCGGCATACTCTTTACTCCCACTGTCATGGCGATTGGCCAGATGATATTAATCACTCCCCTATTGCTTGGTTTGACCATTTCCGCGTTGAGCGGCGTAAGTAAGGACATTGTAGATACCGCTGCCTCTCTTGGTGCCAGTCGCTTTCAGACCGTCTGGCTCGTGCTAAGAGAGGCAAGGTATGCTGTGCTGGCTGCTGTGATAATGGGCTTTGGTAGAGCTATTTCGGAAGTCGGGTGCGCCATGATGGTCGGTGGAAATATCAAGGGATTCACCAGGGTAATTACCACAACAATATCATTAGAGGCATCCAAAGGCGAGTTAGAGCTGGCAATAGCACTGGGCATAATTCTTTTGTTCCTGGCACTCATCATTAACATTGCCCTGAATAGGCTACAGCAGAGGTGATGATGACGAAACCATTATCTTCAATAATCGAAGTGGCTGGCTTAACTCATAGCTATGCTGAACGAGAGGTACTACAAGACTTGAACCTAAGTGTTGGCAAGGGCGAGGTTTTCACCCTGATTGGCCCGACCGGAGCGGGCAAAACAACGCTTTTGCGTATTATAGATCTGCTGGAAGTCCCTGGCGCGGGGGAAATCTATTTTGACGGCAAATGCATACCCCGGTTAGGGAAACAAAGATTGGAGATACGTCGTCGGATGTCATTTATACACCAGAAACCTCAGGTGTTTAATTTGAGTGTCTACGACAACGTTGCCTGTGGCCTAAGATGGAGGGGTGAAAACAGGAATAGGACTGCTGAGAAAGTTGACCGTATTCTGGAAATGGTTGGGTTAGAAGGCTATGAGAATAGAAACGCCCGGACACTTTCCGGAGGGGAGGCGCAGAGAGTAGCTTTAGCCAGGTCCCTGGTGCTCGAACCTGATGTGTTGTTATTGGACGAGCCGACAGCTAACCTTGACCCCGTTTCCACAGCAAAGATTGAGCAGTTAATTTCATATGTTGCCAGGCAACGCAACAGTACCATGATAATGGCAACGCATGATATGTCTCAAGGACAGCAACTTGCTGACAGGATAGGTGTGCTTCTTGCTGGCAGGCTTGTCCAAACAGGCAATGCCACCGACATATTCCGTTCACCCCAGAACGAAGAGGTTGCTCATTTCGTCGGTATGGAGAACATCATAGAAGGCGTAATAAGTGCAAGCGACGAAGGTATAGCCACAGTAAATATAGGTGGCAATGGCCTACAGGCAGTCTCTAACTACCCCGTGGGAAGGGAAGTATATGCTTGCATCAGGCCTGAAGATATTACCTTAGCTTTATCTAGCACCCAAAGTTCGGCGAGGAATTCCTTTCGGGCCAATGTTACCCGGGTAACCACTCTGGGACCGCTTAGCCGGGTGGAAATGAATTGTGGCTTTCCTCTAGTAGCTTTGGTCACCAGAATATCAGCAGAGGAATTGGACCTGCAGGTGGGCAAGGAAGTCTATGCCACTTTCAAAGCTACCGGGGTCCATATTATGGAAAGGAAAGCTAGTTGATGACCAACATCCTGGACAATCTTATCTCCAGCTTGAGTGGAGACAGCGTAGTCCGTGAGGTACACACATGTGTTTTCTGGACCGCAGTGCTGAGCAAGCATTGCGGTCTGGCCTCCACTTTCCGTGAACCACATCCAGAGCACAGGCCGGTGAGAAATGCAGGTGACTTAACCAAGCTATCGGCGTTAGAGCTGGCACAATACACCAGGTCGGACAATGTTCTGGAAGCATCTATCGGAATGGCAGCCATCAATTCGCTGATAGATATTGATGAAGCCAGATTAGTTAGGGAGAATGCCTTTGATGTTCTGGCGCGGAAGGGCAGAAACAGGAATGTGGCTATAGTAGGTCATTTCCCGTGGATTCCAAAGCTGCGAAGGATAGCAAGGACGCTTTGGGTCATAGAGCAAAGGCCCCAAGAGGGAGATTTGCCGGCAGAAGCAGCAGAAGAGTTATTACCTCAAGCTGACGTCATTGGCCTGACGGGGACTTCGTTCGTGAATCACACCGTGGAGAGGTTGCTGGACTTAAGTAAGAATAGCTTCGTTGTCATCCTGGGGCCCACGACCCCTCTATCACCGGTCTTGTTTGATTATGGTGTGGACGTTCTTGCCGGAGTGAAGGTAGTGGAATCTGATAAGACAATTCGTTCCATCAGCCAGGGTGCCATGTTCAGACAGGTGGAAGGGGTGCGGCTTGTAACCATGGCTAAGGAGAGAAAGAATGACGGGACCTCTTGATCCTTTCGGACGGAGTATAAATTACCTCCGGATTTCAGTTACCGACCGGTGCAACCTGCGCTGTATTTATTGTATGCCACCTGAAGGTGTCCCGCAGATGTCGCATAGCGAGATTCTTTCCTACGAAGAAATTCGGGCTGTTGTCCAAGCAGCGGCACAGCTGGGCATCAGCAGGGTAAGGCTCACTGGTGGCGAGCCCCTGGTTAGAGCCGAGTTGCCCGAGCTCGTCAAGATGCTCTCTCGAATAGAGGGAATTCAAGAGCTGTCTCTGACGACAAATGGGATCCTTCTAAAGAATTATGCTCTGGAACTTAAGCAAGCAGGCCTATCCAGAGTCAACGTGAGTCTGGACACGCTCAAAGCCAATAGATTTCAACACATAACCCGTCTCGGAAAATTGAAAGATGTTCTTGAAGGCATCGAGGCAGCCAAGGAGGCTGGCTTCCAACCGGTCAAGATAAACACGGTAGTCATGCGGAACATAAACGATGATGAGATACTGGATTTCGCCACGATGACGTACGCAGACGGATGGCATATGCGATTCATCGAGCTTATGCCCTTCAAGGGTGTAGCAGAGTTTGTACCTTCCAATGAATTACGACAACATACTAGTTTGCTTGGCAAGCTTGAGCTTTGTGAGTCCATAACTGGCAACGGGCCTGCTATGTACTATCGCTTAGCTGGAGCCAAGGGCACGATAGGCTTCATCAGTCCCCTCACCGAGCTTTCTTTTTGCTCCCGGTGTAACCGCATGCGGCTTACTCCAGACGGTAAGCTACGCCCTTGCCTTCTGGGAGAAGATGAAATTGACTTGAAGACGCCGCTACGCAATAATGCTTCGACGGAGGAGCTGAAACGTCTGATTTTGAAGGCAGTCGCTTCTAAGCCGGAGCATCATCATTTAGAGGAAGGGAATGTCAGGCCGGCGAAGCGAAAAATGTCCCAGATTGGAGGTTGAGAATGGAGTCAGGCCCAATTCACATGATAGACGTGACCCGGAAGAAAGAAACAGAACGCCAGGCAATAGCCAAAGGCAAGATACAGATGAAGCCCACTACCTTAGAGCTTATTCGTAAAGGAGAATTAGAAAAAGGAGACGTCTTAGCCGTAGCAAAAACGGCCGGAATCCTGGCCGCAAAAGAAACTCACCGTCTTATACCTTTGTGTCACCCTCTCCAGCTCACCCACCTTGCAATTGCATTTAATCTACCCGACAAGGGTAATTTTATTGAAATCACCGCCAGCGCTAAGGGGATAGGGAAAACAGGATTTGAAATGGAAGCGATGGTAGCGGTATCTGTAAGTGCTCTGACTATTTATGATATGTGTAAGGCAGTGGACAGAAGCATGACCATTGGAGAGATTCGTCTGGTAAGAAAGAGTGGAGGCAAAAGCGGGCTTTATGTCGCCGGCAGATAGGATAGAAGGGGGCAACCTTAGACAATTCCAGCTTCACTTTTCTTTGCCCGCGTCGTGCATCTGCGGTTTAACCAGTATTTCCTCAAAGGGAAGCCGTGGCCGAGGTGAAGGAATCCCCCCAGCAGCATAGCCTACCGGTATTATGGCCACTGGCAATAACGTATCACCCAGGCCGAACAAGCGGTTTATCTCGGCAGGGTCCTCAAATGCCCCTACCCAGCAGGTGCTTAACCCCAGCGCCGTAGCCATCAACACTAGGTGCTCAATAGCAATATAGGTATTTGCCACCACCGGCGTAACTAATTGCTCGCGAGGTGGAACAGGTAAAGCGTATATATAGGCAATAAACTCAGGATCAGCAAAACGACCTGATGCCGTACTCGCCACTCCTGAATCCACGGATTCTTGTCGTCTCTTCTTTCTGGCTGCATCGGAGTATCGCTCAAAGTCACCGAAGCAGACAATTACTACCGGTGCTTCCTCGATAAATCGCTGTCCCAGGCATATACGGCTGAGTTGCTTCCTGATTTCTCTGTCTCGCACTACCAAGAATCGCCACGGCTGACGGTTGCTCGCCGATGGTGCCAGTCTAGCTGCTTCAAGCATCTGGTTAACCATATCTTCCGGGACATCATCCGGCGCAAATTTACGGATGCTGCGTCTCATTTTTATTGCTTCCCAAACTGTAAGCATACTTTTGTCCTTTATTCCTGTAAACTGCCGTACATCAGACTCTTACCTCGCAAAAGTCTTGAAATAATCTATCTTATGCTAGGGGTAAATGGTAAAAGTCAACAATCTCTTTCCATGCCTGTCGCGGCAATAAGCCGCCAATTTCCCCCCATTGATTATGTTATCCATTTAATTCCTCCAGCACCATCTTAATCACTTCGGGAATTACTTGCTCTACCTCTGGCGTGCATTTCTCGCTAAAGCTAGTAATGTCCTTGGCTTCTACAGCGAATATAGTGATTTCTTGGGGCATTGCTAAGTTGAGCACCTTGCCCAATTCCAGAGCAGTAACCAAGTTTATTTGATGGGGTGAGGAAAAATGTTTGGCAGAGGAGAAATCCTGAGGCTCCATACGGTATACCTGACCTGCTTGCCCCTTTTCTGTTTGGATGGCATCAATGATAATAACCTTATCATAGCCTACGATAGAATCTAGAAGGTTAAGGCCAGCTGCACTTGTTTCAGATACAGTTACCTGTGGACTTTTGACTTGGTTTGCCACCTCGTGCGCCACCCGAATCCCCACGCCATCATCAGATAGAATAGGATTCCCAATCCCTAAAACCAGGGCTTTCATTTTGATTTGTGAAAACTTGCTATGAGATGCCCTGGCTCAGTTTTTTAAGTTCGTTGCCCTGGGCGTCATAGATGGTCACTTCCAGGGGCAATTGGCCGGGGAGAGAATGTGTGGCACAGGCCAGGCAGAGGTCATAGGGACGCCAGGCCATCTCTATGCGGTTGAGCAACCCTTCGGTTATCTCTTTACCAGGTTTTATCAGGTCCTCAGCTGCCTTTTTAACCGACATATAAAAAGCTGCATAGTTATTGGTAGTGCCTACGATCAAGTTGCACTTCTTTATGATACCTCTTTCGTCAGTTATGTAATGATGGGTAAGAGTACCTCGCGGGGCTTCAACAATACCCACCCCCTCATCGGGCTTTGCCGTCGGTATGTTGCGAATATCCGTGCTGGTTATCTCCGGATCTCGAACAAGCTCCACCATTCTTTCAGCGGCGTAAAGAAGTTCAACGAGACGTGCCCAGTGGGTTGCCAGAGTGTAGTGAGCTGGCTTACCACCGAGAGTGGAGTACATCTTTTCATATTCTTCCTGGGCCAGGGGAGTCGTCATACCATCGGCAGCATTTAGCCGTGACAGAGGTGTGGCTCGATAAACTCCACTATCTTTACCGTCAACAAAGCCTTTCCAGCCAACCTTCTTAAGATAGGGAAACTTCAGATATGTCCAGGGTTCAACGTGTTCCGCCAAATGCTCCACATAGTCACGGGGAGCATACTTGCAGAACTCTTTGCCGTCAGGGTCAACCACGCGAACTTTACCATCATAGAAATTGACCTTATTATTTTCATCAACCAACCCCATATAATAAGTCCGGTGAGTAAAGGTATCGCTCAGGACCATGTCCAGGTATTCCTTGTTCTTCAGCACAATGTCCTCGAAGACTTTGAGCGATAACTTCCCAAACTCGACTGATGATTTGGCTATTTCTTCTATCTTTGCTCTTTCCTCTTCATTTATGGCCCTGCTCACACCGCCAGGCAGTCCAAAACAGGGGTGTATTGGACGGCCACCAATTGTCTGGATGACCCAGTGATTTTCATGACGTGTCTTGATTACAGCGCCTCCCAGCTCCAGCCCGACTTTAGCGATTACTCCGAGGATATTGCGCTCAGCAGGAAGAGCATCCGGGCCCATAACAAAATCAGGACCAGCAAGAATATAGAAGTGAGTAGTATGGTCAGTTACATAAAACGCACTATAAAGAAGCTCGCGAAGCTTTTTGGCTGCGCTGGTTGGTTCGACATGAAACAGGTCATCCAGGGCTTTGGTTGATGCCATGTGATGGGCTTCAGGGCAGACTCCACAGATACGCTGGGTTATCTGGGGCATATCCTCAGCCGGGCGGCCTTCGGAAAATTTCTCGAATCCCCTGAGCTCAGGAACCTGGAAATAAACATTGGCTACACTGCCATCGTCTTTGAGAAAGATGGCAATCTTGCCATGGCCTTCAAGTCGGGTGACGGGGTCTATCATTATTTTTTTCATTTTATTCTCGCCCTCCTAAGTAGTGAATCTGGCAGACTGTAGCGATAGAAAGTGCCTGCCGGGTCAGGAATATCATCAATTATCTTTTGAATTTCCTCGGGGTCGTTAGAGTCAATGATAGATGAGAGAGCACTCAAAAAATGAGCTCCCTGGTCAATTACTCCTTCTACTGGTCCATAACAGCCGGTGCAAGGCATATTAGCTTGAGGACAGAGAGCGCCACACCCACCTCGCGTAGCCACGCCGTAGCACAATAATCCCTGCTCCAGTAGACATCTTTCCGGGTCAGGGATTATTTCGTAAGGCCTGTAGAACTTCTTGATCTTCTTTTCCTCTTTCTTACGGGGACACTCATCGCAAACAGCCTTTACCGCGTGACTTATGACAGTGCCTTTCGGTGGTAACTTGCCTGTAATCAAAGCTTCAAGCGCAAGCCAGGTAGTCTTTTCCTCCGGGGGACAACCGGGGACAATATAATCAACATCTACAGTTTGGCCTAGAGTCTTAACCGTATCATAGAACTCGGGAAGCTCGAGTTCGCCCTCGGGTACCTTAACTTTCGTCTGAGGGAAAATTTTCTCAGGATTATCAGTCGTTGGGGTTTCGATATAGACGCGTTCGAACGTCAGCTGCCGGTTATAGAAATTAGATAGCCCGGGTATACAGCCTTCATAAGCACAAGAGCCATAAGCGATCATTATTTTAGATTTGGCTCGTAAGAGTTTGGCAACATGCTCATTCTCCGAAGTTCGAATAGCGCCATTAAATAGACAGGCATCAATACTCTTATCTGCCATCTTCTCTACGTCAGCATACTTGAAATCTATGCCCACCGGCCAGAACACGATGTCGGCGGCCTCAGCTAGCTTCAAAATCTTATCACCTATTGCCAGGGTGGCAATGTCGCAACCGCCACAACTAGCCGCCCAGTAAAGAGCTACTTTCAGTTTAGCCATGCTTTGCCTCCTTAGAATTTTGCTTCAAATTGCTTGATATACTTGGCCCAAGGTTTCTTATGGCTTGAGTATAACTATTAGTTACCTCAGCAAATTTTGCTCCTTCAGACGCGGAAACCCACTCCAGCCGAACTCTTTCTTCCTCTATCCCAAGCTGCTTCAACATCTTCTTCAGCAGCGGGATGCGACGCATTGTCTTGTAATTTCCTTCAATGTAGTGGCAGTCGCCGGGATGGCAACCAAGGACTAACACACCATCAGCACCAATACTGAGTGCCTTAACCACAAAGAGGGGATTTACCCTACCGCTACACATTACTCTGATTACCCTTATATTGGGAGAGTACTGCATTCTTGAAGTGCCAGCCAAGTCAGCACCCGCATAAGAACACCAGTTACAGCAAAAAGCTACTATTTTTGGTTCAAAGTTGTCCATCTATATCTTGATTAAACAAAAAGGGTAGTCGTGACCCACCCTTACCTGCAAACCTAATAACACAAGCCCGTAATGATAGCACGCCTCTCCAAAAAAAACAATCCTCCAAATATCCATGTCAGCTACAATTTTTTAGCCAGGCATCCATATCGGTAGCTGCCCGCCGGGCTGCTCCCATAGCACTTATTACCGTAGCAGCACCAGTAACTATGTCCCCACCGGCCCAAACCTTGTCCTTCTTCGTCTTGCCAGTAGTCTCATCAGCCACAACCGTACCATGCTTGGTTGTCTCCAAATCAGGAGTTGTTTTAGCAATAATGGGATTGGGACGAGTGCCCAAGGCAGGTATTACCATATCCACATCCAAAATAAACTCGCTCCCTGGCTTTATTATCGGACGTCGCCTGCCACTATCGTCCGGTCCCCCAAGCTCCATCTCAACGCACTGCATAGCTTTCACCGAGGCGTGGGCATCAGGTATTATTGCTGTAGGAAGCGTCAGTAGTTTAAAGATGACCCCTTCCTCCTTGGCATTTTCCCTTTCTTCCATTCTAGCTGGCATCTCAGCTTCAGTGCGACGATAGACAATGTAGACGTTCTCAGCACCAAGCCTCACTGCCCACCTGGCCGCATCCATGGCTACATTACCGGCGCCAACGACAGCGACCTTCTGGCCAATTTTCACCGGTGTGTCATATTCAGGAAAGAGGTATGCTTTCATCAGATTAAGCCGCACAAGAAACTCATTAGCCGAATAGACCATGTTTAGGTTCTCTCCGGGTATATTGAGAAACATCGGTGCGCCAGCGCCAATGCCCAGAAACATGGCGTCATAACCATCTGATAATAATTCATCAAGCGTTGCTCCCCTTCCGATCACCTGGTTGAGCCGAAGTTCCACACCAAGTACGTTAGTCAAATAGTCGACCTCAGCTTGGACAATGCTCTTGGGTAGTCTGAACTCCGGTATCCCATATGCAGTTACACCGCCAGGGAGATGTAGCGCCTCATACATAACGACCTGATGCCCGGCTTTGGCTAAGTCAGCCGCACAGGTGAGCCCGGCAGGACCTGACCCTATAACGGCCACTTTTTTACCTGTAGCTTTGGGCAGGCTAACCTTACCGACACCTGATTCTTCCTGATTTTCTCTAGCCCAATCAGCCATAAACCTTTCCAGCCTACCTATAGCTACGGGATCACCCTTTTTGCCCAGCGCACAGCGCTCTTCACACTGTGTCTCCTGAGGGCAAACTCGCCCACAAATAGCAGGAAGGCTGTTAGTTGCATAAAGAATCTTGGCCGCCCTGGGCAAGTCTCCTTCGGCTACGGCTTCAATAAAACCCGGGATATCTACATTAACGGGGCAGTCAGGAACACAACCTGGCTTCTTACATTGAATGCAGCGCTTAGCTTCTTCGACTGCTTGTTCGTAGGTATACCCAGATGCTACTTCGTTAGGATTCTGCCTACGAATCTCCGGTGCTTGCTTATCCATAGGAACACGATTCAACTTCAACTTCTCAGCCATGATTGTTTACCTCCTGGACACAGATGAGGAAAAGTCTTTTCGCCTGTCTTCATCGAAAAGAGCTGACAGCCTTTCTTCGTGGGAATAGCCTCTCTTTCGCGATTCAAGTAGATCCCAGTCTACCAGGTGGCCATCAAATTCCGGACCATCGGAACAAGCAAATTTTGTCTCCCCGCCTACAGAGACTCGGCAGCAGCCACACATTCCAGTGCCGTCAAGCATGATAGGTGCCAGACACACTATTGTTTTGATACCATAGGGTTTGGTGAGCTCGCATAGTGTTCTCAGAGTGATGGTGGCAACACTCATGGCAATCACACGATCAACCTTCTCTTTCTCAAATACCGTCCGCAGGAAGTCCAGCCCTTGGTTTCCCTCTGACCCGTCATCTGTGGAAACGTAGAAATCGTCGCTCAGGGCCTTCATTTCATTCTTGAGAATGAGCAGTTCCTTGTTTCTAGCACCAATCACGGCGATTATTCTATTGCCCGCCTCCTTGAAGGCAGTTGCCTCGTAGACCATGGGGCCGACCATTACTCCTCCCCCAAAACACAGCACAGTACCAAACTTCTCTATTTCCGTTGGATTCCCAAGTGGGCCGGCTACATTGTCGATCACCTCTCCTTTGTTCAAAGCCCCCAGCTTCTGGGAACTCTTACCCACTTCATTGAATATCAGCTTCAGCGTGCCGTTGTCCGGGTTGGTGCCGCTGATAGTTAGGGGAAATCTTTCGCCTCTGGTGCCCATCTGCACGACAACGAACTGACCAGGCTTTGCCTTACGGGCAATATTATGGTTTACGAACTCGATAACCTTTATCTTGGGAGCTAATTCCTTTTTGACCACTATCTCATTCATGTTTAGCTTTTTGCCCTCCTTTCAAGGCTAGGACCTCATTGGCAAAAGAGTCAACTTCGTGTTTAAAGTCACCTAAATTCTTCGGAGATGTCTTGTGTATCCTGAACCTGTTTTCAAGTCCCATCAGCCTCAGGCCGGTCCGGAGTACTTTCATGTTATTCTCGGTTGTCAGCCTTGATTCTTTGGACCTGCAATCGTCATCAGAGCAAGCAACAACAAGCACGCCGTCAAAGCCATAGAGAAGGGCCTGAAAGACATTTATCGGGTCAAGCTTGCTGTAACAAGGTATTTCGAGCATGGCTACGTTAGGTTCGATGAAGCCGCTGTGGTCCTGGTCAATACTGGCAAATTCTGCCCACTGGCAGCAAAGAACCAATATCGCCGGTGACCGAGCCCTTATCCCTTTCATTCGGTCGGCATATTTCATAATCAACTCTGCAAAGCGTGCGCATTCATGGCCGTGTATCTCAAGTGCCACCTGCGGGCAAACAACAGCGCACGCACCACAACCTGTACATTTCGTATAGTCTACCTTCGGCGTAGACAGTGGCTGTGCTTCTATTGCGCCATAAGGACAAACATTTATGCACTTATCGCAGCCAACGCACTTTGCTGTATCGTACTCTATCTGTTTCGCCCTTTCGATAACTGTGATGGTGTCATTGGCATAACCGAAAGGCTTGAGCAGACTTCGCAGCATAGCTACGCGACGTTGATTCATCAGGCTACCTTTGTCGAAGCGACAGAAGTCCTGCGTACACTGAACAACGACAATCTGCTTGATGCCCATAGATAAAGCAGTAATGTAAAACACCGAAGGTAGGCGACCAACGCAAGGGACTCTCATCAGGATTGGCCGCTCTATGTTCAGGCCTTCAAGGGTGTCCAGCAGGCCGTCGTCGGGAGAGGTGCTACCGCGGCAGGACACCACAAGACTCGCGCCCTCTCCTGCCCTCTTTGCTTCGATCCCTTCAATTAGTGCGTTAGAGCCGTAGTAATATGGCACAATGGCGCCCGAGGGACAGACACTGGCACAGATACCACATATAGTACACTTGTCTAGGTCTATGGCTATTCGATCTTCATGCCGAGAAATAGCTTCAAACGGGCAGGCAGAAAGACAGACAGTACATCGGGAACATAACTCATCGCGTATGGTTATCGCAGGTATCTCTTCTACTACCATTTTTCCCTCCAGATGTTATTTCGGCACTAAATGCTATACTGCTACGCATTTGTCGAACCATCTCGAATTAACTTAGCTAAATAAAGCTTCTACCTGAGCTAGAATTTGCTCATCGGTAAAGTGATGCATGGCAATAGCTCCTGAGGGACAGGCAGCACCGCAGGTGCCACAACCTTTGCATAATGCCTCATTAACATGGGACACCCTCTTCCCATCTCTAGGCTGAAGCTCAATAGCCTGAAAGGGACACAAGACTTCGCAAACCCCACAGCCTGAGCATTCATCTTCATTGACAAATGCATTTATCGCCTCAGCCTTGACAAGGCCCATTCTCAGCGGACCGGCTGCTTTTGAAGCAGCAGCATAGGCTTGCGAAATCCCTTCGGTTACATCGGTAGGCCAGCGTGCTGAGCCACAGATATAAATTCCGTCCATGGCAAACTCCACAGGGCGGAGTTTCAAGTGTGCTTCCAAGAGGAAACCGAACTCATCTAAGGAGACTTTAAGCATTTTAGATATATTTTGGTTATCCTCAGCAGGAACAAGAGGAGTCGTTAAAACAAGCATATCACAGAGAAGTTCTATTTCATTTCTCCATAATTCATGGTATACCTTTATCTTTTCAACCTTTTCATCTCCGATAACTTCGGGAGGCCTTTCCAAGTTATATCTAATAAATCTAACACCTAGCTCCATGGCTTTTCGATAATACGTCTCAAAGTCTACTCCATAAGTCATGAGGTCACGATGCAATATCCAGACCTTTGCCTTTGGATTTGATTCTCTAACAAGAAAGGCGTTCTTGATTGCCGTCATGCAGCAGATCCTGCTGCAATAAGTTCTCTCAGGAACCCGGGCTCCTACACAATTTATCATTATAACATTTTGACCCAAGGATTCCCCTCTCTTCATTCGCTGCTCTAATTCCAGTTGAGTCAGTACATTGGTCATCTTCCCATAGCCATATTGACCCGTCGGTTTTAGCGGCTCAGCCCCGACAGCTACTATAATGGTACCTACAGTGAATTGGTCTTCCTTACCCTTCCCATCCAGATTAATATTGAAGTTACCTATAAATCCAGTCACTTGGCTTACTTTGGATGAGAGGTGAGTCTTGATCTTGGGATGGCTTTTAACCTGTTCAACAAGTGGTTTGATTAACTTCACTGCTTCTTGATTCGTGGGAAAAAGTTTATTAATACTGTGAAGAGTCCCTCCAAGTTCTGGCTCCTTCTCCACTAAATGAACATCAAAACCCTGCCTGGCCAGGTTCAAGGCTGCCTCCATTCCAACAACTCCTCCACCAATCACCAATGCCGAAGGAGCCACCTTTATTTCAATTTCTTCCAACGGCTCCAGCAACCTGGCTTTGGCCACTCCCATCCTTATCAGGTCTTTAGCCTTTTCCGTAGCTTTCTGAGGCTCACGCATATGCACCCAGGAGCATTGGTCTCTTATGTTAACAAACTCGAAAAGATATTTGTTCAAGCCCGCTTCTTCACAAGCAGCTCGGAAGAGCGGCTCATGGGTTCTAGGAGTACAGGAAGCTACCAGGACTCGATTTAAATTGTATTCCTTTATCCCTTTCTTAATTGCTGAAATCCCTTCCTCAGAACAGGTAAACAAATTGCGTTCAGCATGCACTACGTTTGGTAGCTGTTTGGCATATTCAACAACGTCCGGGACGTTGACGTATGCCCCGATATTTATGCCACAATGACAAACAAAAACTCCGATACGAGGATGAGAAAGATCTTTTTCTTCCATGGCCCTTACTTGCCTCCTTGCGAGCGGAGCGAAGCAATCTCTTCAGCAGCTCTGCCCGCTGCCCCCGAGGCCTGGGTTACAGAATCCGGGATATCACGGGGACTGTGGACATAGCCGCAGGCAAAAATGCCCAGCCTTGTAGTATCCAGTGGTTGTAGCAATTTATCTGGAACCTCTACAAAGCCATCCTCGCTTAACTCTATACCTAGTATTTTCGCCAATTTTTCGGTGGTTTGAGGAACCATGGCTTGGGCAAGAACCACCAGTTCCGCCTCAAAGGTCTTTATCTCTCCGCTGGTGGTTTCCTCATACCAAATAGTAGGGTTGTCATTCTCAGAGTTAACTTCAATCCTGCCGGGACGCCCCCTGATATAAGTCACATTGTATTCCTTTTTAGCCCTGGCAATGTATTCCTGAAACCTTTTACCCACGGCTCTCATATCCATGTAGAAAATGGTGGATTTTGTCCCTGGATGATGCTCGAAAGCCAGCATTGCCTCCTTGGTAGCGTGCATGCAGCAGACACTGGAGCAATAAGCTTTATTCCTGAAATCGCGAGAGCCGACACATTGGATAAAGGCTATATTTACAGGTAGCTTCCCATCTGAAGGACGCTTAAGTGCTCCCATAGTGGGTCCGGAAGCAGCAGTCAACCTTTCAAATTCCATGGCAGTAATCACGTTCTTTATTTTCCCATAGCCGTATTCTGTTATCGATGAAATATCATATAAACCGAGTCCTGAAGCGAGGATTATCGCACCTACCTCTAGTGCAATGGTTTCATCTTTCATTGTATAGACTATCGCTTTGGGCTCACATCGCCGTTCACATTCATGGCATTCTATGCACCCTTCGATTTGTCCAGCAAGACAGCGTGAAGCTTCCTCTAGGGCTTCCTCTAGAGAATATCCCAAAGCCACTTCACGGAAGTCCTGCACCCTCTTCTTAACAAGTCCTTCCCTCATCTCCACCTTATTTCTGGGAGGAAAACGCCTTTTGCAGTCCTCTATCTCTGCCTGGGACAACTTCTCTGGTTCCTTTCCCGGTTCCTCAACCTCAAGAGGTTGTCCGTTCAAATATTGGTGGATGGAGCGAGCCGCCTTTTTCCCTGCTGCAATGGCGTCAATCACGAAAGCAGGCCCGGTAACTACATCGCCTCCAGCGAATACTCCTTCAACATTGGTCCCCCCGGTCCTGACATCAATTTCTATCGTGCCTCTCTTGGAAAGTGAAACTCCCAACTTCTTAGCAAAATCTGTTTCCGGAACTTGTCCCAAGGCAGCAATCACTGTATCCACTGGAACAGTAAATTCAGAACCCTTGATGGGGATGGGGCGAGGACGACCACTGGCGTCTGGTTCCCCAAGCTTCATCCGCACACACTCCATCTTGGCAAGCTTTTTGTTCCCGGCAGAGAAGCGGCTGGGAGTAGTCAGGAACTCGATCTTTATTCCTTCGGTTTCTGCTGCTGTTACTTCTTCCACGGAAGCTGGCATCTCAGCGCGAGAACGACGATAAACAATGGTTACCTCTTCTGCTCCTAATCGCTTTGCTGTGCGGGCACAATCAATAGCTGTATTACCTCCACCAATCACCGCTACTTTTTTTCCAACATCTACCTTTTTCCCGAGACTCGTAGCCCGGAGAAATCCTATTCCCTCCATTACTCCGGGAATATCTTCACCCTCCACTCCAAGCTTCATGCCACCGTGTGCTCCAACACCGACGAAAATAGCGTCGTAGTTTTTTTTCAATTTTTCGAGGGTAATTTCTTTGCCAACCTGGACGCCCGTTTTTATCTCCACGCCAAGCTTCTGGATGTAGCCTATCTCCTGGCGTAAAATTTCCTTGGGGAGGCGATATTCAGGTATGCCGACACGAAGCATACCTCCGGGTTCAGGAAGGGCTTCAAAGATAGTCACTTCGTGTCCTTTAAGAGCAAGGTCATTAGCAGCGGCAAGACCTGCAGGCCCTGAGCCTACAATCGCTACCTTTTTATCTGTTTTTGCAACTACCGGGACTTCAAGTTCTTCGATATTCCATTGATCCGCGGGAACTCTCTTAAGATCGCGGATACAAATTGGCTCATCTAATTGACCGCGATTGCACGCTTCCTGGCAAGGGGCATAGCATACCCGCCCAACAGATGCAGGCAGGGGATTTGTCTCTCTTATGAGCTTATAAGCCTCTTTAAACTGTCCTTCGGCAATGAGCTTGATGTACCCGGGCACATTAGTATGGGCGGGGCAAGCATCTATACAGGCCGCTTTACAGGGACGCTCTTCTCTTTTGTCTATAACACATTTCTTAGGAACAGCCTGGGGAAAGAACAGGTATATGGCCTTCCTGTTTCCAATCCCCTGATCGAATTCGTTTGGTATAATGACGGGGCATCCTTCCACACAGAGGCCACATCCTGTACATTTGTTCCAATCAACAAAAGATGCCTTTTTCTTTACCTTAACCGTGAACTTCCCTATCTCTCCGGAGACTTTTTCTATTTCAGAATAAGTTAGGAGCTCTATATTGGGATGGGAATTGGCCTCAATCATCTTGGGGGCAAGGATACACATGGCACAATCATTAGTGGGGAAGGTCTTATCCAGTTGTGCCATTCTTCCCCCGATGCTGGGCGACTTTTCCACCAAATGCACTTTAAATCCCATATTAGCCAGATCAAGTGAAGCCTGAATCCCGGCTATGCCTCCACCGACTACTAATACCGATTTACGTCCGTTTTCTCTATTCATTCTCAGGTCTCCAGAGCATTTGCTACCAGACTAACCAAATCCATGACCTTCATTTCTACGTTAGGACCCTTCTCGGCACCTTTATCCACCATAGCGCACTTGAAATGGATCTGGCATTTGGGGCAAGCGGTAACCAGCACCTCAGCGCCAGTAGCCTTGGCTTCAAGTAGTCGTTCCTCTCTTATCTTCTTGGAATAAGAGCCGCAGTTAGTCCAGGCGCTAGTGCCACAACATATGCTTTCATCGCAACTATGCTCCATCTCAATCAGCTTTATTCCCGGGATAGCTTTTATTATTTCCCTCGGCGGTTCATAAATCCCCAGGTGCCTTCCCAGTCGGCAAGGGTCTTGATAAGTTACCCGTTTAACCTCGGGATTGCTTCGCTTCGCTTTCAATGACAGCGTAGAGAGATTTTGAGCTAAAAGCTCGGTGATATGCATTAGCTCACAATCAAGCTCTACATACCGGGGATAATCAATCTTGAACGTCCGGTAGCCCTCAGGGCAGGAGAAAACTATCTTTTTGGCACCAGATTCCTTTATCATCTGAGCATTGAGCTGAGCCAGCTTCTTGAACGTCTCCACATCCCCGGTCCATAAGAGGTCATGTCCACAGCATCTCTCATTGGGAAGCACCATAGGCTCTATCCCCAAAGCATTGAGTATTTTGATGCTATTTCTGGCAATACTCACCGGGCTCACCTCAATATCCTGGAAAACTGGCTCAAAATAAGGAGCGCAGCCCACAAAATACAATACCTCGCTCCTCTGCGAAGTGCGGCAGCCATCGAGCCAATCCAGCCGTTTCTGCTTAATGTCGGAGCGAGATATAAGTTTCATCAACGAGAAAAGAATCCCTGAATGTGTACAATCGCCATGCTCACCCTGGCTAGAAGCCAGATTCCTTACCTTCTGCGTAAACACAGGATAGTCAACGTCTGACGGGCAGAGATGAGAGCAAGCATAGCAGGTAAGGCAGGAGAATAACTCCCGGTCATGAATTAACTCATCTTCAAAGTTCATCAAGGCTCTTTCCAGCATAAATCTTGGTGAGAAATTGGAATTATGTCTTGAAACGGGACAAACAGCCGTACACTTGCCACATTCCAGGCAGTAGTAGGTCTTCGTTTCCTTGATAATATCTTCCAGATTCAAACCTTAACCCCTTCCCGGAGAGGTGAAGGACCTAATTTCTTAAGCTGCTCGACCATTTCTTCGATTACTCGGGCAAATATTGGCGACTCAGAAGTGGATATCATTTCCCGTTTCAGGCGCTCATCCTCCAAGCCAAGCGTATTGACCACTCTCTTCAGTTTCTCGAACATGGCATCGCACTTCACCGGACCATTAAGATAATGGCAATCTATCTCATGACAACCAGCAACCAGAACCCCATCGGCACCCATTTCAAAGGCTTTCAAAACGTATATCGGATCTACCATTCCGCTGCACATCACCCTGACAATACGCACGTTAGCCGGGTAATGAATACGGCTTGTCCCGGCGATGTCAGCAGCGGCGTAAGTGCACCAGTTACAGCAAAAAGCTATGATCTTAGGTTCAAATTCAGCCATTTTATACCTCTAATAATGCCTCGACCATTCCGTTTATTTGCTCCCGCGTGGAATGTCTTACTGACATAGCACCGGTGGGGCAGACAACGGCGCAGGCGCCACATCCCTTGCATAACGCCGCGTCAACGCTGGAGACTCTAACTCCATCCTTGCTGATAACCTTGGGAGCGTGAAAATCACAAATCTCTTCACAGCGTCCACAAGCCTGGCATAAGGCCTCATCCACCTGGGCTATGGTAGGCTCGATTACAATCCGGCCTCTGCTTATCACCGACAGAGCTTTAGCGGCTGCGGCTGAAGCCTGAGCTACAGTGTCAGGAATATCCTTGGGACCCTCGCAACAACCAGCGATGAACACTCCGTCTGTAGCAGTAGCTACCGGGTCAAGTTTCACATGCTTTTCCAGAAAGAAGCCATCTGCCCGGCGGTTGATGGTGAATAGCTTGGCAACATCCTCAGCATCAACGCGAGGCTCCAAAGCCGGGCACAAAATTACCATGTCTACGGGAACTCGCACTATTCGACCCAAAAGCGTGTCCTCAACGATTACAACCAATTTCCCTTGTTCTTCCTCAGTTAGCGCCACGTCGGTAACTTTAGCTACTTTACCACGAATAAAATTAACGCCTTCATCGCAAACACGGCGATAAAATTCCTCAAATCCTTCCCCGAAGCAACGCATGTCAATATACATTTGATATACCTCGGCGTGAGTAAGCTCTTTTATGAGGTGGGCATATTTAAGAGCATACATGCAGCAAACCCGCGAGCAATACTCGTGATACTTCTCATCCCGGCTGCCAACGCAGTGGATAATTGCCACACTTTTAGGTTGTTGACCGTTCTTAAGGAGCATTTTGCCCCCGGTTGGTCCTCCAGCGCAGGTCATTCTCTCGAACTCAAGCCCGGTCAGGACATTATCATATCTTCCATAACCATATTGCGGTATACGCCCAGCATCGAAAATGTCATAGCCAGTGGTAAGGATAATTGAGCCTACCTCCAGCTCGACAATTTCATCCTTTTGCTCAAAATCAATGGCTTTGGCATCGCAAAACTTCTCACAAGCCCGACATTTGCCTTTCAGGAAGTAAACGCAGTGTTCTTTGTCAATCGTAGCCACATGGGGAATGGCTTGAGCAAAGGGGACATAGATTACTCCCCTCTTGCCTAAGCCCATCTCAAACTCACTGTCCACCTTCCAGGGACACTTTTCCTCGCAGATGCCACACCCAGTACATTTCTCCTCATCCACGTAGCGAGCTTTCTTCCTCACCTTGACCTTAAAGTTGCCTACCGAGCCCGCAATTCCCTCTATCTCACTATAGGCCAGAAGTGTTATAAACGGATGTTGCCCTACTTCGGTCATCTTCGGGGTGAGAATGCACTCAGAGCAATCCAGGGTGGGAAATGTCCTGTCAAGCTGAGCCATATGACCACCAATTGCCGCTTCCTTTTCTACTAGATACACCCTATGCTCACCATTAGCGATGTCCAATGCCGCTTGTATGCCGGCGATGCCACCGCCCACAATTAGGACATTGGGATTAAGCGGTCTCTCTTTGATTTCCAGCGGCTCATTATAGGAAACTCTCCTTACCGCGGCCCTAACTAAATCCTTAGCCTTCTCAGTGGCTATTTGCCTATCATCATGGACCCAAGAGCAATGCTCTCTAACATTGGCTTGCTCATAGAGATAAGGATTCAATCCAGCATCCTGGCAGGCTCGACGGAAAGTGGGCTCATGCATTCGAGGAGAACAGGAAGCTACCACCACTCGATTAAGACCAAGGTTCTTGATGTCATCTTTAATAAGTGCCTGCCCGGGGTCGGAGCACATATAGCGATAATCACGAGCTACTACTACATTGGGTAGAGTTCCAGCATGTCTGGCTACTTCTTCCACATCAACTGTGCCCGCAATATTCAATCCACAGTGACAGATATAAACTCCGGTTTTTATTTCTTCCATTTCATATCACCGCCAATCTGGCCATATTGCCTCAACAGCCCAAGGTTTGACAACGTCCAAAAGGGCATAAAAAGAGGCAGCTAGTAATCTTTTCTTCGCTGCCCCTCACTCAATAAACAAAGGAAGCAAAACACAACTCCTTTAACTCCTTGGCCTATCCATATACCTCTTCAACTCCCGCGGCTTTGGCAAACCTCAGCCTAGCAATCACAGCCCGGTTAAGATTTTGCGCTACCCTGTAGCACATAGCAGCATTCTTATCGCAGAAATCCTGGAATTTGTTCGTGTCGATAGCGACAACTTTGGCCTTTTCCACCACGACAGCCGTTGCAGTTCGCTGATAGGGTAGCACCACTGTTGACCAGCCAAGGACATCGCCTTCGGAGGCGGTATAAACTGTCTTTTCCGCTTCGCCTTCTTTAACCCGGACAGCGACTCTCCCCGATTCAATGAAATACATCGTCGTAGCATCATCGTCTGCTCTAAATAGGACAGTGCCTGGCTCACAGACCATCTTTTCACCTATGCTTAGTATTTTCTTCATTGCTTCTTCACCGACCCCATGGAATAAAGTGGCCATCCTGGCCTTTTCGCCGTAAATAACCTCTTCTTCGGGAGTCTCTTTTTTTACCCCAGTGGGACGAAGCGGCGGCGTTATGTTTTTGCTGGTGACTGTCTTCATTATTGATGGATCGGGGTTGACTGGTCCGCCACATTCCGGTCGATAACAGGTGACGTCGGTAAAGCTACATCTCAAGGAACAACTGGGACAAACATCTGGCGGCCTATTTGCTTCTTGAACGAAATATCCACATTCCACACACTGCCACTTTGGCATATTATCCTCCTTCTTGCTTTCTCCCTAATTTCGCAGGAAGTTTACCGCTTTTTTCCCGTCTAGTCAAATCACGACTCTTTGCCCCAGCTTGCAACGGCCCCAGCTCTTTTATTTCGGCGGTCATCTTATTGACGACATCGACGAACTCGTCGCCACAGGAAGCACATACCCAGTGCAACTGCACTCTTTCCCGTTCAATGCCGAGTTGTCCTAACATTCTCTCAAGCAATGCCATCCGCCGTATTGTCTTGTAATTACCTTCTCGATAGTGGCAGTCACCAGGGCTGCACCCGCAGATAAGCACGCCATCCGCCCCTGCTTCTAAGGCTTTCAAAATAAGGAATGGACTTATTCCACCACTGCACATCATGCGAATAATATGGACATTAGGGGCACATTTCAGTCGTGAAATTCCGGCCAGGTCAGCTCCGGCGTAAGAACACCAATTGCAGAGAAAGCCGATGATCCTCGGTTCAAAACTCATGCTAACACTCCTTCTATCTCCGCCTCAATCTCCTCGGCGGTGAAATAGTTATGAGTAATGGCACCGCTAGGACAAGCAGCAGCGCACACACCACAGCCCTGGCACAGGACTTCGTTAACTCGCGATACCTTGGTTTCTTCGTCAAAGAATATAGCCTCATACGGGCAGAGAAGGTTACAGATTCTACAGCCGGAGCATTTGGTTTCATCGATAGAGGCTGTTATTGCCGGAACCTCTATCTTCCCCCGAGCAATCATTGCTAAAGCCCGAGCTGCTGCTGCTGAAGCCTGAGCTACGCTGTCCGGGATATCCTTAGGACCTTGACAACAGCCGGCGATGAGGATGCCTTCGGACATCGTTGCCACGGGATCAAGCTTGGGATGCCTTTCCAGGAAGAAGCCATCGGCACTCCGGCCGAGATGGAAAAGCCGGGCTACTTCGTTGGCATCTTCGCGTGGCTCCAGAGCAATGCAGAGGATAACCATATCCACGGGAACGCGGAGCATAGTTCCTAGTAGAGTATCCTCAACAAGGACAATCAGTTTCCCCTTCTCCTCCTCAGCTATGGCTTCATCAGTAACTTTAGCTACCTTTCCTCGAATGAAATTAACACCCTCATTCGAAATACGGTTATAAAACTCCTCGTAACCCTTGCCGAAACAGCGCATGTCAATATACATCTGATAAATCTCGGCATTGGTTTTTTCCTTAATTAAGTGGGAATATTTAAGAGCATACATACAGCAAACACGGGAGCAATACTCATGGTAGTTCTTATCACGGCTACCAACGCAGTGGACAATTGCCACGCTCTCAGGCTGCCGCCCATCAGCAAGGATTATATGTCCTTCAGTGGGGCCAGTCGGGCTACACAGCCTCTCAAACTCAAGACTAGTGAACACATTGGGATAACGCCCATAGCCATACTGAGGGATGGAGGAAGCGTCGAAAGTGTCAAAGCCTGTAGCGATAATGATATTGCCCACGTCCAGCTCAAAAATGAGTTCGCTCTGCTCGAAATTGATTGCATGGGCATCGCAGAATTTCTCACAAGCACGGCATTTTCCTTTGAGGAAGTAAGCACAGTGTTCTGTATCAATGACTGGTATATTGGGCACTGCCTGAGCGAACGGCGTGTAAATTGCCTTCCGCTTGCTTGTACCAGCATTAAATTCACTTAATGCTGTCCAGGGACATTTCTCCTGGCAGACGAGACAACCAATGCATTTGCCCTCATCAACATAGCGCGGCTTTCTCCTAATTTTGACCTTGAAGTTACCTACGTAGCCAGAAATCGCCACAATCTCACTATAAGTTAAAATTCTGATGAAGGGGTGACGGGAAACCTCGGTCATCTTTGGTGTAAGAATGCAAGCGGCGCAATCCAATGTCGGGAAGGTTTTGTCAAACTGTGCCATATGCCCCCCGAGGCTAGGTTCTCGTTCTACGATATAAACCATGTGATTTGAGTTGGCAATCTCCATGGCAGCCTGCATGCCAGCAATGCCACCGCCAACAACAAGAGTAGCCGGGAAGATTGGCACCGCGCGGATCTCTAAGGGCACATGTCGGGCTACCCTGTTTACTGCTGCCGCAACCATCCTCTTGGCCTTCTCAGTAAGCTCAGGGCCCGGCTCATGAAGCCAGGAGCAGTGCTCCCGAATATTAGCCATCTGGAACAGATAAGGATTTAACCCGGCTTCGCGGAGCACTCCCTGGAAAGTCTTTTCGTGAAGGCGGGGGGAGCAGGAGGCTACCACAACCCGGTTGATCCCCAGCTCCTTAATATCATTTTTGATGAGCTCTTGCCCTGGATCAGAACAGGTATATGGGTAGTGACGCGAAACCACCACATGGGGCAAGGTTTCAGCATACTTGGCTACCTCTTCCACATCAACTGTGCCAGCTATGTTCGTTCCACAATGGCAAACATAAACACCAATTTTTACTTCTTCCATTTTGGCTCGCTCCTC
Source organism: Dehalococcoidia bacterium (assembly GCA_049671165.1). Taxonomy (GTDB): domain Bacteria; phylum Chloroflexota; class Dehalococcoidia; order GIF9; family AB-539-J10; genus RBG-13-51-36. The sequence goes on along the minus strand of JBATUN010000010.1, from coordinate 21,873 downwards.
CACTATTATATTTATATTGCCTCAGCAACAAGCTCAGCGATATCTTTAACCTGCATGGTCTCTGCCTTGCCCATAGAGAGCACACTGTCCCTATAGTTGAGGAAACAATAAGGGCAGGCCAGAGCTATTATATCAGCGCCTCTTGCAACAGCTTGCTCCACCCTCATGTCAGAGAACCTTTCCCCTTTCGGGGTATCCATCCAGATTCTACCACCACCACCGCCACAACAAAGACCTTCCTCACGAGCATCGGGAAATTCTATTAACTCCAAGCCGGGAATACTTTGCAGTACTTTTCTGGGCTCGTCGTATACACTATTGTGTCTCCCTAAATAGCAAGGGTCGGAATAGATTACTTTCTTGTTTATCTCTTTGGAGAGCTTCAATTTCCCCTGCTCGATAAGCGAAGCCAGATATTGAGTGGTATGGATTACTTCAAATTTGCTTCCAAGCTCAGGATACTCATTCTTAAAGGTGTGATAGCAGTGTGGCGAGGAAACTACCACAGTTTTGACACCATTACTGGTAAAGAGATTAATATTGTTTTGGGCCAGACTTTGAAACGTATCTTCGTGCCCGGCTTTTCTAATTGACTCGCCACAACATTTTGCTTCAGTGCCTATAAGACCATAATCAATCTTAAGCTTATTGAAGATTGTGGCAGTGGATCGAGCTACTGTTTTTACATCAGGATCATAGGACGGAACACAGCAAGGGAAATAAAGTATTTCGGTGCCCGAAGCAAATTTTTTGACCTTAAGGTCTTTAGCCCAGTCATCTCGCTTTTCCGGTGCCTCACCAAGTGGATTACCTACGCCAGCGATGTTCTTAGCTGAAATTCTCAGGGCATCAGGGACAACGCCAATACCCATGCTGGCTACAGCTCGGCGCATAGCCCTCATGACATCTATTATCTCAACGCCCCGGGGGCAGCGTTGAACACAAGCTCGACAAGTGACGCAAGTCCAGACATCCTCGCTGCCGAAATCGATTGCCCCAAGCTGAGCTGCATGCATGATGCGGCGAACGAGAAAACTTCGGACCAGATTCCAAGGACAGATACCTGTGCAAAGACCACATTGGTAACACAATTTGAGAGGTTCACCACCAGCCTCGAGTATTACATCTGTAGCTTCTTTGTAAGGACTTAGCACTTCCATCTTAATGTTTACCTCCACTCTTCAGAATTGGCGATAAAAAAGTGGCCTACAAGAGCATTGTAGCCACCTTTTTCTTCCCCAGGATAGCTTGAAGCACGGCAGGCAAGTGTAACAAACTTGCTCAGAAAAAGCAAGATTTTGGCGGAAAAATGTTCCGAGATTCGCTCCAAAGATTCTCCATCATCAGGGCCAGCATTGCGATCTAAAACAGGGCAGGAAAGATGGCAGACGTCGGCAAGGGAGGCAAGCTCTTCTAGGACATCGACTTCAGGAGGTTGCCGAAAGCGGACAAGGTTCTTCGACCTCTTGGGGACCTTATTGTTCTACGCCACGTTCAGTTGTTATTGAACCCAACACTCCGTTGATCAATCGGGGGGAAGAATCGCTTCCAAATTCTTTGGCTAACTCTATAGCCTCATTTATAGCCACCTTGAGCGGAGTCTTGTCACTAACCAAAATTTCGAAAATAGCCAGGCGCAAAATATTCCTATCAATGATAGACATCTGTTCTAGGGGAAAGGCCGAGGCGGACCTTCTAATAAGAGCATCCAGTTCAGATTTGTGCTGCATCACACCCCTCACAAGCTCTTCGCTGAAGCTAAGTGCTTCTTGAGTCAGTGTTTCCCCTGCTCTTAAGCGAGCTGACGTTTCCTCTACCTTATGCTTCGTGCAATCAAGCTCATAAAGCGCCTGAAGAGCAGCTATTCTTGCCTTTCGCCTGATGCCAGCCATTATCTACTCACTATTAGGAATCGTCGAGTTTTCCGGGAAAAAGAGCGACACGAATTTCTCATAGGGTACTAGTCAGTCAGACCTTATTCACGCGCTAGCTGTGCTATGTCCTCAATTCCTGATATATTGAAAACTTGGAGTTCTGAATTGATTCGCCTGATTAGACCGCTAAGCACTATCCCGGGACCTATTTCGTAGAAGGTAGCGACTCCGTTGTGCATCATGTATTCCACTGACCGTTGCCATTGGATGCAATTGCGAAGTTGCTTCACTAATTCTCTCTTTATCGAATCGACGTCGGTTAATGGCCGAGCGGTCACATTGGATATTACAGGAATGTTTGGTGATCGAAAGTGAACGTTCGAGACAATTCTACTGAATTCAGCTATGACTGGCTCCATCAAGGTAGAATGGAAAGCCCCGCTAACCTTTAAAGGAATAATTGCGCGAGCACCTCTTGTCTTGGCTAATTTATTAGCTTCAGCCAGAGCTTGGACAGCACCACTAATCACAATCTGCCCAGGACAGTTTATATTGGAGATTTCAGTTCCAGTTTGAAGGCATACATCTTTAACCGCTTCTTCGTCAAGTCCGATTACAGCTAGCATGCTCCCGGGATTTTTGAGCCCAGCTTCATACATTAATCTCCCTCTTTCTCTGACCAGTAAAACGGCGTCCGCCAAGCCCAGTGCACCGGCAGCCACCAGAGCAGTGTATTCACCCAAACTATGGCCAGCCACAAAACTGGGAGAGGGAAAGCTACCTGTGGTTGCCTTGTCAAGTGCTTTGAGGCAGGCAATGCCGACGACCAGGATCGCCGGCTGGACATTGTGCGTCTTCGTCAATTCCTCCTCTGGACCTTCAAAGCACAAACGGGAGAGGCAAAAGCCTAGCGAGGCATCAGCTTCATCAAAGACTTCCTTGGCTGAAGGATAGCTGTTGTAAAGGTCCAACCCCATACCGGTGCTTTGGGAGCCCTGTCCTGGGAAAACATAAGCTACCTTGGATAATTCAGCCATGCGAACTATTTCTTGGCGGGCTTGACCTCGATCACTTCCCTGTCGTTGTACCAGCCGCAGGTAGGGCAAACATGGTGAGGTAACTTAGGACTGTGGCAATGTGAGCATACATCCAAGGCCGGCGGAGTCAATCTAAGGTGGCTGCGCCTTTTTCCCTGGCGTGCTTTTGATGTCTTCTTCTTAGGCAGTGGTGGCATTTGAATTCTCCTCCTTCATTTCACCCCACGAAAATCCTACGATTTTCGTGGGGACCCCCTCAATTCAAGATCAAGTTCATACCGGGTCCCCAAGAAATCGCAAGACTTTTTGGGGTTAGCTCATTCCTGGACAGTCAGGTCGACACAGTGGTTTCATGGGCAAATTTAGCAATACATATTGCCGTATTAGCTCGCCCAGGTCAAGTATGTTTCTATCATCAATGGTAAACTGTTCCGATTGTTCCGCCAGAGGGAGTGCCGAATCATCAGACACATCAGCTACCGGGAGAAATTCTTCTTCCGCAGTGAAACTTATGGGGTATAAGAATACTTCGAGGCAGCGGCTACATACGAGTTTTACTTCAGCACTTAATTCACACTGAACCAAAACTCCCCGAGTAATACGAATCATCTTTGCCGTTCCTTCAATAGACCCTTCGATTTCATCACCAAGTATCCCCTTTATATCATAGCTTTGGCTCGAGCCGACGGGCTCTTTCAACAACGAAGCTACGTTTGCCAAAGCTTTCAAAGGTTCCCTTCTCATCTGCCATAGCCTAGAAATTTCGACCAAGCACAAAGTATAATAGCTCTTCATAAGAGGTTCAAGTATTAGAAATAGAAATCCTTATTCTATCACTTTGAGCAAAACTCAGATTTTTCACTTCGCCCAGAATGACAATAGGCGCAAGGCTAAGGGTTAGAATGACAGGAGGAATTGACAAACAACATGGACGTAGAGGAACTGAAGCTGAAGGCAAGAGATAGCGTCGAATCACAGAGGAAACAGCTTATCCAGTTGAGCCTGAATATTCATGATAACCCGGAGTTGGGCTTTAAGGAAGAGCAGGCAGCGGCTTGGCTGGCCAGCTATCTTGAAGACAATGGATTTCATATAGAACGAGGCGTTGCGGGCCTGCCCACAGCCTTTCGGGCAACATATGGCCGGGGGAGCCCAAACATTGCCTTGCTTGCCGAATATGATGCTCTGCCCAAAATAGGACACGGCTGTGGACACAATATCATAGGTGTTTCAGCAGTTGGTGCCGGTGTTGCCAGCAAGCATATCATTGACCAGTTAGGAGGGAGCGTTGAGGTTCTGGGTACGCCCGGAGAGGAAAACTTCGGTGGCAAGATAGACATGGTGAAAGCAGGAGCTTTCAAAGAAACAGATGTGGCTATGATCGTACATCCTGATACAAGGAACATGTCAACCGAAGACGCGCTTGCCTGCAGCTCGTTGGAAGTGGAGTTTTTTGGCCGGCCAGCTCACGCTGCTGGCCAACCACATAAAGGCATAAACGCCCTTGACGCTATGATTCTGGCTTTTACCTCGATAAATTCACTACGCCAGCACATAAGGGGGGATGCGCGCATCCATGGCATAATCACTGACGGAGGTGAAGCGCCCAACATAGTACCTGCTCATAGCGCCGCTGTGTTTTCGGTCCGTGCTCTGGACAATGATTACCTCTCTGAATTGAAGGACAGGGTTCTGAACTGTTTTACAGGCGCATCTGTAGCTAGCGGGGCAAGATTAGAATACAGATGGAGAGACAGGACTTATGCTCCAATGAAAAACAATATGACTTTAGCCAGCCTATTCAAGCAGAATCTGGAGTCGCTGGGACGCCAAGTCGAAGGCTTCGATGCTCGTCTTGGCTTGGGCAGCACCGATATGGGAAATGTTAGTCAAGTCGTGCCCAGCATACATCCCACAATAGCTATTGCCCCAGGCGGGGTATTGATACACACACCGGAGTTTGCCACTGCCGCAGCCTCTGACGCAGGACACAATGGCTTACTGGATGCAGCCAAGGCGATGGCAATGACTGTGGCTGATATCCTGCAGCCAGGAACGATTGATAAAATTAGGCAAGACTTCCACCGTGGCTAGGGTGGGCGTTGCCAATCCAGAAACAGGAAACGATGGTATAATTGGTGTGAATCTCATCCCCTATATGAGAATGCTCAAATCTCTGGAGGGCAAGATTTCGGCAAGGCGGATGGACGCTGTGAATTCTGAGAACATAGCTACAAGTTGAAGTTTCAAGCTGTGGACAAAAATTACCAAGTAGTTATCATCGGTGGTGGACCAGCGGGCCTCACAGCTGGGCTATATTGCGCCCGCTCGAGGTTTAATGGTTTGCTCATCGAGCAGGGAATAATCGGCGGGCAAATAACCAACGCCGAGCGGGTCGACAATTACCCTGGCTTTCCCAAGGGTATCTCAGGTATTGAGCTAGGACAACTTATCCACGAGCAAGCCGCTAGCTATGGATTGGAAACCTTACTTGCCCAGGTTACCAAAGTGATGCCCGACCGGAAGCATAATCTGGTCAACAGCAGCGAAGGCGATTTTATATCTGAATCAATAATCGTCGCCTCTGGCTCGCAATTTCGCAAACTGGGCGTGCCCGGGGAGGATCAATTTGTAGGCAAGGGAGTCTCTTATTGCGCCACCTGTGATGGCCCTTTGTTCAAAGGTAAGACGGTGGCTGTTGTGGGTGGCGGCGATAGTGCCGTCACCGAGGCTCTCTATCTGAGCAAGTTCGCTTCCTCAGTCAAGGTCATCCATCGTCGTAGCCAGCTTCGAGCCAGCAAGATATTTGAGGAAAGAGCTACGACCGAACCCAAGGTAGAGTTCATTTGGGATACTGTGGTAACCCGAATTGAAGGCGATGGAGTAGTCAAGCAACTCACGCTAAAAAATACCGAAAGTGATAAAATATCAATATTGGAGCTAGAAGGTGTTTTTGTGGCTATCGGCTCGAAGCCCAACAGTGCTCAGTGGCGGGGATTGTTGCCATTAGACGAAGAGGGCTACATAATCACCAATGAACTCATGGAAACGAAGATTCCAGGAATATTTGCCGCTGGAGATGTGCGTCATAATTCAGCCAGGCAGGCGGTAACTGCTGCTGGGGATGGCGCTACTGCTGCCATATCAGCAGCCAGATTTTTGTCATTTTGACCGGCACTTTGCGCTCCGAGTGCTGGGGAGGAGTTTTATGAAAGTTGTTTTGTTAGAAGACGTCCCCGGAAAGGGCAGGGCTGGAGAGATAAAGGACGTGAGCAAAGGTTATGCCAAGAATTTCCTACTGCCTCGGGGGTTAGCTTTAATAGCCACCCCCACGGTCATGAAGCAAGTAGAATCCAGGCTGGAGAGGGAAAAGCTTGAGGAAAGTGTTGACCGAGAGAAACTAGTTGAACTGGCTCAACAAATTGAAGGAAGGGAAATTCGCCTTAAGGCTCGCATGGGTGGCGGAGAGCGCTTGTTTGGCTCCATCACCGCTGCTGACGTGGCTGAAGAACTAGGTCGGGCCATAGATTTTGTTATTGACAAAAAGAAGATAGACATAGAGAGACCTTTCCGCCAAACCGGTAGCTATGAAGTAGCCGTTAAGTTGGCCAGCGACATTAAGCCGAAGATAACGGTGGTTATTGAGGAAGAAGAAGGGAGAGAGAAAGAGATAGGGACAGAGCAAAAGGCAGACAAAAAGCAAGAGAAAGAGAAAAAGAAGGCGAAAGGAAAAGAGAAAGGGGAAGAGGAGGAGAAAGAGTAGGCATGGCAGAGGAAAAACTACCGCCTCATGATATCGAAGCCGAGGAGGCAGTAATTGGGTCTCTGCTTATTGACCCTGATGCCATATTGAAAATTGCTGCATCTCTAAAGCCAGAGGATTTTTTTTCAGAAACAAATCGGGCGATTTACCAAGCTTGTTTCTCTCTTTATCAACGTCCTAATGAAGTCATAAATCAGATTACAGTGGCTCATGAGCTAGTGCGTCAGGACAAGCTGGAGCAAATTGGTGGTGCTGCCTTCTTAAGCCATCTAATAAGTAGTGTGCCCACATCCCTCCATGTTGAATATTATGCTCAAATAGTATCCAATACAGCAGTGATGCGGCGACTGATCGCCGCCGCTAGGCAAATCGAGGCCCTTGGCTACGAAGCCAGCCCGAATGTTGAGGCTAGCCTCAATGACGCTGAAGATATCCTGTTTAAAGTGCGAGCCAGGCAGGGTCTTCGAGGCCTTGTTCCCATTCGTGAGCTTCTGGGTCAATATTTTGAGGGAGCCGTGTCACCTACTACGCTTAGGGCGGGCGAAATACCTCACATTCTGACTGGTTTTACTGCATTAGATGATTTTCTGGGAGGATTACAGAGGACTGACTTAATCGTTTTAGCCGCCAAGACTAGTCTGGGTAAGACCAGTTTAGCCCTAAATCTCGCTAGGAATACGGCTACTAACCAGAAGGCTTGTATTGCGTTATTCAGTCTGGAGATGTCTCGAGACGCGGTAGTGCAGAGGCTTCTAGCCAGCGAATCCGGGGTGGATTCTAGAAAGGTTCGTCTTGGGCGCTTTAGTGAGAGGGATGAGATAAAAATCATGGAAGCCAGCGGCGTCTTATCCGAGACACCCATTTATGTTGATGATTCTCCCATGCTTCGCGTGGCAGATATAAGGAGCAAGGCACGGCGACTTCACTTCGAACGTGGCATCGACCTGATTATCATCGATTATCTACAACTGATACAAGGCGACGGCAAGAATGAAACCCGAGTCCAAGAGCTCAGCAGCATAACTCGTGCCTTAAAGACTTTGGCTAGGGAACTGAGTGTGCCTATCTTAGCCCTATCGCAGCTCAGTCGGGCTATAGAAGCGCGTCCTTCCCATATACCTCAGCTTTCTGACCTGCGCGAATCTGGCAGCATTGAGCAGGATGCTGACGTGGTTATTTTCATTCACCGAGAAGACCTGAATTATTCTCCCGAAGATTGGAGCAAGGTGCATGATATTGAAAATGAACCTTATCCCCGTGGCATCGCCGATATCATCATAGCCAAACACCGCAACGGTCCTTTAGGACAAATCAAGCTGCGGTTCCTGGAAAGGGTTGTCAAATTTGATAATGTAGAGGCAGAGCCGATTTCTGCCTCTTAAACCACCCACGAAAATTTTGCGATTTTCGCGGGGATCTATTTAATAAAATAGAATTCAGCTGGGGTTGGTTAAGGATAAAGAGATGCCTGACCGGCAATTATCAAGCTCTCAAAGGAAAACAGGTTTTATCTCCCTGCCTGACTCTTTCTTTACCCAGGCAGTACCTAAAATTCAAGACCTGGCTGAACTCAAAGTAGTGCTGTATGCGGCTTATCTTATCCTGCGAAAGCCGGACTATCCTCAATTCGTCACTCATAAGGACCTGAAAGCTGAAAGTTGTCGGCTGTCAGCCGAGTTAGGTGAGGACACACTTCGCCGGGCTCTGGACTCGGCTGTAGAGCACGGTACTCTATTACGCTCGAGGATAAGTATAAATGGAATGCTCGAGGATGTTTACTCTCTGACCAGTGAGAGCCTTCAGCCGCCGACTATCAACATCTTCACTCTCTACGAGCAGAATATCGGCATAATAACGCCCATGATCGCTGAAGAACTTAAGGAGGCCGAGAAGCTTTATCCACCCCAGTGGATTGAAGAAGCCTTTAAGGAAGCAGTTACGCTGAATAAACGCAGTTGGAGATATATCGCTCGCATCCTGGAAAGATGGGCTAGCGAAGGTAAAGACAGTGGAGAGTATAAGAGAAACATTAAAAAGGATGGCCCAGACAAATATGTCAAGGGCAAATACGGACACCTCGTCAAAAGATAACGTCCCCCCTCCCTCGGAAGAAGGCGTAGGTGAAATCTGCCCTGTTTGCAGAGGGGCAGGCTTCGTTCATCCTGTCCTGGATTCGGGGAAAGTTGATTTCAGCCGGGTGGTACCCTGCCGATGCAGTAAAGGGGATCTGCGAAAGAAGAAAACGGAATATCTTGAGAAATACAGCAATTTGGGATCTCTATCGCAGCTTACCTTTGATAATCTATCTCCTAAAGGAAAGGCGGCGAGTGCCATTTCCCAGGAGCGTTTTGCTCAGGTCCATCAGGCTGCCAGAGCTTTTGCCGATAATCCCCGAGGTTGGCTGGTATTCTTAGGTCCCAGCGGCTCTGGCAAGACACACCTGGCTTGTGCTATCGCCAATCACCGTCTCAAGTTAGGGGAGCCAGTATTCTATATTACCGCTGCTGACCTCCTGGACCACCTTCGCTCCGCATTCGGCCCCAGCAGCGACACCACTTATGACGAGCTGTTTGAGCAAGTAAAGAACGTGCCTCTACTGGTGCTTGATGACCTTAATCTGGGAAGCGCTACTGCCTGGGCCAAAGAGAAGCTGGAGCAGCTTCTTCATCATCGCTTCAATGCCAGACTGGCCGCGGTAATAACGACCGATGTACCGCTGGAAAGAATGGATGAGCGCCTACGCGGCCATCTTACTGATAGTGAATTCTGTCACATATGGACGATTGAACAGAAATCGCCCCTGGAATCCCGAAGTAGCTTGAAATTAGAGCTACTACGAAATATGACCTTTGACAATTTTGACCACAAGAGGATGGAACTTCCTCCCGAACAGCGGCAAAATTTGCGCCAGGCTTACAGTTTGGCAGTAGAATTTGCTCGCTCCCCAGAGGGTTGGCTAATATTTCAAGGTATTAATGGGTGTGGTAAGACTCATCTGGCAGCAGCCATCGCCAATTATCGGCTGGCGCAGGGAAAGCCAGCCTTATTTGTGGTTGTCCCCGACCTTCTGGACCATTTACGCTCGACATTCAGTCCGGAGAGCAAAATATCGTATGACGAATTTTCTGAGAAGCTTAAAGAAACTCCATTGCTGATACTCGATGACTTCGGGGAACAATCGGCCACGCCCTGGGCTCAGGAGAAGCTATATCAATTGATAAACTACCGTTATAACGCCCGGCTGCCCATGGTGGTCACTACATGTCTCTCTTTAGATGAGATTGAAACACGAATCAGTTCACGAATGGTGGACCCCAGGATAAGCCTGGTATTCAATATCACCGCTCCTGATTATCGGGGCAATGTAAAGTCTACACGACAAGCTAAACGCTACTAAGTTGCGCGTTTGCCCATCAGTGTCAGTCACCCCTCCTCCATCTTGGCGAGGCACCACCCTTTGTCTTTGCGAGGAGCGATAGCGACGAAGCAATCTCGCTGGGGTTGTAGGGTCGGGGATTGCCACGCTTCGCGCGCAATGACAGAACGGGGGAAAGCTCAGTTCAGCCCCCTTTGGTCTAGGCAGCTCTCTTTCTACGCACGAAGAAAATCACCAGTCCCACTGCTACCACCGCAGCCGCTATAATCCCGGCAATTAGCGGCCAGTTGGCTGGTGGTTTCTCCTCAAAATTGGCGGTTATGGAATAGTTGTCGCTCATGGTAATGGCTGTTGTAGCAGCGTTCACATTGAAGATGGCACCCACATCACCAGTCCAGTTGACAAAGCGGTAGCCCGCCTCGGGCTTTGCAATCACACGGACCATCACCCCGGCATTATAGGTAAATATCCCCTCGCTAGGAGTGGCTACGGAACCGCCAGCGTTGCTGGATATGGTTAGGGAATACTCAATAACTCCCAGATTCCATTTGGCAAGCTCAGCTTCCCAGCCCGCAGCGACCACGGTGCCGTCGGATTTGAGCCCCACCGTGTGCTCCTTGCCTGCGGCGACCCGGACGATGCCCGTCCAGTCGCCGACATCGCACTGCCCCCGGTAGTTGGCTCCCACGGCGACCACCGTGCCGTCGTCCTTGAGCCCCACCGTGTGCTCTTCGCGTGCGGCGACTTGGATAATGTCCGTCCAGCTGCCGACATCGCGCTGCCCAGAGTAGTTGGCTCCCACGGCGACCACGGTGCCGTCGTCCTTAACCCCCACCGTGTGGTAGGCTGTGGCGATCTGGACAATGTCCGTCCAGTTGCCGACATTGCACTGCGCGAACCCGTTGTCTCCCACGGCGACTACCTTGCCGTTCTCCCCAAGTCCCACAGTGTGACGTTCGCCTGCGACGACTTGAGTGATGTTTGTCCAGCCACCGACATCGCACTGGCCGTCGAAGTTGCCTCCCGCAGCGACCACGGTGCCATCGGACTTGAGTCCCACCGTCTGCCAGCGGCCTGCGGCCACCTGGATGATGTCTGTCCAGCCGCTGACCTTGCACTGGCCGGAGCTATTGTCTCCCACAGCAACCACGGTGCTGTCAGACTTAAGCCCCACGGTATGACCCCAGCCTGCGGCGACCTGGACGATGTCTGTCCAGCCGCCGACATTGCACTGGCCGTCGAAGTTGCCTCCCGCAGCGACCACGGTGCCGTCATCCTTAAGCCCCATCGTGTGATAGCGGCCTGCAACGACCTGGTTGATGTCCGTCCAGCCGCCGACGTTGCACCGCCCGTCGTAGTTGGCTCCGACAGCGACCGTCATGCCGTCGGACTTAAGCCCCACCGTATGACCGGCACCTGCGGCGACCCCGACGATGTCCATCCAGTCACTGACATTGCACTGCCCGTAATGGTTGTCTCCCACGGCGACCACGGCGCCGCCGGACTTGAGCCCCACCGTGTGGCTGTAGCCTGCGGCGATCCGGATGATGTCCATCCAGCCGCCGACCTCGCACTGCCCGTGGTAGTTGTTTCCCACGGCGACCACGGTGCCGTCGGACTTAAGCCCTACCGTGTGCTCGTAGCATGCGGCAACTTGGACGATGTCTTTCCAGCCGCCGACATTGCGCTGCCCGTATCCGTTATCTCCCACGGCGACCACGGTGCCGTCGGCCTTAAGGCCTATCGTGTAATCGTAGCCTGCGGCGACCTGGACAATATTCTTCCAGCCCCCGACCTCGCAGTGCCCGTCGTAGTTGGCTCCCACGGCGACCACGGTACCGTCGGACTTAACCCCCACCGTGTGATAGTAACCTGCAGCGATCCGGACGACGTCCGTCCAGCCACCCACCTGGCACTGCCCGTAGTCGTGGTCGTATCCCTCGGCGCCCGCAGCGACCACTGTGCCATTGGACTTAAGCCCCACCGTGTGCAAGTGGCCTGCGGCGACTTGGACAATGTCCGCCCAGCCGCCGACATTGCACTGCCCGGAGTTATTCCAGCCCACAGCGACCACGGTGCCGTCGGACTTGAGCCCCACTATGTGATCGCCGCCTGCAGCGACCATGGGCGTTACATTTCCCTGAGGCGTATTCACGGCCATTGCGGAAGCAAGGCTGCAGATATCTACAGCCGAATGACTGATAGGACGGTCATCTGGCAGAGGCACGGTTGTCGAAGCTTCCAGCGCCGACGCAAGAAGAATCAGGCCGAAAACGAGAGCGATAGAGAGTAAAACTGGTAAGGGGATTTTCCCACTTTTCATCGCCACCTCTCATCACCCTTCATCTGAAAACCCAAACAGCTCTTCTGCGTGTAAAGGGTCACCTTATGCCAAATTTCTGGCTTAGATATTATATCACACATTGTTGTATCATACCCACTGCGCTGTGAAGAATCTTGGGTGTGTATGTGAGGAAGCTGTGTCAACCGATAGACTACCGTTATAACGCCCGGTTGCCCATGGTGGTCACTACATGTCTCTCTCTAGAAGAGATTGAAACACGAATCAGTTCACGAATGGTAGACCCCAAGCTCAGCGTGGTATTCAACATCAGAACTCCCGATTACCGGGGCAATGTAGGGCCTACACGGCAAGCTAAACGGTATTGATTTCAGTATTTCACAATTGTTCTCTGCTGCCGGCTCGGCACAGAACAAAGTATTCCTGCTCTGCGTCTACAGCATGCGTGAACCTGTCCCGTGAACATTCGCCTTTACTGTGTTGCGCCCACCAATAGTTTTATGAGCCGGACCAGCGCCCCAATTCCCAGCCCGACCGCGATGATGACTAAAACAATCGTCACAGCTACGGGCATGATATCAGCAGCAGTAGGATTGGGGATCACGCTGAAATCAAATGGGAAAATGGCTATTAGCTTGGCAACCACCCCAACACCAATCGCGTTGAGGATAACGTGAGTAACTTCCCGCAGCCAGTATCTATCGTAAATGATCAATACAGTGTGGGCAGCTATAGCTATAACCAATGCCGTAACCAGAACCGGGAGCCAGGCGAAATAGTCGCCGGTAAGAAGTGGCAATATGGTAACGCCACCTCCCGGCTCAGTATGGTACCAGGCTATATACCTGTGGAAGAAGGAGAAGAATATAATGAGAACTACATCGAAGAAGATGACGGCGCTGTAGCCGGCAATCCTACCGGCTCTGGTCCTTGTGAAGTAGTCCTCTGTTCGCTTCCCAAATTCCTCAATCCTCTCTGATACAGGAGGAGACGCTTCTCCTTGAGACTCTGGTGGTTTCTGGCTCCCCTCCGTACCCGTGGTCTCATTTGTCCTTTGTTCCTCCTCTGTGTCGGGCTTCCCAGCACGCCAGCTAATAGGTAGTAATCCCTCGGCCACTTGACCGGCGACCGGAACCTTGTATAGCTCACCCTGGTAAGCCTTAACCATCAGAACTATCCACAGAATGAAGGCCAGGATGCCTATAATGATACCGAATACGTCGCCTGCGTACGGTATCCAGCCTAGAAGTGCACCGGCAACAGTCAATGCACCAAATGTGACTATGGACTGGAGAGCATGAAAGCGGACGAATCTGTTCTTCTGCTCAATTACAAGAAAGACAATACCGCTGATCCAGCCTCCAAGGTAACAGAGCAATCCGGCAACATTCGGCTCCAGTCCGGTGGAAGAACCACCTGCAGTCATCCGTTGTTTTTGCTCAGCCTCAATCCGTGCTTTCTCTTCCTCGTAGATTTTGCGCCTTTCTTCCGGTGATAATGACATGAAACACCTCCAGTAATCTAAGGTTAACCATAATTAACAGACTTACTCTTTACGCCCCCTGAATCTGTGATACGTTCGTCACCTCACATAATCGGCTGCACCATGTGCAAACTTCTGTTCTGTCTTATGTCAGTCGGCTTCCATCTTCGAGAAGAAGCAAGAACCTAACATTGCCAAAGCTAAACACAATATCAGAAGAACCGTGTCCAGGGCTTGAGATATCGGCTCATCCCTTACTCTTCTGGGAAGGTGATACAACCTAGCATGAAAGTCCAGATTTTTCCCTCCCCGTGAGATTGGGATCCAAGCTCAAATCCTCAAAGACAATGCCTATTGATTCTCTGACTTTGTCCCGCTCCCTAATAATATCGTACCCGCACACAGTTGCTGTCCCAGAGCTGGGATTTAAAGCTGTAGCCAACATCATGATGGTGCTGGTCTTGCCAGCCCCGTTAGCACCAAGAAAACCGAAAATCTCTCCCTCCCCGACTTCAAATGAAATATGGTCTACCGCAACAAGACGGCCGAACAGCTTGGTTAGATGGTCAGTTACTATTGCCTTCATTGTCCGTCTCTACTTGCTGCGGACAAGCTCTTGCCCGAGGCGGAACGCATCCTCAAGAGCCGTGGGATGCTCCTTGATTTGAGCTCTATTGTCAATTCCCCTGACTAGGAGATCGCCAGAATATTTCACGCCTGTGGCATCAAAAAAATACTTCACGGTGAGCACAGCGCCATCAAAGAGCTTTGTACCTCGAGTAGCGCCTACCGAAATAAACACTCCCCTTCTCTCTCGTTCATCTTCCTTGCCCATGCCCAGCACATGTTTTCTTACCCAAAGAGCCTGGCATCTGTCTATTACGGCCTTCGCCTGGCTGGTAACACTGTAGAAGAACATCGGTGAAGCAAAAATGACATGGTCTGCTTCCAGAAGCTTCTTGTATAGCACTTGCATATCGTCTTTGATGGCGCAGTTGCCGTCCTTACGGCAGGCATATATTTCCAGGCATGGCGAGATTTTGAGCTTCGAGACCAGCACCTTCTCGACCTCGGCTCCGGCCTCCCTGGCACCTTCCAGGGCCTTATCGAGAAGGATTTCGGTATTGCTTTGCCTCCGTGGGCTGCCCATAATGCCCAATACTGTCATATTAGTCTCCTCTTCATGCGCCGTACTTATCTCTCAGTATCTGTGACAGCTCAGGTAAGAAGGCAAACGCCTTTTCCACTATCTCTTCCTCAGAGCTGGAGACCTGGCATTCACCTTCCTTCTCATCGGCGGTACTGCTCTGCCCTACGTCGCTCAGGCAACATCTAGCCGGTGCCACCAACGCTTGCATAGCAATTTGGCTCAAGGATAAATCTGTATTCTGGGAGACCACCTCCCAATAGCCTGAAAGAGTCGTTGCCAACGTTTTTGGCGTCTGCGTTGCCAAGACTGTGGATTCAGTGGGGACAATGCCCCAGGAGATAATCCCGCCCTTCTTGATAAATTCGGCCACGCTACCGGCATATTCCTTAGGCATAAACGCAATTTGATAGGCATCGAAGGACAGGATTTCCACCCCAAGCTCTAATAGATAAGGTAAGTTCACCTCGGCACAGAGATGCAGCCCTTTGGGACCTTCCAGTCCTTCAACAAAATCATGGTAGTGTTCTTTGGCCTGTTGCTCATTATATCCCGAAAGACCACTAAACACGTAACCCAACCCCGGCTCGTCCAGCCAGACAAACGCATTGGGATTCCTTTCCTTGAGCGCCCGATACTGGATGTTGGCTTTCTTCTGAATGAAATCAAACAATATAGTCCTTGCCTCATCGTTGTAAATGATGGGCTTAAGGTTCTCATCGAGTACCTTGAATCCAAAGCTCACGGGGCCGGTCACCTGTCCTCTGATAGCCTTATAACCTTGAAGGTCCTCAGAGAGAAACTTGTGGAATACCGTGGAATACCGGGCGGTGAGGGCAAAAGTCTCCGGTATATCCATTTTGGCGAAATATGCGTCGAGTTCCTGTTCAAATCGGGAAGTGTCAAACTTGAGTCGCTCTTTATCAAAGTCAATAGCTATGCCAGGGAAGTTCTGCGATGTTTGAACATACATATCTTCATACAGGCTCACTTTCGGAAGCTGAGGCCAGAACGGGATATCCAGGCTCAAGGCAAGCCGCAGCGCCTGCTCAACATTCCTATGAGGCATTATCCCCATGGCGGTAGTGCTGCATCGTGCCTCAAATGCTATCATGAGTCTCTGGCCTCCCTTTCGACAAACAGTCCCCAAATAATAGCACGAGGACGGGGAGAATCTTGAATTTTAAGGAATATGTTGACACCGGTCAGGGTGGGTCTTCATCCCGTCCCCATGACCAGCCACCGACCACTGGAAAACAGCGATTGTGGCCAGAATCTCGGCAAAGATTATCCCTTGAAGCCAATCGGTATCTCAAGATCGAATCGAAACATTTCGTACGGACGAGCGTTTTGCCAAGCGATTGCCCCCCAAGACCGTCACCTCCTTCAGCGGTCTCAATTACTGGACTGTCAAGTAGTGAACGGACTCTCAGGAGATATTAGCCGTTTCTCGTGGCTGAGACGCGTATTGTTTATTTCTCTATCTTACGATTTTTGTCCCCTGAGAGGCTTATGCGAACTTTCTTTGGTCTTCCGTTGGTAGCAGCTTTGTCAATCGTGATTTCTTCGACGGAAGCCACTGCAGGAACTTTTTGCAGCACATCAACAACGTTTATAGGCTTACGCAGGAAGACCAGAATTAAAGGCGCATCAATCTGAGGCACAATCATCTCAGTATTGGCAACTTCGGGCAACTGATCGAGGAAGGACACGACCTCCATGATTCTGGCTATTTCAAACGGAGGCAAGATTTCCACTTCCCATTGCGGCTTGCCCGATTCTGGCTGCTCTTCCGTACGAAGCAGTTCCAAGGACTCGAAGCCCTTTTCAGCGTCGCCCGTAGCCCGCCAGATTGGCTCCGGTTGGTGCGGGCACTCGCCAACTGTCTTCTTGCTTGCTTCCGTAACCATGGTGTCGCTCCGTTCAGCAAATTCCCCTGCTACGCCGTCTTTTTCTTGTGCGATTCCGACACTTGCAGTGCTCCTCTGTTCTCCAGACTCAGGCGACCTATTATCAAAATCTGCTTGTATCGCCGCTGCCTGTTGCTTAAGGCGTTCCAGTTCTTCCAACAAGTAGCCGGACTGTTGATTTACAAGGTTACGTAGATCATTACGGATTCTGTTTTTTTCGTTCTCTAGCAGGATTGCTGCTTCCTTTTCAGCTTTGGCCTTGATTGCATTGGTCTTTTCATTAGCAATCTCCACAGCTTCAGCTATCTTCTTTTCTGATATCTGTCGAGCTTGCTCCTTGGCTTTATCTACGATGGCAGCGCTCTCAGCTTTAGCTTGATCTGCCGTTTCTGTTTTGATCTGCACGGCTAGTTTGTCGGCTTCGACAATGGTCATTTCTGCAAGTCTATTGAGAGACGTGATATGATTCTGAGACTCAGCCAGTTCATCTCGCTGCTCGATAAGCTCGTTGATGAAAGATGCTACTTGAACCTCGTCTACCCCGTTTTTTACTCGCTTGAATTCACGCCCCCCTAGCACAACAACATCATCTTTAGCGGTATTACTCATAATATTCATAATATCACCCTCCTTTCTCACAGGACTCAATAACGGCAAGAGTACCAATGTCATACGTCAGTCCTATTTCGTGACATTCCGTCATATTTCTATATCTTGATCTCACCCTGAAAGGCCTTCCATATTTTCTCTGAATTTCTCCTAGCTTCTTCCCAGGCCTGCTCGACGGTCTCTCTGCGTATTCTCAATGCCTCATTCAGACTGTCCTGATAAGCCTGCGTAGCACTCAGTTTCGCCTTCTTATACATTCCTTCGGCTTCTTGCTCAGCCTTTTCCAAGGATCGGGTGGCTTTTTCTATGGCTACCGCACACAGTTTAGCAGCGTGCTCTTCAATTTCCTTAAAGGATTCTTCCACCCGGCGCTGGTGTTCCTGATATGCCAGAGCTACCTTTTTCTGAGCTTGCAGATATGACTCATAGGCGCCTTGCGCCTGGCTCATCAACTCATCGAGAGAATCCCTCTCCTCCTTGGTGACCTCGGTGGGAAGCTTGACCATTTGTTCCCCATCTTTGCATACCACCTTCCTGGCTTGTTGACTCTTAATCATGGTGGTCGTCACAATACACCTCCTTGAATTTGTCTCTCAGTACTATCATTGAATGTCCTTACACAACAATATCGACGGTGCTCCTAACGTTGTTGCCCGCATGATTCTTCTGAATCCTCTTGGTCTCTGCCTCAAGGCTTCGTAGTTCATGCTCCGCGAATAGTCTCCACCCTTTCCTGTCTCTATATTGGGCATCCTGTATGATGTTCTGCCTAATCCAGCGGAATAGAGTGCTCTTGCCTATGCCAACCATTTGGCAGACTTCCGCAGTCCTATAATAAATTCGACCATCTATTTTTAGAGGCATATGTAATACCCTCTAAGACTGATTGAATATAGTCTATGACTACCTCACATTCCCGTCAATCACCCATTGGTAATCCCACTTTCGTAAGGGACTGATGTTGTCTTACGTCTCACTAGCTTGCCCAGAGGCGACCAAGGAGGAAAGGCGCGAACTTAGCGTGATGAATTGCGGTTATCCCTGAAATTCGGAAGGGCTGGATTTTCCCACTCTCGGAAAATCCAGCCCTTCTGTTTTACAGATGCATGAACAAGTCTTCGACAGTACCGGTAGCATCTGCTTATGCGCTGGGATTGAGGACGCGCCCGACGAACAAAATGGCACCCGTCTCAATGTCGCGAATCAGGAAGATGAACGGGTCGTCTATAGTGACCTCCACAAGAGGTTCAGGTACTGCTGTTAATTCCAGAGGTACTGCGGTGGCAGCAGCAGCCTCGGTGCCAGCTTCATCCACGGCAACGAATGCCTTGTGCACAACTTCTGATATGAACAGCTCAGGATTACCAGTCATTCCGGAAAAATCTGCACCAGTAGAGAAGGCAATCGGCATGCCCATCTCGGCCAGGGTGTCCTTCAGGCTGAACTCAGAGTCAAATTCAAACTGCGGCATCGTCAGAGCCACCTCGGTGAGTTGTAGACCGCCTATAATGTCACTGACTTCGTCAGCCTGAAGTCCTTCTTCAAAAGCTTCGAAGTCTCCGGACGCAGGAAGCAAAATCACCATGGAGAGTTCATCGCCATCATATAGCAGCTCAACCGCCTGGTATCCTTCCCCATCCGTGTAGCCGAAGGACTCAGTCTGCTTCATCATGGGAACTGTCACCTGCCCGCCGTCAAGCAAGTAGAACGGTCCATTTGCTGTTATGTCCTCATCGAAAGGGTACGCCCAGGCAGCATTGAAGTAGATGGCATTGGTTAGCACAAGGCGGGTCAACCAAGTAATCACCCCCTGTGGGATAAGGTCCTCGATGCGACCTTCCGTCTGGTCACTGACCCAATCATTAATGGCGAGGCGGGACTCCTCCGTCTCGTTTATAAAGTCCAGTATTCTTAAGCCGGCACCGTAGTTCTCGGCCAGGACATCAAGGAAGTCGGTAAGGAAACTGTAGTCCTTCTGCCCCCAGATGGCGTTAACAATGTTCAGTCTGAAGCCCTCCCCGTCCTTACCTTCAGCGCCTTCACCCCTGCTGGCAAGTTCTGCATCAAGCCAGTTAAACGCCGGGTGCAGCCTCTCCTGTTCAAGAAGGAATTCGAGGGTATCAGCCATCTGCTGAGCAGTTTCGCCGGGGGCCCCAGCGTATGTCATGGCCAGCGCCACTGAGATGCTGTGCGGAGAATAGAAGAGATTACCCTCTTGCTGTCTGAGTGCCTGATAAAGCTCAAGGGCAAACGCACTGTTTCCCTCGACCAGCAATGCTTGTTCACTTGTACTGACATCTGGTGAAGTTATCCGCTCTTTATCTGATTTGAGCAACTCGCCTCCTGCCGCCTGAGTACAGGCTATCACCGGCAGTACCAACAATACGATTAATACTGATATCAATGCCTTCTTCATCTTATTCACCTCCTATAAATACTCATATTCGGAACCATTTCACCTCCAGATTGAACAATCCTAGCCATCGCGCATTACAAGCGGTATTGCCTTATGCACCCGGATTCATAACGCGCCCGACGAAGAGTATGGCACCCGTGTCAATGTCACGTATCAGGAAGATGAAGGGGTGGTCTAGGGTGACTTCGACTGGCTGGCCGGGCATTGCGGTTTCTCTCATTATTACTGCCGTGGCCGCTGCCGCCTCTGTGCCTGCCTCATCCACCGACACAAAAGCCTTGTGCAGCACTTCACTTATGAACAGGTCCCGTGAACCCGTCATACCGGAGAAATCGGCAGCTCCAGAAAAGGCAATCGGCATGCCCATCTCAGCAAGGGTGTCCTTCAGTCTGAACTCAGAGTCAAATTCAAACTGTGGCATCGTCAGAGCCACCTCGGTGAGTTGTAGACCGCCTATAATGTCACTGATTTTGTCAGCCTGAAGTCCTTCTTCAAAGACTTCGAACTGTCCATCTTCGGGCAGAAGGATAACCATGGAAAGCTCATCGCCATCATATAGCAGCTCGACCGCCTGGTAC
The DNA here is from genome assembly GCA_049671165.1 of Dehalococcoidia bacterium. Lineage (GTDB taxonomy): Bacteria > Chloroflexota > Dehalococcoidia > GIF9 > AB-539-J10 > RBG-13-51-36. Next base: position 1,378 of record JBATUN010000010.1, on the reverse strand, counting down.
CCCTCCCCATCGGTGTAACCAAAGGCCTCTGTCTGTTCCATCATCGGCACCGTTACCTGCCCGCCGTCAATAAGATAGAACGGGCCGTCTGCCGTCATGTCTTCATCGAAAGGATATGCCCAGGCAGCATTGAAGTAGATAGCATTGGTTAGCACTAGGCGCGTCAGTGCATCAATTGCGCCCTGCGGAATAAGGTCCTCGATGCGACCTTCCGTCTGATCACTGACCCAATCATTAATGGCGAGGCGGGACTCTTCCGTCTCGTTTATGAAGTCCAGTATTCTCAGCCCTGCACCGTAGTTCTCGGCCAGGACATCAAGGAAGTCGGGAAGGAAACTATAGTCCTTTTGGCCCCAGATGGCGTTAACAATGTTCAGCCGGAATCCCTCTCCATCCTTGCCTTGAGCACCTTCGCCTCTGCTGGCAAGTTCAGCATCGAGCCAGTTAAACGCCGGGTGCAGCCTCTCCTGTTCAAGAAGGAATTCGAGGGTATCAGCCATCTGTTGAGCAGTTTCGCCGCGCGCCCCAGCATATGTCATCGCCAGCGCCACTGAGATGCTGTGAGGAGAATAAAAGAGATTACCCTCTTGATCTCTCAGCGCCCTATAGAGCTCGAAGGCGAAGGCGCTGTTCCCTTCCATGAGCAGAGCCAGGTCATCTTCGCCGACGTTCGGTGAGGTCTCCCGCGGTTTGTCCGACATCAGCAATTCGCCTGCTACCTGCTGGTCACAAGCCATCACCGGCAGCAGTAGCACCAGAACCAACACAGCTATCAATCCTTTCATCTCATTCACCTCCTACGAATATCTGGATTTTCCAGTCTCTCCTTAGGTTCAAATTTGGCCACTTAGAAGCTATTCATCTCCAGATTCACCGTCCGGAGGCGGAACCGGTTCCTCGACCCGGGTCTCATCAGGGTACTCGTAAGGTGTCCAGGTCGAGTATGGGAGCTCCAACTCATTGATGTAATTCAGATTTTCCAGGTTGTTCATCTTTATCTTGGCTTGCGAAATAGTGTAGAGAACGTCTTCTATGTAGAGAGACCGCTCTACTGCGAAAGGAGAGTAGTAGTAGTAATAACCCTGTTCCAGCTCAGAGAGATCATCAATGTGGGTGATCCTACCTCTAACTTGAAGGCCATCATCTGTAGATATATCAAATACATATGCGCCTTGCCAGACAGGCTCGCCGTAAGCCCAGGCCGGGACTCCCTCAGGATACTCCGTCACATCCACCTCCGCCTCCAAAATAGGCATCACCATCAGATTCCTGGACTTATCGAATAGAAATGCTTTGTGGTCCCACAGGACGGGTGAATCGGTGCCCCTGTCCCCTATCTCAAGCTTTGATATCTCCTGCGGGTTGTTGACATCGCTGA
>JBATUN010000009.1:0-18742 GCA_049671165.1 Dehalococcoidia bacterium | reverse complement strand
CATCGTTATCTTCTGGTCCATCACACGGGTCTCCTTCCAAGGCATTGGCACACCTCCTGCCAATACCTTAACTGTTACCCATGTGTCCGGTCTATTTTGTTACCATTGTATCCGGTCTGTACCCCCCTTTTCTCCCCCTTATCTTAAGGGGGAGACGTAAGAAGAGATTGCCGCGCCCCGACAGGTCGGGGCTCGCAATGACACGCCGGTAGGAGCGAAAATTCCAGAGACACCATACCAATTAGCCCCGCCGCAAATCAGGTATTACGCCCCCGGAATACCACAATGACGTAGCTCCCAAATGCGCATTGCACATTCCTGACGATTGTGCAAGGCAGAGAAAGTGCTCAGTTGGAGGGGAAATGTGTATTTTGGGCCATTTAAGTAGCAACTGATGCCTTGGCGCTGTTTCTGAGCGCGTTTCTAGACAGCGTTGTATCCTGCGTCCAGCGCTTGTTTGTTCACCGCTATGAGGTTCGTGCTGTCCTTGTGACTGAGCATCCCAACCATTGCGCTCTTCATCAGTTCGAGTGAGACTATCCCCGTAGCCTTGATGACCGCGCCCAGTGCCACCATGTTGGCTACCTGGGAGTTGCCCAGTGACAGGGCGATGTCATTTGCTGGCACTCTTATCACCCGCACGTCGTTGCGTTCTGTCGGGCGGCCGACAAGGGAAGAGTTGACCGCCACCGTGCCTCCCTTAGCCACAGTCTTCTCAAATCTGTCGAGAGAGGGCAGGTTCATGGCGACCAGGGCGGTAGGGTTATCCACCACAGGCGAGGCAATTGGCTCATCAGAAAGAACCACGGTGCAATTAGCGGTGCCTCCTCTCATCTCCGGGCCGTAGGAGGGAAGCCAGGTCACGTGCAGTCCGTAGTCTGCACCTGCCTGGGCGAGGAGTTTCCCTGCCAGGATGACTCCCTGTCCGCCGAAGCCAGCAAATACAAATGATTTCTCCATCCTAGCCCCTGTCCACAATGTCGCCAAGTGGGAATGCCCTGACTACTTCATTCATCAGGTGGCTGTTAGTCTCGACCGGACTCATCCGCCAGTTGGTAGGGCAATTGGTGAGAATCTCGACCAGCGAATATCCCTTGCCCTCAACCTGGCATTGGAAGGCCTTCCTGATCGCCCGACTTGCCGCCATGATTCGCTTTTGATCGTAGAGAGCCTGGCGGGTGACATAGACCGGGGCCTCGAGTTGGGCGATCATCTCAGCGAAGCGAATCGGATAGCCGGTGAGCTGAGCATTTCTCCCGTCGGGACAACTGGTTGATCGCTGCCCGATGAGGGTGGTGGGCGCCATCTGTCCTCCTGTCATTCCATAGATCTGGTTGTTGATGAAGACTACGGTGATATTCTCACCGCGATTGGCGGCATGGATTGATTCTGCCGTGCCGATGGCAGCCAGGTCGCCATCACCCTGATAGCTGAGAACGATCAGGTTTGGGTTGACTCGCTTGATCCCGGTGGCCACCGCACAAGCTCGGCCATGGGCGGCCTGGATGCCGTCGCAGCGAAACCATTCGTACATGGTGACTGAACAGCCGACCGGTGCCACGACTATGGCACGTTCCTGGATGCCGAGCTCGTCTATCGTGTGGGCGATGATTTGTGTCACCAGTCCGTGATGGCAACCGGGGCAATAGCTGAACTGGGCGTCGGTGAGGCACCTAGGTCGCTCGAAAACCTTGACCATGTTGTCCGTGTTAGCTGACATTACGCTTCACCTCTCTTAGGATGTCTTTGGGCGTGGGCACCAGTCCGCCAAGCTCACCGTAGAACGGGGTCTCGGCCCGGTCGCCGACTGCCAGGCGCACATCCTCCACCATCTGTCCTGCGCTCATCTCCACGGTGAGGATGGTACTGACCCGGCTGGATAGCACACGAAGTGCTGCGTATGGAAAGGGCCACAGTGTGATAGGTTGCACCAGTCCCAGCTTGATACCCTGGCTCCTGGCCATTTTTACCGCCGTTCTAGCGATTCGAGCCACCGTGCCATAGGCAACTATGATAATAGTGGCGTCAGAGGTCTCGGTTTCCTGGTAACGTACCTCCTTCTTTTCTATCTGGTGGTAGCGGCTCTGGCGTTTGGTATTGATCTGGCTCAGGTCGCTAGGATCCATGGCGTAACTCGTAACCGCATTGGGACCGCGATGCCTGGCACCGGTGAGGGCCCAGGGCTTGGCGGGCAGTGAGGTCGGGTCAATGGGTTCCGGAAGCACAACAGGCTCCATCATCTGACCGAGCATGCCATCAGACAGGACCATCACGGGAACGCGATATTGATCTGCCAGATCGAACGCCAGAATCACCAGTTCAATCGCCTCCGTGATGGTGGCAGGTCCGAGGACAATCATGCGATAGTCGCCGTGTCCTCCCCCCTTGGTTGCCTGGAAGTAATCTCCTTGAGCCGGGGCTATGTTGCCCAATCCGGGGCCGCCGCGGGCCACATTGATGATCACGCAGGGCAAATCGGCAGCGGCGAGATAGGATATTCCCTCCATTTTGAGGCTTATGCCCGGACTGGAGGACGAGGTCATGGTGCGTGCGCCGGCTGCTGATGCTCCATAGCACATGTTGATTGCTGCCACTTCGCTCTCTGCCTGGACAAAGGCCCCGCCCACCGCGGGCATGCGGGCCGCCATGTATTCGAGTAGCTCGTTCTGGGGGGTGATGGGATAGCCGAAGTAAGCGCGGCAGCCTGCGCAAATAGCCGCCTCGGCCATAGCCTCATTTCCTGTCATCAGGATCTTGCCTATGGTTTCACTTCCTTTGCTGTGATTTCTTCTCCCGATAGACTTCAATCGCTATGTCGGGACATGTTTGGGCACAAAAGGCACATCCGATGCAACGTTCAGGTTCTTTCATGTAAACAACGTTGTACCCGCTTTGGTTATACTCGTCCGAATAGGCCAGCACATCCTCGGGACAGAAAGAGAGACACAGTCCGCAGCCCTTACACCGCTCTCGATTAATTACTACGGTTCCTTTTGGCATGTTTGTGCCTGGTCTGGGAGCATGTCGAAGGTCTGTAGTTGCTCCACGGTTCTGCCGGACAGGGAATCGGCTACAGGTTGCATGATAAGTTGTCTCTGGCGCTTTGTTAATGTTCTCCTCGCTGCCATTGCAGATGTCTCCGACTCACATGCCCCTGCAACTTGGTTGTAGAGGCCGAGTCACGCTCGTGGTTTCACCTGATTGTTGCCCAAGTGAAGTCAGATTCCGTAAGGGTCCAGGGATTAGACTACCTAAATGGTGTTCGCACAGCTGATGGTCTCTGTCTTGAATCATTTACGTGTTGCTGGACAGCCTGTTCTCTTAGCCTTTCGAATCCTATCTTCAGCCAGCCTGATAGCGACAGCGTAAGGGGGTACCTTCTCCTTCCGTGAAATGTCGATTATGGTCCTGCCTCGGTCATAGATTTTCTTTATGTCTGCGAAGGCTCTCTCCTGAGAGTACCCTCCTGGATGGAGCTCATGAGCAACGTTTATTACCCCTCCGGCGTTTATCCAGAACGCAGGGGCATGTAAGATTCCTCTATCCTGCAGCATTGCCGCATGTCGGGTCGGTTCCCACAGCTGGTTATTCGCTCCCCCAGCAGTGATGCGGCATCTCAGTTTGGGGATGGTGTTGTCATTGAGTGTCCCGCCCATAGCGCAAGCCGCAAACACATCACATTGTTTTTCATATATTTCATCCGGGGGGACCAGCTTGGCACCTATTTCTGTAGCGATTTTCTGGGCCGCTGACTGGTTTACGCCTCCTGAGCCAATAAGTATGGCTCCCTGGTGGGCCAAGTCTCTGGCTAGGATGCTACCCACTTTTCCAGCAATGCCTTGAATGGCGACAATCTTGCCCTGAAATGAATCAGTGTCAAACACTGCTTCCAGGCAGGCTTTCATTCCCCAAACAACTCCTTGAGCCGTTGCCGGTGAGGGGTCGCCGCTTCCTCCCATTTCCTTCGGCAGTCCGGCTACCCATTTGGTCATCTCCTTCATTGTTATCATATCTTCTACAGAGGTTCCTACATCGACCGAAGTCACGAATTTGCCTGCCAGGCTGTTTATGAGTGCTGCGTAAGCTCGTAGCTGTTCCTTTCTCCTGTCTTTGTCCTTCGTTGGCTGGCCTCGGATTACTGCCTTGCCACCGCCGAAACTAACACCGGCTTGTGCCAATTCAGTATCCTCGCCCACAGCCAGAGCCAGCTTGTAGGTCATGTCTTTCGCCAATCGTTGATTATCGACGAGAGCCTCCGTCCTCGTGGGAAAGGGATGCCATCTAGTTCCGCCCAGGGCTGGACCCAGTGTGGTATCGTGCATAACAACGCTAACTTCAAGTCCTGTTCTCTCATCATTTGCGATGACCATTCGCTCGAACGCTTGTCTAGATTCCACACATTCCATGAGCATTTTTTCGAAATCAGTCATTCATTACCTCCTTCCGCATGTCAGAAAACAAGGAGTTTCCACGTATGGAGACTGCTTGGGTGGATTCTGTCGCCGTGACGAAGGCTGACTCGTGCCGGATGCCTAATGTGAAAATGCGCACGTCTGAAACGGCTACTCCTTCGGTGGAGTGCCGTGCCAGGGACTCAGCATGTCTCTCGAGTTTCCCCTGATGGCCCACTGCTCTCCACTTGTATGATAACTCGTTTCTAGAAGTTTGTCACTATCCCGGGGAATGCTCAACCAGCCAGAGGACACTGTGGGCATCTGCCTTCACGACAGTAGTTCCTGAAGATGTGAATTAAGCCTTGTTGATGACAGGCAGTAAAATCAAAAGATTCTTCAAGGCAAAGCTGCTTCGCCACGTGGCGAGTTATACAATTCTCAGCCAATCCGGGGTAGTTACGGTAAAGGTCTATGGCGTTCTCAGTTAGCTTCGCTTCATCGGCCAATTCTCCCCAGGAGAAAGCGAAGGGCAGTATCACGTTTACGGCAATTTCACCTGCTTTGCTATGTCCCAAAAGAGCTGACATCCTTGTTTTGGCTCTGACGCCAAAATCGAAGTGGTCTCGCCAGTAGCCATCGCTATCGACAGTCAAGCCATTCTGCAACACGCTGAGTGCAGAGGAGAGAGGTGTGTTCTTCACCAGCTTCAATATGCCGGCTAGCAAGCCTCTGTCGGAGTAGCGCTCAAGCAGGTAGCTGTGGGCGATAATGCGCCGCACCGGAGAATTATTGGGGTATATGTGTGAGAGGTTCCAGTCACTTTCCCTCATAGTTTCGACTTTTTTACCCGCCGACTGCCATATTCGTTCCAATTCCCGGACTTCTTTTTCCCCGGCAAACTTTCCCTGCCATCTTTGAGAAGGTAATAACCCGGCTGTTCCTAACAATAAAGCTTGCTTCAGGACCAGGCCTTCTCTGGATTCGAGGGAATTGAAGGGCATTCTGTCAGCAAGGTCTTCAAAGGGCTTTGTGTTTTTAGCATAACCCAGAGCCCTCATAATGCCCCGGAAAAGCACCTGCCCTGCCACCTCTTGCTTTAACTCGTCTTGAAAATGCATCGCCTTCTGCTTGAACCTTTCTTCACCGGCAGCGTTCAATATCCTCCCTAAAGTTTGCCTGTCCATCCGGTCCAGTATTTGGAAGCAGGGAAGCTGGTGAGGCAGCAAATAAGGTTGGTGCCGTAATGCTTTCGCCAGACAGAGCACGGGAACTGGCTTGCCGCTCTGTAGTAGGGTAGCTGAATTACAGTCATGCCACATCACAACATGAAGGATGACATTATTATATTCAGCATCAGCATGATGCTTGTGGCTATACCAGTCGCTGGATTTAACGTGGACCTCGACATCCCCTTTCGTCAAGTGAAATTTATTTGCAATAACTGCATCCCGAAAATCGGGGCCGTTATCACCATTGGTCCTTCCAGGGTAGATTACGCTGACCGGCTCGCCTTCCGTGGAGGGCAACTCCTTTCTCACCACCTGCTGCCATATTAGAGCTGCTTGCTTTTCGGAGAATTTTATCCGATTTCGTGTAATCATGCGTAAAAAAATTACCTATCGCGTTGATTCATCGTGCTTCTTTTCGGGTTTGTAAGTAAAACCGCTGCGCTCGGCAACTATGCTGAGCAAGGTAGCCGATGCTCCGCGGGGACGATACATCCCATTTTCCCATTCGCTGATTGTTTGCTGACGCGTACCGAGTTCGTCGGCCAGTGTTGCTTGAGTTAAGTTCAGATGGTGCCTCAATGCACGGACCTCTTCTTTACTCCATTGTCTTTTTCCTCTTTTTCTTGGCTCCATCGCTTTAAAATTATACACGGTTTAGTGTAATAATTCAAGAAAAAATTTGCCGAATTTTAGTAGAAACGTCTTGCTTTTTTGAGTTTTCCTGCTATAATAGAGAGTTAGCAGTCTCAAGGGCAGAGTGCTAAAGTAAATCTAGGAAAGGAGGGAATATGGCTAAAATTGAACCTTTGGGAGACAGAGTAGTGATAAAACCCACACCCCAGGAAGAAGTAAGCAAAGGGGGGATAGTTTTACCGGATACAGCCAAAGAGAAGCCCCAGGAGGGGAAAATTATTGCTGTCGGTCCGGGCAGGTTGACCGAAGAGGGCAAGCGTATTGCTATGGACGTGAAGAAGGGCGATAAGGTTATTTACTCTAAATATGCTGGCACTGAGTTTAAGCTGAATGGCGAAGAGCTGATTATCATGCGTGAAGGCGATATCCTGGCCAAGAAGATTTAAGAAAAGGAGGTAAGCGAATGGCAAAACAAATTATTTTCGGCGAAGAAGCAAGGAAAGCCTTGAAGAATGGCGTAGATACCCTGACTAATGCTATAAGGGTGACTCTGGGACCACGCGGGCGGCCTGTAGCATTGGATAAGAAATGGGGGGCTCCTTCGGTTCTCAACGACGGCGTTTCTATAGCCAAAGAAATAGAGTTGCCTGACCCGTTTGAGAATATGGGTGTCCAGCTAGTAAAGCAGGCAGCCACTAAGACCAATGACCAATGTGGCGATGGCACCAGTACATCCACTATTATAGCTCAGGCTATTATTAGTGAAGGCTTCAAGAACATTGCTGCTGGAGCTGATTCCATGGCCCTGAAGCGTGGGGTTGATAAAGGGGTAGTGGCTTTAGTTGATGAGCTCAAGAAAATGTCTATACCAGTGGCTGGTAGAGAACAGGTAGCTCAGGTAGCCGCTATATCGGCTATTGACCCAGAAATTGGCAACTTGATTGCCGACGTTATGGAAAAAGTGGGCAAGGATGGTGTTATCACCGTCGAAGAAGGCAAAGGGCTTCAATTCGAGACCGAATATGTTGAGGGTATGAAATTCGATCGCGGCTACATCAGTCCTTATTTCATCACCAATGCTGAACAAATGAGAGCAGAACTGGATGATCCCTACATCCTCATCACTGATAAGAAGATCTCTGCTATAAATGATATATTGCCGGCTCTGGAAAAGATTGTTCAAGTGTCAAAGAATCTGGTTATTATCGCTGAAGATATCGAGGGCGAGTCACTGGCTACACTGGTGGTTAACAAACTCAGGGGTACTCTATCTCCGTTGGCGATAAAAGCACCAGGCTTTGGCGACAGGAGAAAAGCCATGCTTCAAGATATAGCCGTTCTTACCGGAGGCACTGTTATATCTGAAGAGGTTGGCAGGAAATTAGATTCGGTGACTGTGCAAGATTTGGGGCAGGCCAGAAGAGTGATTGCTGATAAGGATAATACCACCGTTGTCGAGGGCAAGGGCGAGACGAAAGAGATCGAGGCTCGTATCAAACAAATCAGGTCGGAAATTGATATAAGCACGTCAGATTATGATAAGGAGAAATTACAGGAAAGACTAGCAAAATTAGCGGGTGGCGTGGCAGTGATTAAGGTAGGTGGGGCTACGGAAACGGAGCTAAAGGAGAAGAAACACCGCGTAGAAGATGCCTTGTCAGCTACTCGAGCTGCTGTAGAGGAAGGTATCCTGCCTGGTGGGGGTGTTGCCTTGCTCAATGCCTTGCACGGCTTGAAAAAGCTCAAAGTGGAGGGTGATGAGGCTACTGGGGTGAATCTCTTGAAGCGAGCCCTGGAAGAGCCTCTGAGGTGTATCGCTACAAATAGCGGCAGAGAGGCATCAGTAATAACAAATAGTGTGAAGGAAAGGAAGCCTGGTATAGGCTACGATGCCCTCAAAGATGAACTGGGTGTAAATATGATAGAGAGAGGCATTGTTGACCCTCTCAAGGTCACCAGGAGCGCTCTCCAGAATGCTGCCAGCATTGCCACTATGATTCTGACTACGGAGTCCCTGGTAACTGACATTCCTGAGAAGGAAAAGATGCCGGCGATGCCAGGAGGAGGAGGAGGATACGAGGGCATGATGTAGCCTCTGTGGCTGGAATTCAACTAAATTCACCAGAAGCAGAAAGAACCGCCGTGAGGCGGTTCTTTCTGTATAGTATTAGACCTTAAGCAATTGCCCCAAGGTGTTTTCCTTGTTCAGGCTATCCTGTTTAATTGGTCCCGTGACAGCTAGATTAAGCCCACTATCGGTTAGAATCTTCTGAGCGACTTCCTGTAGCTGGTCTACGGTAATGGCATCCACAATAGAAATAACATCGTCTATGTCTAGGATTTGCTGGGTCAATATTTCCTGACCACCATACCATAACGCGACATGATGGGTATCCTCAAACCGTAAATACAATCTTCCCTTTGACAATTCCTTAGCCCTGGTAAGGTCGCTGGTGGCAATCCCTTTCTTGATTTCGGATAGCTCTTCGACGATGGCTGCCAGAGCAGTTTCTGTTTTGTCGGGGTCAACGCCAGCGTATACGCCAAATGACCCTGAATCTAGGAAGTGCTCGGTATAACTATGAATATCATAGGCTAGTCCCCTGCGCTCTCGTATCTCCGTAAATAGACGGCTGCTCATGCCACCGCCCAGCACTGTGTTAAGCAGATCGAGGGTGAAACGTTGAGGGTGGGAGTAAGAGAAGCCGTGAACTGCGAGACAAAGATGCGCTTGCTCGATATCTTTGGGCTCTATGCGCAACCTGGCTTCTTTTTGCCTGTCGTTAGTGGCGTAGCCAGCGGTCAGCTTCCCGGCAGTCCATTTCGTGAACAGGGGCTCGATTTTGGCCGTCACGTCTTCGTGTCGTATGTTCCCTGCAATGCTGAGCACAGCGTTATTGGCCATATATCTGCGCGCTAGGTAGTTTAGTAATTGCTCCCTTGTTAGCGAAGACACAGTCTCCTTGTATCCAATTACCTCGCGCCCCAGCGATTGCTCAGGCCATAGCAGATCGTCTATCAGCACGTTCACCCTCTGCTGAGGAATGTCCATGTTCATATTGATTTCCTCTATGATGATCTGCCGCTCTTTTTCGATATCTTCAGTGTCAAACCGGGAATTGAGCAAGAGGTCGGATAATACATCCAGTGCGATTGTGAAGTGAGGGCTGGCGACCTTACACCAATAGACGGTTATCTCTTTGTCTGTGCCACCGTTGATCATCCCGCCAATGCCTTCGATATCTTGAGTTATCTCCTTAGATGTTGGTCGCCGCTTTGTCCCTTTGAAGAACAAATGCTCGGCGAAGTGAGAAATGCCCGCCTCCTCTTTACTTTCGTAGCAGGAGCCAGCGCCTACGAAGAGAGCAAGGCATACCGAGCGACTATGGGGCATAGCACTGGTGATAACCCTCAAGCCATTGTCCAGTACGGTCTTGTTGTACATTTCCAGGAATTTTACTTCGCCTTCTGTTCGCCGTCAATGTACCTTTGCTGGCTCCTGACGTCTGGTCGTTCTCGCCTTATGGTATAATTGGCAATATATGGCAAAACCCGGGAATGGTGAGCTATGACAATCGTAGCTGAGGACAATGCTATTCGGGTCGAGAAGCTTGAACTGGGTCCGTTTGGGACTAACGCCTATATTGTACGCTGTCGAAAGACGCAAGACAGTGCAGTAATAGATGCTCCTGCGGAGGCGAACGTTATCATAGACGAACTAAAAAATACTACACCTAGATACATATTATTGACTCATAGCCACATCGACCATATTGGTGCCCTTGCTCGGTTACGTGTTGAACTGAAAGTCCCCTTGGCTGCTCATGCTGCGGACACCAGTAGCCTGACACCGCCGCCAGAGATATTGCTAAATGACGGTGACGTGATCCGGGTGGGAGAACTTAAGCTCACCGTCCTTCATACACCGGGACACACCCCGGGTAGCTTATGCTTCAGGATTGGTCGTTACCTGATATCGGGAGACACTATTTTCCCTGGGGGACCGGGCAAGACAAGCTCCCCGGATGATTTCAGGCGGATAATCAAGTCCATAACCGACAAAATCTTTGTGCTGCCGGACGATACTCAGATATACCCTGGTCATGGCGATTCCACTGTGTTGAAGAAGGAAAAAGATGGGTTTGCCGTTTTTGTCTCGAGACCTCACGCTCGAGACCTGCATGGCGATGTGCTCTGGCTTCGAGCTTAGCTGTGGGTGTTTGGTTCATAGGGCAGGGCTAAAGCATTACCCGCGAAAATCAAGAAATTGATTACCATTGTATCTCTACCCGGTAAAAAGCTTCAGCTAGTTCGTAGTCTTCGTTTTGGGCGAGCATCCTGTGTCGTTCCCTCAACCTTTCTTCCAATCCCGAGGAGGGGTTGTCGCCTACCTGGCTCCTGTGGCAGCGGAGAGCAGCGACTTTAGTGGCAAAGGTGGCGGCAATATCAGTGCGATAGTTAGGCTCTTGAGCGCCCCAGAGCAATACCTCTTTGACTTTGTGAGGCTCAAGCCCCTCCTCCAGTAGATCGGGATAGGAATGAAAATCCCTGGCGTAGGGGAAAATGGCATCAAGTGTAACCTGGCCGGTGATTCGATGATCGCGGTGCCAGACATAGCGCCGGTACGGGTCAGCAGTGACTACCGTCTCGGGTTTGTAGGTCCTTATCAGGCGTACAATCTCCTTTCTGAATTCAGGTGTATCTTCGAGCGTCTGGTCTGGATGGCGCAGGAAGATGACCTCCCTCACCCCCAATAACCTGGCTGCTGCCAGCTGTTCCTGCTCTCTCATTCTGGCTAGTTCCTCTGGTTTCATATTGGGGTCGCTGGTGCCCTTGTCGCCGTTGGTGCAGACCACATAAATAACGTCCTTGCCTTCAGCTGTCCACCGAGCTACGCTCCCAGCAACGCCGAATTCGGCGTCGTCGGGGTGAGGTGTAACCACCATCACATGAACTGGTTTAATCATCACGTCCGGGTCTTCTTGAAAGGCAGTACGAGGCAAGAATTGTATAACATTCCTGACGCTGATACAATTCAGATTGGGAATGCCAGTAAAGGTAATGAACAATTCCATCTATGATACTAGAAATTATGAACCGGCGGATTTCAATGATTACGTCCTATTGATTGCGAAAGCCGAAAAGCTCGAGCCGACCGGGCGTTGTGTTTCACCACAGTTTGTTGCTGAACAACTAGGGCGACCAAACTACTCCCCTGAGGAAGACTTGTTTGTCCTGTGCAGTGAGGATATGATCGGCTATATGGATGTTAAACCAGAACTGACCATCGGGCGAGTGATTCTCGACTGCTGGGTCTCCCCCGAGCATCGTAGAAGGGGGCTGGCGAGAAAACTCCTCAGTTATGCTACAGACCGTGCCAAACTACTGGGAGCCAAGGCAGTGCATATAAACATAAGGAAGGACAACGTGGCTGCGATGAGGGTGCTATCCGAGCTGGGCTTCAGCCTTGTCCGACGATTTCTTGAATTGGGTTTGGACATTGCCGATGTTGCCGAACTAGATATGGTCTGGGCGATTCCAGGCTGCCGCCATCTTGAGCCCGGCGAAGAAGACAAACTGAGTCAATTTCAGAATCGGGCCTTTGCTGGCACCTGGGGATACCAGCCCAATACCGTGGAGGAAATGACCTTTCGTGTAAATTCAAGCACTTGTTCGCGGGAAGATATTGCTGTAATCCACGAGGGAGATAAGGCCATCGGCTATTGCTGGGCAGGGATAAGCTATGAGGAGGGAGTCCCCAGTACAAGAAAGGGGCGGATCCTTATGCTCGGGGTGGCCCCAGATTACAGGGGTAAAGGAATAGGCAAGAGACTAGTGCTGGCCGGGTTAGCCCGCCTCAGAAGCAAGGGTTTGCAGGTTGCCGAATTGACCGTCGACAGCGAGAACAAACCCGCCTGTGCTCTTTACCGATCCATTGGTTTCGGGGTTCGGGACAGCACTCTTTGGTATGAAAAGGCAATAGATTAGGACACGGGATTAAGGTGGTTAGCCAATACCAGTTGGCAATCCCTGATAATCGCTTCAGCAATCTTTGACCAACTAAATCCACTTACTGTTGCCCGAATTAACTGCGCAGACCTTGTATCTGTGTCCGGGCGCGAAAGAAGCAAGGCTATTTTGTCGGCAAGATGACAGGGAACGTTGTTTTCTATCACGTAACCCGTCTCTCCCTGTCGAATAAGATTTTTGTGGTTTCCCACGTCGGTAGCCACCACCGGTGTGCCACAAGCCAGGGATTCCAGAGTCACTAACCCAAAGCTCTCGTAATAAGAAGGAACCACACAAGCGTCAGCCGCATTGTAGAAATAAGGTAACTGCTCATGCTTTATCAAACCCAGAAAGTCAACTGAATTCTGTACTTCAAGATTACGGGCTAGTTTCTGCAGCTGTTCTATTTCACGTTGGCTATGTTCACCACCACCGATTATTATCAGCTTTAACTTTGGAATATGGCGGAGATAGGGTAAAACCTTTATCAGGTTATCTATACCCTTTAAGGGATCGATTCTACCCACAAACAGAATAATCTTATCATTATCGAAGCCTAATTGATGCTTGGCCTGTGCTTTCCCTATGATTTTGAAGTGCTCCAGGTTTACACCACAGGGCATCACGCTGATCTTTTGCGGCGATGCACCATAATGCCTGATAAGTGCACGCTTTTCCTTATCTGTTGAAGCGATAATGCGATGGCAATTTTGGGCCAGGTTCCTCTCTGTCTCAATGCGAAGTTCGGGCTCCTCCTCGCCTAGTGCTGGACGAATTCTTTCCCTAATTGCATTCTTAACCGCGCCTAATGTATGGAACATGGTAATGTGAGGAACACGCCATCGCTGCTGTAGGTACATTCCTGCCAATGCAGAAAGCCAGTAATGGCTAAATATCAAATCGTACCGGACGTTGTTGCGCTTCCTGAAACTTTCCAGGTTGTTCACAAAGGCAGGAAGGTGGGAATACACGGCCAACTTATGTATCTCCTCGTCTTCACCTGCCCTGAGGTGGACGAGTCGTGCATTCCGACTGAGTTCATAGATCTGGTGGTCTTGGGGGTTGTGAACACGGGTATAGACGTCCACTGAATGTCCCTGTTTGCCCAGTTCGCAAGCAATCTCTCGGATGTAGACACTCATGCCACCGGTGTCTTTTGTTCCTAGTTTGCCCACAGGGCAACTATGGGCACTGACCATAGCTATTCTCAGTCGACTAACCGACATCAGAGTGTGCTCCTCTTTTTTGTTATCACGTGATAGTTATCTGGCAGCTGTAGAGTGGTACTTCTTGGCCACCGAGTTGATATTTGTACGGTTCTCCACCTTTCAAAAAGTTCCATTTCTTTTTGCCTTTCTCGATGCTCTCCTTGAGGCAAAGGACTTTGCAGAGCAGGCCCACGCTCAAATAGCTGAATTGGGGATCATAGGCACTATTATAGAGATAGTGTGAGTCGTTGTAGTCAAAACCCATAGTCATCGCCGCTGGTACCTTGTCCAGCTGTAGGACACCTAACCTCAATAACCCGATCTCAGCCATGGCCTTGCCCAGTGACCTGAAAAAAGATTCCATCTTGGGATCCATGAAGCTGGCTTTCTCATCCTTACTCAATGAAAAAAGATTCAAAAAAGTGTCCAGATAATCTTCAGCCTCCCGACTGACTTCAACACAGTGATGTTCTACATTGCCTGCCTCCCACAATCGCCTTAGTTTCCGCCTGATTTCGTGGCGCTGCTTTGTCTTCAATATTGCCAGGTATTCGTTCCAGGTAGCAGGTAAATCTAGTTCCAGAGAAACATCCTCAGAACAGCAGGTAATCTCGTACCCACGGTTCTGGGCGATGCTTACGAGTTGAGCGAGCACGGTAGAATCGGGCCGTAAAGGTCTCAGGGCCAGCTTCCTCACACCCTTCTCTCTCAAATCGTCAAGTAAGACCTTGAAGAAATCCATTTCTCTTTGTGGGGTAATAACAAAATCCAAATAGTCGCAGACGTCAGCGCTACCGATAAAAGAAGCCGTTTCCTTGTTAACTAGAAGCGGGGCAAAGCCGATGATTCTCTCTGCTTGCCACAGAGTCCGTAAATACAGTTCACCCTCTCCACCAAATGCTTCCCACCATGCCTTCAGCCAGGCAGGTAAAACAAAGATGGAGCTCCACTTCAAACAGTGACGCAACTTGTCCCAGGAAGAAGTAACCCCATCGAGACTCTCGACAGTGAGGGTGTAACTCATTAGTGTTTACCACAATATAGCGATTAGCCGCACCTGAGTCAACTGCCCTACTTGCCACGAATGACCCGCGCTGGCATCTGACAAACCTGACTCCATCCTCGAGGCATGTCGGGTTATTCTTTTCTAACAAACTGTTGGGCGGCTTCGCCCATTCCTATACCACTGCCTGAGCTAAGGCATATGTCGGTCTCCATGCGCAGCCCGACGTCGAGCGGGGTCGACGCTGCAATATTGACCGCCCGTTTGGCGCCCTGAATAAGGCGGGGATCGATTCTGGCTATTTCTTCAGCCAGCTTCCTGGCTTCAATCATTAGCTGGTCTTTGGGATATAGGTGGTCTATCAGCCTAACCCGCAGTGCTTCGGCAGCATCGATTCTGCGTCCCGTCATAATCAGCTCCTTGGCGATACCCGGTCCCACTATCCGAGGCAGCCGCTGTGTGCTTCCCAGGTCCGGGATAACGCCCAACTGAATCTCAGGAAGCCCGAACACGGCAGTATCACAAGCCAGACGTATATCGCAACACAGAACAAGTTCCAGGGCTGCCCCTAGACAGTAGCCGTTTATGGCAGCGATGACGGGTACGGCTAGCTCTTCGTACGTGGTGAATATCATTTTCAAACTGTATAGCGAATCATAGCCCTGCCGATAGCTGGGAAAAATGTCCATGGGACCGCTGCCTGTGGCTACCATCTTCAGATCAAGCCCGGCGCTAAATGCCTTTTCACCGGCACCGGTCATGATGACAACCCTGACGTTAGGGTTTTCCTTGATAGCCTGCGCTTGTTTTTGAAGCCCCAACAAGACCTCATGATTAAAGGCATTCAATGCCTTCGGTCGGTTCAGCAGCACAGTGGCAATACTATCTTTGATATCCAATTGAACAGCATGTTGATTTGCCATTTATCTCTCCTTTGACGGGTTAATTTCGACTGATTTTACATCTCAGCTCTGACTAAGGTCAATTGTCTTTCCCTCTATCTCAACACAGCCCCTATGCTTAAAATGGCAAGGGAAGAAGGCTCGGGATGGCTCCCTGTCATTGCGAGTCCCGATTTATGGGGACGAAGCAATCTCGTGGAGGGGCAACAGGATTGCCACGCTCTGGAATATCTAAGGTGATTCTCGTAAGCAAGCAGTGTATAATTAGTGCCGGATAAAGATCCAGGCATATTTTCAGAGGAAGCATGGCAGTCTTGCAGATTCGCACTTTGCCTGACCCAATACTGCGACAAAAAGCGAAAAGAGTAACCAGGATCGATAACTCCGTTCAGAAGTTAATCGACGACATGATTGATACGTTGCGCGCCGAGCCCAACAGGGCTGGCCTGGCTGCCCCACAGGTTGGAGTGCTGCTCCGCATAGCAGTCATCGAGTTGCCGGAACAGGAACTTATTACCCTAATTAACCCTGAAATAATAAAAAAGGAAGGTGAGCGAATAGTCCAGGAAGGCTGCCTATCCATACCTGGCTACTTTGGGGAAATAGAAAGAGCGGTGGCAGTCAAGATCAAGGCGAAAAATCGGGACGGCAAGAAATTTCGCCTGAAGGCGGAAGGGCTGCTGGCTCAGGCTCTGGAACAAGAGATTGAGCATCTCGATGGTGTTCTATATATTGACCATCTGGAGAGCGAGGAAAAGCTGTTTGAGGCTGTTCAGGAACAAGAAATGTAGTCCCAATGTCATTGGGCTTGCCTCTTTGGTCATTGGAAGGCATGCTCTCCCTTTGTCATTGCGAGGAGCGAAGCGACGAAGCAATCTTGGTGGGGCTGTGAGGGCTGAGATTGCCGCGCACCTTTCAGGTGCTTGCAATGACAAGAGGAGCTTGATGAAGTAAGCAGCTACAAAATTTGGGGTGGACTCGGCAGGGTGAAAGAGGGAGGGGGATAACCGTGCCTCAGGCTCGATTATCCCCCTTTTATCTTTCTATGCCTCTTGCTGGGCTCTTCGCCTTCTTCTTCTACCCCAGACCACTCCCCAGATAATTAAGCCAATAGCGACTATTATGACAATGATAAGCCACCAGTTGATGGTCCGTGATGCTGTGAACTCACCGCTCAACTCGTTAACCTCCACGTCATACTGCCCATAATCTAATCCAGACGCGGTGAAGCTCACCGGCTGGCTCTGTCCTGGACCCAGTCTCACCGTGTTGGTATCTACTGTTTCTCCGTTCAGCTTTAGCGCGACAGTACAGTCGCCTTCCTGCCCGCCGTCGTTAGCCACATTAGCGGTAATGATAACGCTTTGCCCAGTCTTGGTTACGAAAGTGATACGTTGCCATATCTTTTCCACGCCGGGCACAATGCTCAAGCCACTGGCCTCAAAATGGGCTGGTGGAGGAGGTGGCGGAGCAACCTCAGCCAGTACACCAAAGATACTGAAGTGGTTTATCGCCGTAGATAGGGTCAGTTCTGCCACGCCGCTTGGCCCGCCTGCTTCGAACTCCAGTGTCTCCCAGACTTCATTAACATCATCATAATAAGCCATGGTTACATTCAGAGTATTTTCAGGCAATTCGTCGATGCCGAGTGTCAGGAAAATATCCCTGTCGAAAACAGCCCCCACAGGAGTTATGTTAAAAACCACAATCGCCACAGTATTGTCTGTCAGAGAAGGTATCTCCGTTTCCTCCAGCTCTCTGACTACTATCAAGTAATATGTCCTTCCACCAGCAAGGGGCGCGTGAGTTCCCCGCTCGAGCAACAAGCTGTGACTGAGATCGGAGTTGGGTCCGAGCAAGTCCGCCGCCAGCTTACCATTGCTGTAAAGGGGCTTCGTGGTGTTGTTTCCTTCCCAGTCCACCGTGAGGTACTTAATCTCAGGACAACCACCGCCGCCGCCCCCGCTAGGCGTAACCGGAATTGTGGCGACCTCGGTGCTTTCGGTATCGGAGTCTGGGGGTCCCTCAGTGCAGGTAACGTCAGCAGTATTATAGAATATAGAGCCGCGTGTTGCGGCCGGGCTTACAGTAGCAGTGATGGTGTAAGATAAAGAGCCGCCAGAGGGGATGGTTAATCCTCCATCCCAGGTGATGGTGTCACCATTGTCAAAACCACCATCGGCACCGGTGATGTTAAGCACAGTCTCATCATAGTCATCTATTACAGTAACTCCGGTGGCGGTAGCGTTGCCAGTGTTGGTGACGATGATAGTGTAGGTTAGTGTTTCGCCAGGCTCAACCGGGTCAGGATCATCTGTCTTGACGATCTCCAGCACAGGACCCACGCATTCAATCCAGGTCTTATAGTGAGGCCCATACTGGGCAGAGTTACCTGCTCCATCATAAGCAATTACATAGATGGTCAGGGTGGTCCCTGCTGGCTGCCCGGGTATCGTGGCTACCCAGTAACCATTTTGAGGCGTGCCGCTGTCCAGGCTCATCGGGACTTCTGTTGTGTCATATTCGAGGGTTACCGAGGTCACGCCGACATCATCGGTAACGTGGGCCGTGATGACTACGTCTTCATCGGCACAAGGCTCGTCTGAGGATTGGGTCACCGATATTATCACAGGATTACCATCGCAAACAATTACCTCAATGTAATTAGGTTTGGTCTCGGTGTCCGAGCCACAGGCATTGCTCACCGTTAAGCTCACGGTGTAGGTGCCAGTGCTGGCGTAGGTGTGTGATGGGTTCTGGATGTTGTAATCCTCAATTCCATCTCCGTCTACATCCCAGCTCCAGCTCCCGGGATTCCCTGTGGACTGGTCTGTAAAGACCACAGTCAAGGGAGCACATCCACTGGTTTTATCAACGGTGAAGTCCGCTGTGGGCTCAGGCAGTACAGTCACTGTGCCTGTGTCCGTATCAGAGGAAACCCCGTCGCTGCAGGTCACAGTGTAGTCATAAGTACCAGGTTCCGAGCTGTCAACTCTACTGTAATCTAAGTCGGTCATGGTGCAACCGCCCGCCATAGAACAGTCGGCCCCGTTAGTGATGAAGAGATCGTCATCCAGCGGCGTATCAACACAAATGCTGAAATCGGGCGCTACAGCTCCACACACCTCGCACACCATTACCGTTACTGTTATATCGCAGTAGCTCTCACAGCCATTGGCGTCGGTTATGGTCACTCCGTAGGTGTCGCTGGCGCTTACCACTATGAATGATGTCGTCTCGCCGGTAGTCCAGTTCCAGCTTACGGCATCGCCGCCATCCTCGGTGAGGGTGACATCGGTGCCCGCACAGACCTCTGTCCCAGGATCGGCGCTTATGTGACAGCCGGGCTCGTCATATACCGTTA
>JBATUN010000008.1:0-27796 GCA_049671165.1 Dehalococcoidia bacterium | reverse complement strand
GTACTGTTTCATTTTCCTGCTGCACCAGGAAAATTCCATAGACCGCAGGAATGGCCAACAGAAAATAGATCCAACCGAACCGATTAAGAAGGTCCAGTCTGTTCTTTCGGACAAGAAAGAGCAAAATCAGAAAGACGCTGTTCACTAATCCGAGGATAAAGAAACACACTTCCAACATCTCGACTCGTCCCTTTAAGCGAGCAAACGATACACCATTAGGTATCTATTTTATTGACTAGAATCTCTCCATCTTTGATGACCAGCCTAATTTCTCTCGTATCTCTGATATCTTTCAGGGGATCGCCGGAAACGGCGATAACATCTGCTAACTTACCAGACTCGATGGTTCCCAGCTCACCTGCCTTTGCCAGATTGTCGGCGGCGTTTTTAGTCCCAGCCATTATCGCTTCCAGAGGACTTATGCCTGCCTCTACCATGAGTTCCAACTCTTTATGGAGACCTTTACCAATAACCACTCCCGGCGTTCCAGAATCAGTACCAGCAGCAATATTGACCCCTGCACCATGCAGTTTTTTGAAAGTCCTCTTTAAGCCTGTAAAGACGTCAGGATATGTATCTTTGTTAGCCCAGGCTATAGCCAATGTCGGAACAAAATAGGTACCTTTATCCAGCATCATTTTGATCAAATCATCGTTGAAGTCGAAGGAGTTCGCCCCCGGCAGTATTCCATGCTCGATGCTATCAGCTCCAGCCTTTGCGGCATCCATGCTTTCCTCCGGGGTTCCCGTATGGACCATCAATCTGAGATTGTGACGATGTGCTTCATCCGCTAATGCTTCCAGCACATCAAGGGATAGCCTGGGGACTTTTCGAGTAGTATCCATAGGGTTTATATCCGAGTAAATAGCCTTGATACAATCGACTCCGCCTTCGACAAGTTTCCCGACCTCTTCTCTGGCTGTATTAACATCTGCAATCTGTCTTACAGCGTTCTTAACAATATAGCGGTTACCCTTATAAATGGTGTCGGCGGGATGTCCTCCGGGCGCAGTAATAGTTGGGCCCGGGGCAAATATCCGTGGCCCGGAAAGCTTGGCGGCGGCAATCTTATCACGAAGCCTGATGATGTGAGGATAATGGTCGCCGGCACTTCTTATGGTAGTTACTCCACTTCCGATAGCTAAACGTCTTCGGTAAGCGTAGCTACGTGAATAATCAATGAAGAATGCAGCCATATCCTTAAGCGAGACTTTGCCAATTGCCTTTCCCGGCTGGTCTACAGTAAGACCGCCGAGATGAAGATGACAATCGATAAGTCCCGGCAACACTGTGAGTCCCCGCAAGTCGACGGTACGCGTGTTTTCAGGACAGATATTTATTGGTCCGACGCTCCCGATACGATTACCATCAATGATGATAGTCCTGTTATCACTCGGGCTATGACCGGTACCGTCAATTAACCTTAAGTTCTTAAGAGCTAACATCCCATTGCCCCCCTTTTCGGGTCCTGTCAGGACGCATTCCAGGGACACCATATCACTTAGGGCTGCTACATATCTCAGGTATTATGTCCCCGGAATATGGTGAGAACCCAATATTGCCCGGTTATTTCATCCTGTTCAGTCTACCTATTCTCCGTCCCTCACGGGAAATAGGCTTTTTCATATCCAGTAATTCCTTCATCTTATTCTGATAGCCCTGGAAAGCCTTCCTCCCTCTATCGGTTAGTCTCAACAAAGTATGGGGCTTCCTATCCTTGAATTCTTTGTCAACCTCAATATATCCGGCTTCTTGCAGCCTGGTGACGTTGGCCGAAAGGTTCCCCCACGTTAGTCCCGTCTGATTCAATAAATAAACCGCGTCTCCCTCTTCAACGACAGACAGGTACGTCAGTATTGCCAGCCTTGCCGGCGAGTGCACCAACCGGTCGATATTCATAATCTCCGAGAAGGAATCTGTTGTTTGCTTTTCCCCCTGATCTTTCAACTCTCTCACACCTCGGGTTCGTGATATCTTCTCAGGAAATCTACAAAGAAAACGGTAGCCATGCCCAGGAAAACAAACGCGGTAAACAATATTGTTGCCGGTAATGTATTTCGGGAAACGATAACCGTCTCCAGGTATTTGCCTAGAGGGAAAACAAGACCAACTATCGCTCCATAGACATACAACCGCTTCATATCCAGGAAATAAGCTGCGGCACTAAATACGATGATCGGTATCAGGGCAAACGGTATTTGACCAATGAAGGCATGCCTCAGGGAAGCATTTTCCGTGAAAACAAAGCCCACTATTGCCCCTGCTATTAGAGTTAAGAGCGGCACGATCATGAGCTTACTTAGCTTTCGCCGTCTTTCCGGTAAGAACTTCACCTTTCCAAGGCGGGGAATAACAACAGACTTCCTGATGAGAAAAACTCCAATGAGTAGCAGCAGCGCTATCGGCAGTGCAAAAAGGGCACTTTCCAGGTCACCAAAGCCGGACCGGCTGAACAGTGCTGGAAGTCCCAGTTGCAGAAGAAAAATACCGGTGAAAGCTTCGATAAAACCGGCCTGAAAGAAAGAGCTGAAAACCCTGCGTTCTATTTCCTTCTGATTCGAAGTATCCATAAGTATGTCCTCCACTTTGCTTATTAAAGTACTTTAATGTTATAACAACAGGTTTTTTTTGTCAAGAGGCAAATTGCTTTCATGGCAGAACAATAATGGAATTCCAGGGATACCATACCAATCGGGCCTGCCGCAACCCAGGCACTATATCCCCCGAATACTACAGCAAAAGACCTAGTCTTCAGAAGGGGATTGCACTTTTCTGGCAACTGCTATCTTAGCAAGCCGCTTTGCTATAATGAAACAATACTCAAATATGCAGTGACCATCCGACCCAGCCTTCTGTGTCCCAAAACACGTATCAAAAAAGTATTGGAGAAAAGGTGTGAATGATCAAACCAACAAGCTGTTAAGATTAACTCTGAAAGAACGGGATGCCGGGGCAGCGGTGCTGGGGCGGGCCTTCACGGAATACGAGTTGCTTCGGTATTATTTCCACGACGAAACGCAGCGGCGCGCAGTAGCCGATACGTTCGTTTTCATCGCACTTTCCGTCTGTCTGAAATACGGCGAAGTTTATGCGACTTCAGAGAAGCTGGAGGGCGTGGCAGCCTGGCTGCCACCGGGGAAAGCGCCTTTTGGGAGCTGGCAAATGATGCGCTCGGTCCCGCTCTCGGCTCTTTTCAGGTTCGGACGCCAGGGAGCAAACCGATTGCGGTCCTACGGTGCATATGTGGATAGGCTGCACCGTAAGCTGGTCCCGTACCCTCACTGGTATCTGCAAATCATCGGAGTAGGCCCGGCATACCAGGGACAGGGATTTTCCAGCCGGTTGCTGAGACCGGTACTCGAACGTATCGACCGGGAGCGGATGCCATGCTACCTGGAGACGAACGCTGAAAAGAACGTGGCTATCTACCGGCGGTTCGGGTTTGAGGTCGTTTCAGAGGACACGCTGCCGGGAACGGAAGTGACGAGCTTTGCCATGCTGAGAAAAGCGCCAACAACGTGAGTTTTCACAATCCCGGCGCCACCCTATCCCTCAGGCCTGCCACACATCACGCATTATTTCCCTAGGTGACTTCGAGTATTATCCCGACTATAGCGAAAAGTAAGGCAAGATTCCATGCTGTTATGAACCGGTAAAACAATGGCCCAGGTTTCCCGGTTTCTTCTATTGCTATTTTTCGGTACTGTCCGACCCATTTAAAGATAAATAGTCTGAGTAATAGATAATTGATCTTGATGCCACGCTTGGACAGAAACGAAGTGATCATAATAGAAGTTGCAATCCCCCAAGCAACGCCTATAAGAGCCAATATGAAAAACAAGGTGCTCATAGTTTCTCCCTCATTGCGGGTGATAAGAACAAGCATCAGTTGCGTATCGATGCGTGATATTCCCCTTCATGATTAAGAAAATTGTAGCATATCCAGTAATAACACAATTCCAGGGGCAGCATATCAATCAAGCCTGCTCCAAATCAGGTATAATGTCCCCAGAATACCATATTGTGAAAGGAGGATGGAATGAGTAAAAAGAAACTGGCAGGAATCATCGCAGGTTGCATTGTAGTTGTCGTCGTAATAGTAATCATAGCTACACGCCCACCAACACCCGAATTTCACATTGATGTGATACCTGAGCAGTTAAGAGGAGCCTCTATTGCCGGACAGCACTGCGTATTCCTTGTGACAATTACCGATGAAGGGCAAGAGGAGCAGTTCCCTGTAAGTATATCAGCGCAGGCTCCTGGCGCAGAAGTACTCATTTATCAGCAGGATATAGTTGAGGGACAGGTCGCTGAGGTAGTTGTCATACCAACACAGGCAAGCATTAATAAAACTATTGAGGTGACTATCACTGGAAATCAAAGTAGTCGGACTGACGAAAAGGTTGTTAGCTTCGACGTGGTAGAAGGCGAAGCCGGTATACAGGAATATGCAGTAGAGTTGTTCTATAGATTTGTTCCATGGCTAGCTACGAATCATCCTGAACTTGGCATCACAGATGATACAGAATGGAATGGCACTATAGTTAGCCCTGAATGGTTAGTTGTATCTCACTATCTTTTTTTCTCGGAGGAATGGGAGGTTCATATAGAATGGCATGTAACGATACCTCCATACGACTGGGCAAGGATCGACCTCCGTCATCGGTTCGATGAACTAGATCCATCATACGCTTTCGAGATTTCATCAGTGAATGCTACTAGCGAGCCTATACCTATAGAACCGCCAGAGACAGTCTGGCGTTAACGAATTCTAGGGACACCATACTAATCAGGCCTGCTACAAATCAGGCATTATGTCCCCGGGGTACCTGTAATTCTGGATGGACTTCAGGCTGTCACTCATTACCAGCGCTAATGGCGATAGGTTGCCTCACTCCCCCGTGCAACCTGCAAAATCAATATCAGGCTGTCGCTGTCATAAACATCATAAACCACCCGGTAATTGCCTACCCTGATGCGATAGGCCTTCTCTGCGCCTTTTATCTTCCTGACTCCCTGGGGACGGGGGTTCTCGGCTAAGCTCCTGACGGTATTCCGCAATCGCTCAAAGTCCCCCATTCGTATTCGGGTTTTTAGCTTTTCTAAGTCGCGGTCGGCAGCCGGTGAGATCTCAACTCTATACACGCTTCGCCCGGGCGCGGCCTTCCCGACGCCTAATTGATTCCTCCAATTCATGTTCTGCTTCGGACCACGGGCGCCCACGCTTCTCCTTCCATTCGGCACGGGCTGAATCAATTACGGGCAACAACTCGGCATCTTCATGGCTCTCCAGCCATTCCCCTACAGCATCTGCTACGATGTCACTTGCCGTTGTACGCCTTCTGACCGCCTCTATCTTCAGCCGTGTGTAAAGGTCTTCATCGTGAAATACTAAGGTTACCTTTCTTTTCATGTCACATACTCCTGCTAACCATACATACTTCCGTACATACGTATGCACATACTAACAATAACCCCGGCTAATGTCAAGACAGAAGTTGGCGTTCTGTGAGGCATCTTGAACAGTCATGAATTTCGTTCAAAAATTCCGGCTAGGGGAGGGTGTGGTAGGTCTGTTGCAGGAGCACAGCATCCTGTTCCAGATAAGGGACAGTTTCGCAAATGACGACTCCCTTTGACTTGCGTTCTTTAAGGGCTTTAAGTAGCCCAGCATATTGAAAGTCCGAGTCAGGAAGCATGAGATGTTTGATTTCTCCCTTTTTGCCGTAAGCAATGCCGGAGACATGGGCATGCCATGTTACCAGGGCCATCCTAAAATTTCCTCAACGGGCGGGCGCCCAGTCCCCCGTAAATGTCTTCACAGCTCCTTGCCCCGGAAGATTATTCCTATGTGCGGTTTCTCCAACACCGGGGTCTGGGCCAGTTTCAGGGCAAGAGTGATGTTGCTCGAGTCATGAAGCCAGGGCTGTTCCCCGGACGAATCCGGCAATTCGACGGGTTCTCCTTCTTTCAGGTAACTTGCCTTTTCCCTTATCGTCTTAAAGAACTGCGGCGGCTCAAACGTAACGCATGGAGTCAGCACATTGATGAAGGAAAAACCTCTATGTTTGACTGCTTCCTCTATGAGCCACGACAGATGGGAGACATCGCTGGCGATGCCCTGGGCGATGAAGCTTGCTCCGGTGGAGACGCTGTAGCTGACCATATCCAGGACCGGATCTACCGGGGGATAGAACTGCAGGGAAAGAAAAGGTCCCTCGCCCCGTCGCAAGTAGGGAGTCGTGGGGCTGGTTTGACCTTTGGTCAGAGCGTATACGAAGTTATTGACCATAACGCAAGTGATATTGACATTTCTCCTCACTGCGTGAGGAAGGTGTCCTGCCCCGATGCTAAAGAAATCGCCGTCGCCACCGATGGCTACAACCGTTAGCTCAGGATTGGCCAACCTGGCTCCCTGGGCAATAAGCACAGCACGACCGTGAAGGCTGTTGAAGCCGTAGACGTTTATATAAGCGGGTATCCTCGATGAACAACCGATTCCAGAGACGATGAAAGTTTGATGCCCGGGTATCCCTAAATTGGGCAAGGCTGTCCTGGTGAGTGCATTGAGGAGGGCAAAACCGCCGCAGCCCGGACACCAGACCGGCGTTACCTCTGTTCTATAATTGCTTTCTTTCGTCATCTTGCCAACTCCGTTATTGGCCCGGATAGCTCTTTCCTGCTAAAAGCCAGACCTCCCGCCCTGGCATAGGTTTCAGTATCGGAGGGCAAATCCAGTTGAGAACGCAGATAATGATGGAGTTGAGCAGAGTAATTCATCTCCACCACCAGCAGTTTCTCCAGCGAACCTACAAAACTCGCAAGTTTATCAGGCAGTGGGTGAATAAGCTCCGGTACGCAAACCTTTAGTCTGTGTTGTAGCCCCAGGTCCTCCACCGTTCCCAGGACAAACTGAGCGGAAGACCCAAAAGCCACTATGCCTCTACGGGCTTCTTCTGTTCCGAAGACTTTGACCAGTTCGTCCTTACCGCGGAGGGGTGTAAGCTTCCGCCATCTTTTTTCGTGCATGCGCTGGTGGGTGGCGAAATCGAATGAAGGCCTTCCCTTCTCATTGTGGGTAAGTCCGGTAGTTTGATAGACAAATCCTTCATCGCCTGCAAACGCCATGGGCGAAATCGAGTCTTCGGTTAGTTCGAACCGCCGATATCCCTCCCGATATTCTCCATCGGGCCTTTTTCTCTCGGCCACTGGATAATCTTTCATGGAAAAGTTACTACTGATAGCCACTGTTGTCTGGCCGAGCCACTGGTCGGAAAGAAGAATTACCGGGGTCTGATAGTATTCGCTTATGTTGAAACTTTCTATTAGTAGGCGGTAGCATCCTTCCACGTCGTAGGCAGCGATAACCACTCTAGGGGCATCGCCATGGCCGCCATAGATAGCATGATTGAGGTCCGATTGCTCAGATTTGGAAGGTATGCCCGTGGCGGGCCCGCATCGTTGGACATCAACAATAACTACGGGGATTTCGGCCCCGGAGGCCAGGCCTATCATCTCGGTCATTAAATCCAGTCCCGGCCCGGTGGTGGCAGTCATTGACTTTGCACCGGTTAAGGAAGCCCCAAGCGCCAATCCAACTGCGGCGATCTCATCCTCTGCTTGAAGGAAGACTCCGTTTCCATGATTAAGACGCTCCTGCATCTCCTGCATGATCTCCGATGCAGGCGTAATGGGATAGCCGAAAAAAGCCCGACAGCCGGCCCGAATTGCTCCTTGTGCTACGGCAGCATTGCCATGCAAGACGACTTTAACCGAAGAATCCTGCGGAGGAGATAATTCTAGCTCGGCAAAAGGAAATTCCAATAGTAAGCGTTTTCCAGCATTGAGAGCCAAACCATTTCTCTCCAACAGTGCTGACGCGTGGTCCTGGGCCGTAGCGCCTTTCGAGAGATTTTCGGGCAAAGCCAGGATCCTCTCCAGTAATCCTAACGCTGCGATGTTCTTGGCCGCGGCCGTCCCGGTTAGCTCTTTACTTATCTCGGAAAAGCCGACTTGAAAAGATTTCTCGGGCAGATTGATTCCTTCCTTCGGAGGAGCGTTGTCGTAGAAAAGGACGGTGTTGATTCCCAGCGGCAACTCTTGTTCGAGCTCGGTATACTTCTCCCAGTTGAAGCACACCATGATATCTACAGTATCCCCGGGCACGGAAGCCCGAGTCGTATCCAGGCTTAGCTTCACACCGGAAGCTCCGCCTCTAATCTGAGGGCCATAGTATCTGGGCATCTGGCTGAAATATCCCTGAGAGGCAGCCAGTCTCTGCAAAAGACTGCCCAGAACCACTACGCCATCGCCACCGGCACCGGCAATCCCGATAGTTAGTCTATCCCTCATTTTGTCAATAAAGGCCGAAAGGTTCAGTCGCTTTGTTGTGTGGGTCGCGACTCCAAACCGGATAAAGCAAAGTGCTCACAATCACAAATTCCGCCTAAACAAGCTCCCGGTAGGTCTCCTGGAGGAGGAGAGCATCTTGCTCCAAATAAGGCACACTCTCGCAAATGACCACTCCCTTTGCCCTTCGCTCCTTCAGGGCCTTAAGTAGCTGTCCATATTGTAGGTCCGATTCAGGGAGCATGAGATGCTTGATTTCTCCCTTGTTGCCGTAGGCAATCCCGGACAGGTGGATATGCATGTTATCCAAGCCACGCCTGCCCAGTTTCTTTTCAACCCGGTCTAAGATATCTGAAAACTCTTGATAGGAGTTGGCCTTTCCTGTCCGGGCGTGCCAGTGAGAAAAATCAATACAGAGGGCAACTCCTTCGATCTCGCTGCTGAGGTTAAGTAATTCCTCTAAAGTGCCAAATTGAGAGGGTCTTCCGGTGACTTCGGGGGAAATCGTCACCTTGTTTCCCTCTTTCTGCAGGGTATTCATCACTTCCTGCAGACGTTTTTTGACCACGGCGTAGGTCTCTGCGGGGGTGCTTTTGAGATAGAAGGCGGCATGGAACGTGATACTTCTGGCACCGAAGAGAGCGGCGATGCGGGCAGTCTGCAGTATCCTTTCTTTGCTCATGTGTACTTTCTGCGGCTCGACGGAATTCAGGTTTATGAAGTAGGGTCCGTGAGCGGTGAGCACTACCTTCTTCCTAGCTGCCAGCTCTCCCACCGAGGCAGCAATCTCAGGGCTCATCTTCACCCCCTGGACAAATTCCACCTCCATGCAGCCGAGGCCGAGCTCGGCAATACGCTCAATGCCGGCCTCAGTGGAACGGGATTCAGCGCTGAGGGGGACACCGCCTGTTCCGAAAAGCAGCCCGCCTGTTTTGTTTGAACTCATTCTTTTCCTTCTTACCTTATTATAGCTGAACTGACGGCAAACTTGAGAGGACTTCGCAAAGTTTAGGGAACATGTGTAGAATAAACCATGTGAGGAGGCAACAAATATGTTGGGTAATTATACTGCCAAGTATACGAAAATTGAGTCCGGTTATATGGGACAGCTTGTGGAATGGCCGGAGGTAATAACCGAGGGCAGGACTCTAGAAGAGTGCCGGGAAATGCTCAAGGACGCTCTGCGTGAAATGATACTAGCCTATCGGCAGCAAAATAAAGAAATCCCTGCTGGACAAGCTCTTTTAGAACAAATACCTGTCGAAATATAAGGTGTCAGTCAAACGCCGGGACTCATCAAGTATTTTGAGCATAATGGTTTCTATTTACTGCGCGAAGGTGGAAAGCATTCCATATACACTAACAATCAAAAGATAATACCCATCAAAAGGCATCGGACAATCGACAGAATAACAGCGAACGAGTTATGCAAACAGGCCGGGCTGAAGCCCAAGTTTTGACGAAAGAAGCTCAGCGTAGCGTCTCGTCTACGAGTTTTCTGTAAGCAAACAGCAAGTCTCTGGTTAGCTTGCCGGGTTTGCCCGAACCGACGATCCTGCCTTCAACGGAGACCAGGGGCATAAGCTCCAGTATGGAATTGGTAAGGAAGGCTTCTTCAGCCTCAATTAGCTCATTTAACTCCACCCATCTTTCCGTGGCCTTGATATTTGAAGTCCGCGCTATCTCTAAGACTGCGTCCCTGGTGATTCCGGGCAGGACGCCACTTTCGAAACACGGTGTGATGAGTTCTCCGTTGCTCACGAGGAAGACATTAGTCGTGCTGCCTTCAGCAAGATATCCCTGTTCATTGAGGAAGATAGCTTCATCGTATCCGGCAGCTCTGGCTGTCATGCGGGCGAGGACATTTTCCATATAGGAGGTGGATTTCAATCGGGATAGGGGCGACTGACTATTGCGGCGCAGGAAAGACAGGGCTGCTCTAAAACCCGTCTCGTATTTTTCAGGTGGTAAGGGAGCAAGGTTCTGGGCAGTGATTAGAACAGTAGGTTTGGGACAGGTGCCGGGGTCGAGTGTCATTCCCCCTTCGCCGGCTGAAACAGTGAGCCTTATGCGGGCATCCCTGAGCTTATTGGCTTCCAGAGTTACCACACAGGCGGCTTTCAGAGATTGCTTCCCTTCGTCTGTGGTCAAGATGCTATGTGTCAGCCCGATGCTCTCGGCGGAACAGCGAAGGCGGGTGACATGAGAATCGAGGCGAAAGATATGGCCGCTGTAAGCCCGCATGGTCTCGAATAAGCCGTATCCGTAAAGGAAGCCATGATCGAAGGGGGATAGCTTGGCCTCGAAGCGGGAAACAAGTCGGCCGTTGAGATAAATGATTTCCTCCATCATTTCAACTCTGCCCGTCATTGCGAGGCACGCAAGTGCCGAAGCAATCTCCAGGAATACCCCGCCACTGAAATTGCTTCACTTCATTCGCAATGACAGGTGGCGTCGGTAATAGCGGACGGGGCTTACGGTGACTTGGCTTCACGTTGGTCAAATACTATTTTCGCTCCAAACTGGCTGGGTGAAACCGAGAAAGTTGGCCAGGAGGTCGTGTCCCACTTCAGTGAGGATGGATTCGGGATGAAACTGAACCCCCTCTACTACATAATCCCGGTGTCTCACCCCCATTACTGTACCTTCAGGGGTCCTGGCGGTGATTTCGAGACAGGATGGAAACCCTTCAGCTTCGATAATCAAAGAATGGTAGCGTGTGGCGGGAAAGGGATTCGGTAAGCCCTGGTAGACAGTTCTGCCGTCGTGATGAATGACAGAGGTCTTGCCGTGGACCGGCAGGCTTCGTCCGATCTTGCCCCCGTAGGTGTACCCGATGCATTGATGTCCCAGGCACACCCCCAGTATGGGGATCTTCCCACCGAAGTGCCGCACTACTTCGTTGGAGATGCCTGCCTGTAAGGGGGTACAGGGGCCCGGCGAGATAACAATGTGACTCGGCGCCAGCTCTTCGATTTGAGCCAAAGTGAGCTCGTCGTTGCGGTGGACCGCCGGCTGCCAGCCCAGCTCCCCCAGGTATTGGGCAAGGTTGTAAACAAAGGAATCGTAGTTGTCTATTATCAGCACCATTGGCAGGCTTGCCTCCCGGCACTGAATTATGCCTCGATTCCACCGTCGTTGACAAATCTGCCTTCGGCGTTTATTCTATTCACTGGTCACGTGGAAGCGATTCCTGGCCAATGATAGACCTTCTTGGGCAGATATCGAAGAAGGGTAATCGGCGGGAATCTTAAAACGGGAATAATTATGGAAAAGGTCATCATCTTCGACACTACTCTGCGGGACGGTGAGCAAGCTGCAGGAACGAGCTTAAACATCGAGGAGAAGCTGGAGATAGCCAGGCAGCTGGATAAACTCGGCGTTGATGTTATTGAAGCAGGCTTTCCTGCCAGTTCGACGGGTGATTTTGAGGCTGTGCACCTTGTTGCCCGGGAGCTTAAGCGCCCCACAATTTGTGCTCTGACCCTGGCCAGTATTGAAGGCGTAGACAGGGCCTGGGAGGCGGTTAGGGAAGCCCAGCATCCCCGGATTCACGTTTTTCTTTCAGCCTCGGACATTCACCTTTCTCACCAGCTTAAGAAAAGCCGGGATGAAGTCCTGAAGATATCGCGGGAAACTGTGGCCTGGGCCAGGAGTTATGTGGACGACGTTGAATTCTCACCGATGGATGCCAGCCGGGCCGACCCTGCCTACCTCTACCAGATTCTGGAGGCGGTGATCAAAGCTGGAGCAACCACGGTGAACATACCCGATACCGTGGGCTACGCTACGCCCCAGGAATTTGGCGGTTTAATCCAGGGCATACTGGACAACGTGCCTAACATCGACAAGGCTGTGGTCAGCGTGCATTGCCATGACGACCTGGGGCTGGCTGTGGCTAACAGTCTGGAGGCAATCAGGGCAGGTGCACGACAGGTTGAATGTACCATTAACGGCATCGGTGAGAGAGCTGGCAACGCATCTATGGAAGAGATCGTCATGGCTCTGAAGACTCGGCGGGATTTCTTCAGGCTCACCACCAATATTGATACGACTCAGATCTACCGGACAAGTCGCCTTGTCAGCGAGCTGACCGGTTTCCCCGTGCAGCCTAATAAAGCTATCGTTGGAGCAAATGCCTTCCGCCATCAGTCGGGTATCCATCAGGACGGCGTGCTGAAGAAATCTATAACCTATGAAATTATGGACCCCAAATGGGTGGGTATCCCCTCAAGCAGTCTGGTATTGAGTAAGGTCAGCGGCCGGCATGCCTTCAAGGAAAGACTGTCCGAGCTTGGCTACACTTTAAGCGAAGAAGACTTGAACCGCGCCTTTCAGGGCTTCAAGGCGTTGGCCGACAAGAAAAAGGATATCACAGACAGGGATATCGAATCTTTGGTTGCCGAGGAACTGCGCACTGTGACCGAAGTGTATCATCTTGACCATGTTGAAGTTTCCTGCGGCGACCATAATATCCCCACGGCGACAGTCAGACTCATCGGTCCGGACGGACAGACTCTGGCCGATGCTGCCTTGGGCACGGGTCCTGTGGATGCCGTGTATAAGGCTATTAACCGCATAGTCGGGATACCGAATAGACTGACGGAATTCACTGTCAAATCGATAACCGAAGGGATTGATGCCATCGGTGAGGTCTTGATAAGGATAGAGAGCGAGGGTGTGACCTATACCGGGCGCGGTGCCGCCACAGATATTATTGTGTCCAGTGCCAAGGCATACATGAATGCTCTTAATCGTTTACTGGCGGCAAAAAAGGGTGATAGTAGTGGCGGAGGCACGGGTTCTTGAATCCAGAAATGATGCTCTCTGAGATACTGTCAACACGGAGGCGATGAATTTGAGTGCCTGGGTAGAAGCGATATTGAGGGTGTTACTGGCTGTTGCCCTGGGGGCGGCCATCGGGTACCAGCGGGAAAGGGCAGGTAAGGCGGCGGGGATGCGAACGCTGGTACTAGTCAGCGCCGGAGCGGCCCTGTTCACCGTGGTGTCTATATTTGGGTTTGGTACTGAAGGGGTTGACATCTCTCGGGTTGCTGCCGGGGTGGTAGTCGGAGTTGGTTTCATTGGCGCCGGAGTTATTCTCCGCGGTCAGCGTGAAGAAGAGGTGGCAGGACTGACCACCGCAGCCACCATCTGGGTCACTGCCGGTATAGGTCTGACTGCCGGTGCGGGAATGTATCTAGTGGCTGTCATAGCAACTGCGGTCATCCTGGGCATTCTACTGCTGCCCAAGATTCGTGGCTAAGGAAATCATTGCGAATGGAGTGGACTAATCTCAGGGAGAACCGCTGCTTGAAGGTTTTAGCGCCTTCTTTTGCAGAGGGATATTTGTGATGCTCAAAATTCTGCACACCGCTGATATACACCTCGGGGCGAAATTCTCGGGCCTGGGCAACAAGGGCGCGTCGCAACGGGAGCAACTGATAGTCACATTCAAGAACGTTATTGCAACTGCTATCAAGGAAGAAGTAGACATCGTCTTAATTGCGGGAGACTTATTCGATGCTAACCAGCAGCCGCAAAGAAATATGGATTTGGTGATAGAGCAATTCAACTTGCTCGGATCAAATGATATCCCGGTCTGCCTTGTCCCCGGCACTCATGATTCTCTCGATTCCTCGTCGATTTATAGGAAAGTTGACTTCGAAGGAAAGTGCCCGAATCTAAAGATCTTCACTGATGAAAATATGTCCTGCAAAGAGTATCCTAATCTCGACTTAACGGTATATGGAAAACCAAATCTAAGTAACAGGTCATCCCTAAGCCCGCTGAAAGGGCTCAGATGTTCGACGTCAAGCAAGTTTCATATCGGTATGGCCCACGGCTCGTTATATATCCCGGAAAAAATAGCTGAGGACGACCATGTCTTCAGGCTCGAGGAAGTCCAGGCCAGTGGCATGGATTATCTGGCGCTGGGGCACTGGCACCGTACCTACAGATGCCCGGCCGAGCCCCCTGCCTGGTATTCTGGCCCGCCGGAGTGGATACCCGGCCAGACAGAGAAGGGTGTAGTGCTTTTAGTCAGCCTCTCACCCGCCGGTGAGGTTGAAGTCAAACCCAAGAAGCTTGGGCTTCGTGACTATAACGAAGTAGAGATAGACATGAGTGAGATACAAGACTTGACGATGCTGAAGTTGAGAATCTCCGAGGGGGCAGGTCAGAATCTAATAGGAAAAGTCACTCTCAAGGGGCTTCGCGATGCCGAATTCATAGTAAATCCGGAGGAATTGGAGATCGAACTGGGAGAGAAATTCTTTCATATTAGTGTTATGGATAAATCTCATCCGAAGTCAAGAGAGGTCACAGAGGGTGAAGAGCGGTTGATTGTAGATAGATTTGTCAGGCTAATGAAGGAACAAATTGAAGGCCTAGAAGGAGAGGAGAAAGACATTGCTGAGAATGCCCTTCAGTATGGCATAGCTCTTCTGGATGGGAAGGAGGTTTTGTAATGTGGTTAAAAAAGATTGAGCTAAAAAACTTCAAGAGACTTGTCGATTTTCAAGCTCAGTTCAGCCCTGGGATAACTGTGGTCAAAGGTCCGCTTAATGAAATGGGGAAGTCCACTTTGCTTGAGGGTATCTTTGTTGCGCTCTTTCATAATCCTAGAAGCACTGCCAAAGGGCTTAAGGATTATGTTTCCTGGGGCTTAACTAGGCAGTTTCGAACCAGTCTTGAGTTTGAAGATAAAGGGAACAGATATTTGCTGGAGAAGGATTTCGACAAAGGAACCGTCAGGCTTACCAGTGAGAACGGCCGAGAAGTGCTCGATACTTTCAGGGAGATCTCTGAGAGAATGGCTGAGCTACTGGGCACCAAATCTGACACGCTTTTCTTATGTTCTTCTTGCATTCGTCAAGACCAGGTAACTGAAATCTCATCAGGTAAGAAAGAAATTAACGAAAGCCTGGAAGAAATTGTCAGTGGGGGTAAAGAAAGCATTCTTGCCTCACAGGTGATGCAGAAATTAGATTACAGAATCTCCGAGATTAGGAAAGGATTGGATAGACCAGCAAAGATAAAAGGCAGCTTGGCGTTGCTGAGAGACCAACGAGACGAGTTTCTGCGGAAATACAGAGAGGTTAGGGATGAGGTGGCCAAAATTGAAGCGCGAAAAATCGAGCTAGTGGAAATGGATAAGAAACTGGCTGAGGTTAAGGAGCAGTACGAAAATGCCAAGATTTTGCTGGACAAGAACAAGCAGCGTAAAGAGATCGAGGCATCTATAAAAGACTTAAAGCAGAAATATGATGAGATGGAAGAGCTACTCGGTGGGGTGAACGGGCTGATGACCAGACTTGAAGCGGCAGACGAGGCAGTCAGGTCCGTTGAAGGGCTTGAAAATGAGCAGCAGATCTCGGAACTTAGAAAGGGGCTGGATGCAATCCAGTATAAACGGATTGATACCGAGAAGGACCTGGCTATGCGAGGGAGAGAAATAGCAGAAGCGAAGGAGAAATTGGAGAGGAAAAGATCTCAAGCATTTTATGGTTCGGGGCGTAGTATAGCTGTTCCGATAACGATGATCATAATCGGGGTAATTGGAGCATTGTTTGTCCATCTATACTTTTTGGGTTTAGCAATCCTGGGCGCAACACTTCTTGTCATAACCGTAATAAGGGAGAGAACTGCGTTCATCCGTGAGGAGATCAGTATTGCAGATCTTGAAACGCGCCTCCAGAAAATGAAGGAGACTCTCGGTGGACTTAGCGAGAAGCAAAGTGAATTGCTGGCTGGGGCCAAGTGCAGGACGATTGGCGAGTTCGATAAGAAGGAAAAGGATCTTAGATCTTGGGTTACAGAGAGAGGGAGCTTAGAAGCTCAGTTAAAGGGGATGTTGAGAGGTAAGACGGTTGAAGATTTCCAGAAGCAAAAACAAAAGATAGCGAGGGATTTAGCGGTTGAGGAGGCGAAGCTCACCGATGATTTGAAGGCCACGGCACTGAGCATGGAACAATACATCGAACTAGAAAAGAAGGTTCGAAGTTTGGAAGTCAGGCAAGCTGAGCTTGAGAAACAGAGAAGACGCTGCGAAGTGATCATCGAGCAGGCAAGATTCAGTATAGAGGACCAAATTGGATTGGAAGAGGAACTGAAAGGACTTCAGGAGACTTTGAGACACGAAGAGAAGAAGGTGAGAGTCTATGGATTAGCCAGGGAGTTTATCTCCAAGGCGAGAACTGAGATTCTCTCGTCAGCCGGAGAAGCTTTGGAGAAGGAAATTCAGAGGTATTTGGCTATCTTTACCAATGGCAAGTATAAGCAGGTCAAAGTCAACAAGGAAGCCTTGGAGTTCTGGGTATATTCGGATGAAA
This sequence comes from Dehalococcoidia bacterium, assembly GCA_049671165.1. Lineage (GTDB taxonomy): Bacteria > Chloroflexota > Dehalococcoidia > GIF9 > AB-539-J10 > RBG-13-51-36. The sequence goes on along the minus strand of JBATUN010000008.1, from coordinate 11,111 downwards.
AAGGAGACTGGGCTAGGCCCGAGGAGTTGAGTGGAGGGGTAATTGATGAATTCTATCTAGCATTTCGAGTCGCCCTGGCAAAACTGATATTTGGGGATAAGAAGCCGCCCTTGATATTAGACGATCCCTTTGTCAATTTTGACTCTGTCCGACTGGATAGAACGCTAGACTTCTTTAAGACGCTGGCGTCGGACTATCAGATCATCATATTCGCGCTGAGCGATACATATGATAGGGTAGCTGATAGCATTGTCTTGTTAGGTAAGAAAGAGAGGCAATGTGTGGCCCTACAGCGGATAGGAGGCAAAGATTTCCCCAAAACTGGCCTGATAGGGAAGTCCTGTAGTGCCGACAACGTTATTTATCTTCCAGACAACCTGCATTAGCTCAAAACGCTTGTTGATGAGAAACCGAGTCATCAGTGCAATATATTGGGTGAAAAACTGAGGAGGTTAGAAATGGGTTATATTTCCCCTACGTTAGCTGTAAGAAACATGAAGCAGACAATTCAATTCTACAGAGATTTTCTGGGGTTCAAGATGGGGATGGCTTTCCCTGATGCTGACAAGCCGGAGTATGCCGACCTATCTAAGAATGGGATGGTTATCATGGTCATCCCAACCGAGAATGTCGGCATTGGTGCTGAAGAGAAATTGGGCACGGGCGTGAATTTGTACATGCAAATCGACGGGGATATTGATGAATACTATGGCGAAGTTAGGAACAAAGGCGTCAAGGTTCTAGTTGATATAAAAGACGAGCCGTTTGGCATCAGGGACTTCACAGTCGAGGATATTAACGGATACAAACTGACGTTTAACCAGCTCTCCAGAGCTGCTAAGAGCTGTATGAGCTGTGGCACGCCCATGGCTAAGCCTGAGGATTTTGGTGGAGGAAACCCCGAGAACCTGTACTGCGTGCACTGTTCGAAGCCGGATGGCAGCCTCAAAAGCTATGAAGAGGTGTTTGAGGGCATGGTCAATTTCATGATGGTGTCTCAGAAGCTGGACAGAAAAGCTGCCGAGAGCGCAGCCGAAGTGCACATGGCTGTGATGCCTGCCTGGAGCAGTAGAGCTTGAGGTTGTGTGTATTGTCAGTGTAATTAGACCTCGAACTGCGAACCACAACTTCCGAGTCACAACTCTCTTTTCCCTCCATGTAAAATAGAGTAGGCTTGCCCAAAGAAAGCAAGGTCGACATAATCTTTCAACGAGCGTATAAATATCCTCTCTAGTCAAAAAAGGCAAGGCACATATATAATTGTCGAATATGGTAAAGCTAAATTACAGAGGTAAATAGTATGGAATTTGATATAGCAGTTTTGCCCGGCGATGGCGTTGGCCCTGAGGTGGTAAAGGAGGCGCTCAAGGTTTTGCAGGCAGTGGGTGAGAAATTCGGGCATAGCTTTCATGTCCACGACGGTCTCATAGGTGGCATTGCTATAGACACCCAGGGCAAAGCTCTCAGCACTGATACGTTGAGGATGTGTAAGCGATGTGATGCCGTGCTCCTGGGCGCAGTTGGCGGTTTTAGGTGGGATGACCCTCAGGCCAAGATCCACCCTGAAGACGGGCTTCTGGCTTTGCGTAAAGGGCTAAGGCTATTTGCTAATCTACGCCCCGTGAAAGTTTTACCTATGCTGGTGAATTCTACCAACCTCAAGCCGGAGGTGATCGAGGGTGTTGATCTGGTGGTGGTTAGAGAGCTTACCGGCGGCCTTTACTTTGGCCAGCCCAAGAGACAGTGGCGGACTTCGGAGGGAAGGCAGGCTGTCGATACCTTAGCTTATTCGGAGGCAGAGATTGAACGCATATTGAGGGTAGGCTTTGAGCTGGCTCGCAGCCGGCGGAAGAAGCTGACTTCCGTGGACAAAGCCAATGTTCTGCAGTCATCCCGGTTGTGGCGGCAGATTGCCATAGAAATGTCGGCCGATTACCCCGATGTTGAACTTCAGCATATGCTGGTCGATGCCTGTGCCATGAGGCTTATTCAGCGTCCTAGCGAACTTGACGTTGTGGTTACGGAAAATATGTTTGGCGACATCCTCACTGATGAGGCTTCCATGCTGGCTGGCTCCATGGGTATGCTCCCTTCGGCCAGCCTGGCGGGAATTCCCAGGGGAAAGACATTCGGCATGTATGAGCCGATTCATGGCAGCGCCCCCAGTCGGGCAGAGCAAAACATTGCTAACCCTATTGCCACTATCTTGAGCGTAGCTATGATGCTTCGCTATTCCTTTGCCCTGGAAACAGAAGCTCGGGCTGTGGAAGATGCTGTCCACGCTGTTTTAGAGCAAGGTTATAGAACTTACGATATAATGTCGGACGGAAAAATCAAGATAGGCACGAAAGAGATGGGGGACTTGATTGCACAAAAGGTGAAAGGTTAAAGGGATTTCCATGACAACAGTGCAGCTTTATGATACCACTCTGAGGGACGGTGCCCAGGAGGAAGGTATTTCCTTCTCCATTGAGGACAAGCTGAAGATATGCCAGAAGCTTGATGATCTGGGCATTGACTTCATAGAAGGTGGCTGGCCAGGCTCTAACCCGAAGGATACGGAGTTCTTTGCTAAAGCAAGGAATCTGCGCCTAGCGTATTCTACTCTGGTGGCCTTTGGCAGCACCCGGCGCTCAGATTGCCGGGTGGAAGAAGACCTTAACCTCCGGTCCTTGCTTCAAGCCAAGACCAAGGCGGTCACTGTTGTGGGAAAAGCCTGGGATAAGCAGGTGACTCGCGTCCTGGAGACAACACTGGAAGAAAACCTCGGCATGATTACAGATTCCACAAGTTACCTGGGGACAAAAGGGCTCAGAGTTTTCTTCGATGCGGAGCATTTCTTTGATGGCTACAAAGGCAATGCTGAATATGCCCTGCAGGTGGTGACGGCTGCGGCCGAAGCCGGTGCAGAATGCGTGGTTCTTTGTGATACCAATGGCGGCAGTCTGCCGCAACAGATAGCAGAGGCTGTCAAAGCTGTGCAAAAGGCAAGCTCCGTCGCTTTGGGCATTCACACCCATAATGATGCGGAGCTTGCCGTAGCTAATACCCTGGCTGCTGTGGAAGCGGGGGTTGTTCAGGTTCACGGGACCATCAATGGCTACGGTGAGCGCTGTGGCAACGCTAGTCTCTGTTCCATCATACCGACTTTGAAACTCAAGATGGGCATCGACTGCGTTACCGACGAGCAACTGAGCAAGCTCAGCGAGGTCTCTCGCTATATATCAGAGCTGGCTAACATGCCTCATTATGACCGGCTTCCCTATGTTGGCGATGATGCCTTCACTCATAAGGGCGGGATTCATGTATCAGGCTTGATAAAATGGGAAGACAGCTATCAGCACATAAATCCGAGTCTGGTAGGCAACCGCCCCCACGTTGTTGTTTCCGAGCTGGCTGGGAAGGGAAGTATTATCTTCAAAGCCAAAGAGCGCGGACTGCCCGTCCCTAAAGGCAAAGCAATTGAGGAAGTACTGGAGCAAATCAAGTTACTTGAGAAGCAAGGTTTTCAGTATGATGTTGCGGAGGCATCTTTCGACCTTCTGCTCCGGCGGGCTCAGCCCGACTATCGACCACCTTTCGAATTAGTCGATTTCATGATCGTGGTGGAGAAACGGCGCCGTCCGCCCACCAGAGGGAATCAGGAGGAGCCATTGTCGGAAGCCACTATCAAGGTCAAGGTAGATAACAGGGTAGTGCATACGGCTGCCGAGGGCGATGGTCCTGTCGATGCCCTCGACCAAGCTCTGCGCAAAGCTTTGCTCCAGTTCTATCCTGACTTGACTGTTGTAAGACTTATTGATTATAAGGTGCGCATTCTGGAGGAAACAGCAGGGACTGCATCGCAGGTCCGGGTGCTAATTGAGTCCAGCGACGGCAGGGAAAACTGGCGAACGGTAGGCAGCTCCACTAACATCATCGAAGCTAGCTGGCTGGCCCTGGCCGACAGTATGGAATATTGGCTGACAAAGCAGGCTGGCAAAGCAAAGGGCTGACTTCTATTGCATGTCTGCGGCCGTCATCTGAAATCCCAAACCCCACAGAAATGCAGAAAATGAACATGATAGTAAATGTGTTGAAGTAGAACATGACTCTTGAAAGCAAGATAGCAAACCTGTATCGGATGGACGAAAAGGCACGTCGGCGGCATGCTAATCCCTGGAGTGTTTATACTCGCTTTTCTATGATTCCGCTTGTCGGTTTAGCATTCTGGAGCAGGGTCTGGCTTGGCTGGTGGGCTCTTGTTCCAATTATTATTGTACTTTTATGGGCATGGTTCAACCCGCGAATCTTTCCCGAACCGAAAAGCACCAATAATTGGGCATCAAAAGGAGTCTGTGGCGAATGGGTCTGGATGAATCGGAAAAAGGTTCCAGTGCCAAGACATCACCTTCTTGTGCCTAATATTTTATCGGCGATAAACGCAATCGGTGCCATTCCATTTATCTGGGGATTAGTCGTATTGGAAATATGGCCAACGGTCCTCGGTGGCGTTGTCATGGCTATTAGCAAGTTGTGGTTTGTGGACCGCATGGTGTGGCTGTATGAGGATATGAAGGATGCAACACCAGAATACAAAAGTTGGTCATATTGATTTCAAAAATGAGCAGGGTTCGGAACTATGCGGTTGCATCGCAACTTTGCCCTCTGGGTCATATGACAGCGATTATATGGCTATGCTTCACTCCGTTTGAGCACTCGATTTCGACTTGCACTTCGTATGTCCACGATAGGTATCTGAAATCGCCCGTCGCAAGGGAAGGAGACTGCTATGGATAAACCAATGTCAAATTTTGATTTTCAATTCATGTCTTGCGGTTATAAGTTTCGCGATTTCTTCTTGCCTCGTAAGAATATCTTGGAACAGGTGGGGATCAAACCGGGATTTCATGTGCTGGATTATGGCTGTGGGCCTGGCAGCTATTTAATCCCCCTCGCAGAATTGGTAGGCATGTCAGGAAAGATTTACGCCCTGGATATCCATCCACTGGCAATTCAAAAAGCTAAGGATATCGCCTCAAAAAAGCAACTGGTGAACTTGGAAACCATTCTCTCTGATTGCAGAACTGGGTTGCCGGATAATACCTTAAACATCGTTCTATTGTATGATGCTTTTCACCACCTGAGCGACCCGGATAGGATACTCAAGGAATTACATCGAGTATTGAAACCGGATGGAATCCTATCCTTCAGTGACCACCATATGAAAGCAAATGAAATAGTGTCTGCGGTCACAAATAGCGGATTGTTCAGTCTGTCGAGAAAAGACCAGAGAACGTATAGCTTCATAAAGAAACAATCGACCGCGTAGTGTCGTGTAGACTTCGCGGTGGTCGATGTACCTGGCTCTTGCTTGCTGCTTTTGTGTCCTTCAGGATTTACCTCCTTCGTTTAGTGGAAACGCTCTCTCGGCCTAGCACCTTGCCTTTAACCAATCCAGCACAAAGTCCATGGCTGCCTTTTCCAGGCGCATTTTGTGCTTGGCGCCGGGTATTACTTTCAGTTCTTTTGGCTCTTCAGCTTTCTGGTAGAGCCTACGGGCATGCTCCTGAGGTATTAATTCATCGGCGTCTCCATGAACCAAAAGGAGAGGGCGGGGGAAAATCTTATCAATCCAGTTGATGGGAGAGATGGTCTCAAATCCTTTTTGCCATTCCTCTATCGATGGTGGAAAATCCGTGTCTCTGATGGCCCCGATTTTGCGAAACCGCTGGATGGTGTCCAGAGGCGTTTCTCTTTGGCGAAGGGAATGAAAGTCCGCAGGGCAGGCACATGTTACCACCAGGGATACTCGCGGGTCATGGGCGGCAGTATAAACGGAAACCGCTGCCCCTCCACTGAATCCCAGTAGGCAAAAGTGATTCCTGTCTATTTCCTTCAGGTCATACAGAAAATCAAGAGCGGCTTGTAAATCTCGACTCCAGCCCAGGATGTCCAGGTTGCCTTCGCTTTTTCCCGTCCCCCGGAAGTTAAAGATTAGGGTAATGAAGCCAGCATGGCAGAACTGCTGAGCCAGTAGTGTATAGCCCTTGTCGGTGGGGTCGGGGGGAGCAGCTGGAATGCCGTGGCAAATGCACAGGGCAGGATGAGCTGCCTCCTGTGATGGAACATGAAGCTCGCCGGTAAGCTCGAGTCCATCGGCTGTCAAGCGAATTTCTTGTACCCCCATCTTTTGTAGCCCCATGAATGTGCTCTATAGTTGACTGAATAAATAACTATAATTTTCTCTCCCCTCGCGGGAGAGAGTTAGAGAGGGGGGAATTCACCCTCACCCAGACCCTCTCCCTTCGAGGGAGAGGGTTTCTACATGAATTCATGGGCAAGATTCTAAGTTCGGTCGGTATGGCCCAAACCGTCAAGAAAAGTAGATTCGCCTTCTTCTCCTGAGAATGAAGCCTGCTATGAGTCCCCCCAACAACCCCCCGAGGTGGGCTTGCCAGGCTATCCCGGAGAATAAGAAAGAAAGGAGAAAGAAGATTAGGATTGCCGCCCAGAGCGGCATGGCGATCGGGATGAAAAATATGTAGACTGGCACTTTGGGGACCAGTACTGCCAGCGCCCCACCAATGGCGAAGATAGCGCCCGAGGCTCCTATACCTGTGACGTTCGGAGGGGCAAGGAGAATGTAAAGAGCATTTCCTGCCAGTCCCCCGAGGAAGAATACCGCCAGGAAGCTTCTCTCTCCCACTGCCCGGAAGAAGAAGCTTCCCAGAAAATACAGGCTTATCATATTGAATAAAATGTGGCCGAAACCACCGTGGACAAAAATGCTGCTTATGATGGTCCAGGGTTGTTGAGAGAGCTGCGCCGGTGTAAGGCCAAAGAGACTGATTACCTCCACCGGTCTTAGCAAGGTGATTACGAAGATCAGGATATTTAGAGCTATCAAAAACCACAGGACGTTTAAATTGACGGCGCGATAAGTCCGCATTGTGCAATTATAGGTTAAATCTGGCTTCTGGTTCAACAGGCTGTCTGAGTGAGAGCGTTTAGCAATGGCACTCTGAAGAGTAGCGACGAGTCGGGGCAAGGAAGCGATCATGGGGAGGAGCATGAGATTGCCGCGCCCCGACTGCGTCAGGGCTCGCAACGACGCTCCTTCTCGTCGTTGCGAGGCTCGCCAAGCCAGCCGAAGCAATCTCCGGGATTGCCGCGCTTCGCTCGCAATGATGAAACGAGAGCAGGTCAGGATGACAAACGGATGTTGTTGAACAATCTCCGGCTCAGAGAGCTGGTGGGTTGCGATGTATTGTAATATCTGGAGCGGTAAGTTTATAATGGGGACGATATTTAGGCAGGCAATATATTTCTCCTGCCGGAGTTTTAAGTGAGCGAGCAAAGTCCGGAGCAAAAACGAAAGTTTCTCCCAATAGTCATAGTGGGCGTGATTTTAGCAGCTCTCTGTGGCGTCTCATTGTACATACGCATAGCCCTGCCCTATGACCACATTTTTATCAATGGCTCGGTCTGGTTTCGGGAGACTGATGCCTACTATTACATGCGCAACATAGAAACTCTGGTTCAGAACTTTCCCAACTTCAATATCTTTGACCCCTACATGCTCTACCCCGGTGGCAGTGGAGCACTTGCTCGACCATTCTTCGCCTGGCTTGTCGCCGGCATTGTTCTGCTCGTTAAAGGAGCCGCATCAAGTCTGCATAGCATGGAAGTGGTGGCCGCCTACATGCCCGCTATTCTGGGCACTCTCACACTTATCCCCGTCTACTTCATCGGCAAGGAGCTCTTTAACCGCTGGGTGGGCGTAATTGCGGCTGCCCTGGTCGTCATCTTGCCTACCGAATTTCTGCATCGTTCGCTGCTGGGCTTTACCGACCACCATGTAGCTGAGGTTTTGTTTAGCACGGTGTCCATCCTCTTTCTGATAATGGCCGTTAAGCGAGCTCGAGAAAGAGAAATCTCCTTCAGCCACGTTCTCAGTAGAGACTGGTCAACTGTCACCAGGCCCCTCATCTATACCCTGCTCGCCGGCGTCTTCCTGGGTCTCTATCTCCTTTCCTGGAGCGGTGGGCTGCTGTTCATCTTCATTATATTCATTTACCTGGTGGTTCAATTCATCGTTGACCACTTGAGGCGTAAATCGTGCGACTATCTCTGTATCGTGAGCACTCCTCTTTTCCTTATTGCCCTGCTCATGCTTCTTCCCTTACTGGCGAAAGGTAGCCTGGATGCCATTTCTCTTGTATCTCTGCTAATTGCCACAGTGGTGCCGATAGTTCTAAGTATTATCTCGCGGTTCATGGCTGCCCGGGCTTGGAAGCCTGTTTACTATGTTTTGGTCTTGCTGGGACTGACTGGAATAGGGTTGGGTGCCCTTCATGCCATCAATCCTTCCCTGCTCCAGTCCATGCTCAGTCGATTTAGCATCTTCACCCCGACCGGTGCCAGGTTGACTATCATGGAGGTGACCGGCATTCTTTTCCCTCATGGCACTTTCACCTTAGGTATGGCCTGGGCCAACTTCACCACGTCCTTCTTCATCTCATTTATTTCCCTGGTCATGCTTGCTTTTGTCGTTGTTAAGGAAAGAGGCGCCCGCAAGAGCTTGTTCCTGGTCTGGAGCGTAGTAATGTTGCTGGCAGTCCTGGGGCAGCGCCGCTTCGGTTACTACTATGTCATAAATGCTGCCTTGCTCACAGGGTATTTCTCCTGGAAAATGCTGGACATTGCTGGCTTGAACAGGTTGCTGGCCAAGTCCAAGGAAGTGGTGGGGGCGGTCAAAAAATTCAAGAAGAAGGAAAAGAAAACCAGGGAAAAAGCGAAGCCAAAAACCTTTATGCAGCCCCGGGGCGTCTGGGTGAGCGTCATCGTTGTCGGCATAGTCCTCTTTTTCCTGGTAATTTTCCCCAATGTTGGGCTGTGGAAGGATGCACCGACCAACCTCGGCGGCGGGCTTTACATCGGATACACAAAGCCGCTGGCGCAGCAGTCACCTATTATAGACAACGGGTGGTACACCTCGACTCTATGGCTGAAAGACAACAGCCCTGAACCTTTTGGTGACCCCGATTTCTATTACGAGCTATACCCGCCCAGGGATGAGTTCGAATATCCCGAGACCGCCTATGGTGTGATGTCCTGGTGGGACTATGGCTACTTCATAATGCAGATTGCCCATCGCATACCCAATGCCAACCCTGGCCAAAGGGGGGCAGTCGAAGCTGGCCAGTTCTTCACAGCTCAGAATGAAACCTCTGCCAACATGTTAGCCGACGAGTTAGGTTCCAAATATGTCATGATTGACCAGGCCATGGCAACAGGGAAGTTCTACGCTATGGCCGACTGGGCTGGCAAGACCCAAACCAGCAGCGGGTGGCCTGGCAAGACCGACAATGAGTTTTACGAAGTCTATTACGTGCCCACGGAAGAGGGCGGGCAATCGCCAACGTTATTCTACCCCGCCTTTTACCAATCCATGGCAATCAGGCTCTACAACTTTGATGGCAAAGCCGTGACTCCCGCCACGAATTCGTCGATAGTCATATCTTATGAAGAGCAGGTAACGGGTGACGGACAGAAGTATAAGGCAATCACCAGCGGGCAGGCTTTCGCCACTTATGAAGATGCCCAGGCTTATATCGCCAGTCAGACGTCTGGCAACTACAGAATAGTGGGCACCAGCGCCTCAAGTAGCCCCGTGCCCCTGGAGGCATTGGCCGACTACGAGCGAGTTTATCCCGATCCTGCTGACACTACAGCCTCGACAGCCGTGAAGATCTTCAGGTACCTCGGCTCAGAGGAGTCCTGAGTAGAAACAGACTCGTCGTTGCCGGCGGAACCCCTCTCTGTGTCACTGCGAGCGAAGCGCGGCAATCTCAACGAACTCCACCAACCCTACGAACTCAACGAACTCAAGCAACCCAAGCAACTCAACAAACTTCCCCTTGTCATTCTGGGCATATATGCAAGAAATGTTGTTATTTGGGTCAAAGGCGGAAAGAGCATGAGGGAAGGCGGGATGATTCGTTTTGTAGAAACGGCTATTTTTTCTGGAGTTCAACAGCTCTTTTTCGTACGTGGGGCGACAAATTCAGTTGTTAAAGTACACACGATTCGTTTCGTCGGATTGCCCTTTATATTTGCGATCCGTGCGGGCTGGCGGACTGACGCACGGAGGCAATTTCCAAAAGACTCTCGACAACAGTTTTCAGTGCCATTCCGGTGCACGAGACTGAAGCCTCGCACTACGAGTGTCTTCCGCCCAAAGTGGGGGAGGTTATGAATCACGTAACTCCTTCTAACTCCCTCTTACCCCTTCGGTAAGCTCAGGGCAGGCTCTAAGAGGGAGAATTTGGTAACAGCCCCTGGCGGTCGGTCGGGTCCAACCTGTAATTTGCGGAATACCATTTTACGAGTAATCTGGAGGCTTCTCTGATTACGCGGCGGTTACCGGGGTTGTACTGAAGGGAAGACTGTAAGTTGATGTGTTGGGTCTACAGTCAGGTTTTGAGAAGCCTCACCTCCGGGATATGATTTGTCAAGGTAGCGCACGAGTTCCAAGCAGAGATTAGCATGAATTCTTCATTTGAACAAGGGGAAAATGTCACTTGGGGATTGGAGGCACAATAGAGACTAGTGGAGATTCATAGAAATACTGGAGATTGGTAGAGATACAGTGGAGATACAGTGGAGATCTTCAAGTATCTTGGCTTAGATGAGTCCTGAGTAAAGAACACAGTCATCATTACTGGGGGAAACTCTCCTTTTTGTCCTTGCGAGCCCCTCCCCCTTTTGTCATTGCGAGCGAAGCGTGGCAATCGCACTGCCCCGACAGAGATTGCTTCGGCTGACTCCGTCAGCCTCGCAACGACAGGAGAAACGTGTCACCGTGAGCCCTTTCGCCTCATGTTATCCTGGCCCATTCCCCTTTGTCATTCTGAGCGAAGCGAAGAGTCTGCCCCACTGTGTCCCCGCTAAGCGGACAATTCTCTCCTTGAATATCCCCCTTAGAGTAAGGGGGACAAAGGGGGGGTACAGACCGGATACAATGGTAACAAAATAGACCGGACACATGGGTAACAGTTAAGGTATTGGCAGGAGGTGTGCCAATGCCTTGGAAGGAGACCCGTGTGATGGACCAGAAGATAACGATG
>JBATUN010000007.1:0-7515 GCA_049671165.1 Dehalococcoidia bacterium | reverse complement strand
CCTGATAAAGTCAATGAATGAAACACTGATAAAGGCTAGAAAAGAACTCACCGACGTTTTTACAGAGTTGGAGAGGTTGCGGAAAGATAAACGAGTCTAATTACTACCTTATCTGTTCTATTCTGGGGACATAATACTTGATTTGTAGTAGGCCAGACCGGTATGGTGTCCCTGAAATGGGTACATGCGTAACTTTGTGGGACAAAAAGTCACTCTACCACACGCCGCTGCGTTTCGTCGGGGAAGTAGTACCGCAGCAATTCGTATTCTGCGAAGGCCCGCCCCAGCACCACAGCCCCGGCGTCCCGGTCCTTCGGGGTTAGCCTTAGCAACCCGTCCTCTTGATTAGCCATCTTCAATTTGTGGCTGCGCCTGCACCGCTGTTGTCAATTATAGCAAAGCATGTTACCGAGACAGGAACAGTAAGGAAAGGGCCTTGCATTCCCCCATAGTGGTATTCCAGCAAATATGCCCGATCTGTAGCGGGCCTGGTCCTTCATCTTGTCAGGGATGGTGCCCCTGGAATTAGCCGGGTGCTAGGGTTTTGTCACTGCGCCAGCGTGCGGTATGTTGGCCAGCGCCTCTTTGAACTTGCTGAAGGGCATGGCTATGATGAGCTCATAGTTGGCGAAGCTGGGTACTCTGTTCCTGCCGTGATCGGTTATGAAGTTCATATGTGCTTCACCTGTAACCAGGGGACTTGCCAGCGATGTGCATGTGGAGCTCACGAGATTATGGGTGGACAGTTGGTGTCCCGAGTACACGAGGAGGCTAACAATCTTATTCGCTTGCCTGGTATTACATACAGATAGAACGAGGTCAGGTTCGCCAGCCATATCGGAAAGAGGAGCCACGACCACGAAATCCCCCCGTCCGCTTGGAGGTGGCACATCATCCAGGAACTTCCGTGCCAGTTGCTCTGAGGCGAACATCTTATGATCATCCACCATCGCCTTGATAATCTGCTCCTTAGGGACAGGAGCCAAGCCCAGGCAGTATTTTCCGCCCGTGCAGTTGCAGGTTTCAGCCGAAAGATTAATCACCGCATGCTCCCCTCTGACGAGACCAATAGCTTCACACGCGGCAAGTTTTCTGTCTCTGTCTGCCCTGGGGTCCGGCTCGTTACTATATTTGACCCCTATCAGACAGCCGTCCAGCCCCAGGCTATCCTCAAATTCTCTGGCCGCTTCTGTATTTGTCGTCATTTCTCCCTCCATGTATCCTGAATTTGTGCCAATCGTCTTGTCCACATTTGCACCGATAACGGCAGCAAAAGCTGACAGTAACCGAAACTTTAGCTTGATAGACAGCTCTTGTCAAAGTGGGCAACTACCGGTGTTCCGAGCAAATAATACCTGATTTGTAGCAGGCCTGATTGGTATGGTGTCCCTGGAAATTAGCTCACCCTAACCCTGTATGAATAAACAGGGTTATAGGTGCTCCCCAGTATAGTACAGCCGCCAGCAGAAATGAGGTTAGCATTATTTTCCGCGTGAGCCTGTTAATACTGCGGAGGTAATCTACCGTCCATTTAAATAAGGGAATCCACAGCAGGCTGCTAAGTATACCGGATTCGTATTCCAAAAATACCAAGCTGCAACCTATATGGTTGGCGCTATTCATTATTCCCCAGCAAACAATGCCCACCCCAAAAACAAGCAGCTTTTCCTTGTTGATGCGGTAGATAATGTATCCCAGAAGCAGTGCCCCGGCAAAGAAGAAATTGTGGATAACCCACTTCTCAAAAGTATAACCAGGTATACGCCAGTAGCTCTCAGCCCAAGCGGGAAAACCGAATGCCCCTTCTTCTAGGACATGAATTGGGATGTAAAGGAGAAGGGACATGATAATTAATCTATCTAGATTCGGATGTCTGAACCATTTATCTATCATTCGATCGCCTTTTACGTCTTCTCAACTGAATACCCATAATACGATGGATCAAGGGACTTTCACTCTGTATTATACTTTGAATCGCGCAGCAAACCATAGAGCAAGGTGAGAGTCAGACTAATTACTTTCGTCGTGTTTTGCGGATATAATGCCTGACTTGTAGCAGGGCTGATCCTTCAGCTTGTGAAGGATGGCGTCCCTGAAATTCGCACGTTTTGACTTTTTTGTTGTTGCTCATTACAATGAGCACATGCTCAATATTTGGAGCAGACAGATTATATGTTACAGCCACATTTAATCAAGACAATCAACCAGAAGGTGCTAAGCCTGCTCGCGAAATTCTCGGACCAGGAATTCTATGAACGAGAGGTGTCTCGCAAGCTTGGGATATCCGCTGGCTCAGCAAACCGGTCATTGAACCAGCTATTTTTGGATCGGGCTATCACACGCAGAAGAAAAGGCAGGATGTATTTCTATTCTGTTGATTCCTCCAATGCCCTGCTCATCGAGTTGAAGAAATTGGTGAATCTGATGCTAGTTGAACCGTTAGTAGAGGACCTCAAGAAGATGTCAAGCCACATAATATTATACGGCAGTTGTGCTTTTGGGACGGATACTTCCGATAGTGACTTGGATTTGTTCATCGTTTCGACGAGAAAGAAAGACGTGGCGAATGCTATCAATGGTTTTACGTTCCCGATAGGATTTGAGAATATTCACATTCAATCAGTGATTAAGACACCTGTCGAGCTATTGAAGGGAGGGGAGTCAGTGCGGACTTTCATGGAAGAAGTGGAACGTGGCATAGTACTTTGGGAAAAGGTTGCCAGTGAATCAAGAGTTTAGACAGTGCCTCGAAAGCAAGAAAATCGTCTCCTTTGCTAGAGGTAAGAAACTGGTCAAGAAGGAGCTCTCGGTCGCAAAGAGCGACCTGGCGGATGCAAAAGCGGGCTATGGAAACGAGCGTTACAAATGGTCAACTATACAAGGCTATTATGCGATGTTTCACGCTGCCCGTGCGCTTGTTTACTCTCGGGGATACCGTGAGAAGAGCCACTACTGTCTGGCTGTGGCGCTAAAGGCGCTGTTTGGGGACGAAGGCAAGATTGACGCGCAATTAGTTCGGGACTTCCTGAATGCTATGAATCTTCGGGAAGCTGCCGATTATGAGGCCGAATTCTCTCAATCCGGCGCCGAAGCGGTTATTGCCTCAGCAGAGAAGTTCATAGTAAAAGCAGCTACCATTCTAGATATTAGTAAGTAGTTTGAATGGGTGTTCGGGGGACGAAATACCTGATTTGTAGCAGGCCTGATTGATATCCTCTCTCTGGAATTCGAGGCGCTAGCCTAGGGATGCCCACTGGGCAAGAGTCTCCGATGAAGGAAGTTCAATCTTCCTCGTTTCAGTAACCCAGATATATTCGTTGAGGAGCTCTAGCACCGTCGAATCTGCTCTTCCAATCTTCTCAGGGAGATCATCAATCTGGAAGTCTTCGCTACTGCATAGGTCTGCAATGTGCAAGGTGAGGTCTTTAACTGTTACTAGATATTCAAAATATGATTCGGCACTCTCATTTAAGTTGAAGGCAACACGCATTGCCTCATCCCAGGGCATCAATGCTTTCGGCCGGATGGCGAAGAGGATCTTGGAGGCTGCGGTCGGGCCGATATGGACCTCCGATTCACTACCATCGCGAGACCGCCGCGCCCCTCTCCTATCCTTGAGAGAACCGTAAGCAGTCGCGGCGGCCTTAATCTCTCGATTCTCAAGTTGCCAGAGAGGCGTGCTATCGTTAAACAAAGTGGTGCACTCCGTTTGGTACCACTTCAAGATGCTTTCGGACGCAACTTGATGGTTTTTCTTCGAAAGATGCCTGCATCCCCAGTCGTTCAACCAGCTCATCAAGGCATCGCGATGTTCCTTAACGCCCAGGTCCAGTTTGTAATCGGTAACGGACCTGAATTTCGCGAGCGAAGCATTATAAGGAGTGAGCGAGTCGAACAACAGACTCGCTATAGCTATCCTACCGAGCGTGACCTCTTTGATATCCATTATTGAAAGCGTCCAGAATTAGGACTCCTCATTTGATGCATGACTATGTTCAGGATACACTGCAAGTCCTTTTCGGTCAAAATTGGCCTTTACTGTTCCGGGGAAATAACGCCCGATTTGTAGCGCGACTGACTGATATGGTATACCTGGAATTCAAGCTATAATTTGACTCGGAGAAATGGAGACTGAATATGGCTAAACGAAGAGCGGCAAAGGATAAATCGTTTGCATCAACATACAGTCCGAGATTCGATCAAGAGCGAGACGAATGGGTCTTACAGATTCCAGCTGGTGCAGTCACACGTAAGTCTGCTAACTGCTATGAGGTTCGTCTTCCTGTCTATGCGGGCCGGATACTAGCCGTTGGTGGAAACATATTGCGCCCTCTGCGCAAGAAGTATCGTGACTGGCTACTCAATGAGCAGCGTGGTTTATGTGCTATCTGCGGCAAACCGGCCGAGCCGGATAATCCCTGGAATCTTGACCACCAGCCTCCCCTTGCTGCCCCAGGCTCCAAGTTTATCGATTACAAGAAGATAACGCGGAACAGGGTGATACACCGAAACTGCGACCCAGCCCAAACATCGAAAAAGCCCGGGTAGGATGCTCGCGTGTACTCGGGAAATAATGCCTGATTTGTAGTAATCCTAGTTGGTATGGTGTCCCTGGAATTACCAATTCTGAAGAGCCGGTACTAACGTCTTGGTAGGTATGGGGACTTGACAACCGGTCTACATATGTGCTAGTATTAAGGTTGTCCCGAGTAGCCAAGCGGGGACCCGGCGCAAGAGTCGGGCTCGGTGGAAGCTGAAAGGTGCCGGCGCTGATCGGTACAAGGTAGGCTGAAGGCCGGGCCAGATGATAGCTGGTGTAGGAAGTGAGGTTACTCGGGGCGTTCTTTTTTCCCGCCCGAGCATCCTCGCGGCAGTTTGAAATGACCCAATAAATAGGCTTGATACTTGCGTGGATATCAGCCTATTCAAGTTTGACTCTTAGCCAAAGTTCACCATCTACGCCTTTGATTTCGTGGTATTCGGGGGGATAATGCCTGATTTGTGGCGGGCCTGATCCTTCATCTTTTGGAGGACGGTGTCCCCCTGCAACTTTTGCCTTTATTTGCGTGTATGTGCTAGAATGGTACCAGTACGAACGCAAGCTTGTGTGGAGGTATGCTCATGGCGATCACTAAAGAATGGTTTACAGTTGAGGAAGCCGCTGAATACCTGTGTGTATCGAGGAGGACTATCTATAAACTGACCAAGGAAGGCAGGTTGCCCGGTTTTCGGATTGGTAAGGAAAGGCATCGCCGGTTTCGTAAAGAAGACATAGATAAGGTACCTCGTCCAGGCGAGGAGGCCACGAATCTAGAAGCACTTCTCCATCCCTCAGCAAAAGCTGACCCCGTCCTTGCCGAAGTCTGGGACAATGAAAAGGATGCAGCCTATGACGGGCTATAAACGCGGAGATGTAGTCCTTGTCAGGTTTATCTTCTCTGATGAAACCGGAGAGAGGCAGCGCCCAGCAATCATAGTAAGTTCAGACGCTTACCACAGAAGCCGTCAGGAGGCTATAATCGCGGCAATCACCAGCAGGACCGACCGGATATTGGTGGGCGACCACCTTATTGATGATTGGGAAGGTGCTGGACTTCTTTTTCCATCCGTAGCAACGGGCATCATCAGGACAATAAAGCAGGGTATGATAGCCAAGAAGCTTGGAACAATGCCCTTGCCAGATATAAAAAGAATTGAAGGCAACCTGCGAGATGCCCTGGGACTCAAGTAGGATATTCCGGGGAGATAACACCTGGTTTGTGGCGGGCCTGATTGGCATGGTGCCCCGGGGAAATCCTCCCTTTCTTCCTGACTGCATACAACTATACATGGTAGAATTAGTACGCGAGGCAAGCCTGAGATGCAATTGGCAAATAATCAAAACCGACCAGTCCGAATCTATCTCTTGAGCGAAGTAACCCACCTGATCAAAGATGCTCTTCTCGAACTATCCGGTTATGAATTCTGGGTACGCGCCCACCTCATCGCTGACAAACGGGAACAGCGATCGGGTCACTACTATTGTGAGCTCATGGATGTGGATGCTGCGGGAGATACTATAGCGAGGATAAGGGCAATCATATGGCGGCACAATTATATGAAAATAACCGAAAAACTGCGGACATTGGGAATACCCGACGCACTGAAGGATAACAGTGAGGTCTGCGTTTTGTGTGCTGTACGCTACCATGAGATATACGGGTTAAGCCTCGAGATCTATGATATAGATCCCACATTCGGCGAATCACGGATAAATCTCAACCGAAGACAGATTCTAGAGAAACTGACCAAAGAGGGCATACTCAACAAGAACAAGGAAACATATCTGCCAGTTGCTAGTCTTCGTATTGGCCTGATTACTAGCGAAGAATCTGCCGCTTACAACGATTTTACCAAGTCAATTCTTGGTTCTCCCTTCTCGTTCCAGGTTATCTTTGCCGATTGTCCGATGCAGGGTGAGGATATGGAACAAGGGCTCGTTTCATCATTGCAGCAACTCACACAGGCTCAAGTTGATGTTATCTGCGTTGTGAGGGGCGGAGGTTCACAAGCTGACCTGGCATGGTTCGATAATGAGCAGATCGCCCGTGCAGTTCTCGCTTGTCCCATCCCTGTCTGGGTAGGTATTGGTCACGAGATTGATATCTGCGTTCTCGATTTTATCGCCCATACGAGCTGTAAAACGCCAACGGCGGTAGCAGAGGAATTCGTGCGGAGAATTCAGGAACTGGTAGTTATATTAAAGGCTGCTGCTGACCAACTGCAAAATATCGTAGATAGGCGCGTGGCAACTGAAGAACAGTTGATGGAGAGGAATATCCATGGTGCCATGGTGGGATTTCGCAAGCAATTTGATCTGGCCGCTGCTCACTTGGATAGGAGTATGGCGGGAATAAGGTCATCGTTTGAACCAATATTCATAAACGAAAAGGCAAATATCTTGGGAAAGGTACAAGGGCTCCACGATCGTAGTGCTTGGTTATTGGATACGAAGCAGGAGAGTTTTGAAGAGCGATGCAATCGCTTCCAGCTTCCCAGATATCTACGCATTGTGGCTGACAAACAGGCAAGTTTGGGCGATAGAGTGAGCCACCTTGACGCGATGTTACCAGGACAAGTGTTAAAACGAGGATATACCATTACCAGAGATAATCTTGGTGAGGTTATGAAGAGTGTAACGCAAATACAGGAAGATGATTCTATAGAAACGCAGTTTACCGACGGGACGGCGACTAGTGTCGTAACCGAGAGGAGGTAGCCATGGACTATGATGTAGAAAAGATGACGTATGAGGAAAAGGATAAACGTTTACAGGAGATACTGCAACGGCTGGATCAATCTGAGACTCCTATAGACAAGATTGCAGATGACGCAAGTGAGGCTGCTGCCCTGATAAAGTCAATGAATGAAACACTGATAAAGGCTAGAAAAGAACTCACCGACGTTTTTACAGAGTTGGAGAGGTTGCGGAAAGATAAACGAGTCTAATTACTACCTTATCTGTTCTATTCTGGG
>JBATUN010000006.1:0-3826 GCA_049671165.1 Dehalococcoidia bacterium | reverse complement strand
ACCATAGCCAGGTAGCCAGCTCTTTGTCTAGCTTGCCGACCCAGGACTCTATTTTCTTGATGTCGCCGCTGGCTAAGGCTGCTCTCTCCTCATTGGTCAAAGAGTAATACTCCTTGAGAGCCTCCTGCGGGTCATCGGCTAACCGCGCCAGAAATTCCGATTCGGTGGCCGCTCTCTTCAAAACAGCGAGTATCTCTCCTCTGCCTGGCACAACTTGCGTCCCAACCTTTTCTCTTATTACTGCAGCATCTTTAGTCATTTTTCCCTCTCCTTTCCTCTTCATTTCACTATAACTCTAGCAATTGCCTGATTGGTTGCCATCGTCCATAAGTCACAATTTGCAGTAGCACTTTGGTTGTGTCCAAAAGGGCAGCCGGCTTGCCCCAATGTACACATAGGCTTATAATTACTTCGGAAGCTGGAAATTTGAAGACAACAGATAAATTAACGGTCTTGATCGCTGACGACCACCCTTTAGTGCGCGAGGCTTTACATCGAGCACTGGATGACGAGGAAGATATGAAGGTTGTTGCCGAGGCCAGTGATGGTGAGGAGGCAGTCAAGCTTGCCTCGGAGTTGAAGCCCGACATAGCAGTGATGGACATCGTTATGCCGAAACTCAACGGAATTGAAGCCACCAGAAAGATCAAAGAGATTGCTCCTGACATAGCCATCCTAATCCTCACTGCTTATGATGACGATGAGTATGTATTGGGGTTGCTTGATGCCTGAGCTGCTGGTTACCTTCTGAAAAGCGCGAGGGGGCGTGATTTAGCTGGAGCTATTAGAGCTATAAAGTCAGGTGAATCAGTGCTCCACCCCAAAATTATCGCCAAGCTGTTGAAGCGGGCTATGGTAGCACCGGTTGAAGAACACAAAGCATCTGAAATACTGAGTGAACGAGAATCAGAGATACTCAGATTGGTCGCCCTAGGGATGAGCAATAAAGAGATAGCAGAAAAACTGTTTCTCAGCCAGCGCACAATTAAAGCTCACCTGGCCAATATTTTCAATAAATTGAATGTTGCCTCACGCAGCGAGGCAATAGTAAGAGGATTACAGTGGGGATTAGTTACTTTAGAAAATACCGAGACCAAGCTCCGGGACTAAGAAACCCACACCTCTGGATCATAATTGTTTTATTCGTTTTCTTAACCCTATCTCATATTACCCAGCTCCTATCTCAAATACCTTTCTTGAGTGAGATCTCAATTCCTGCAATTCTAGAGCTTTCGCGACACAGTCTGGAGCGACTATTCTATCTCTTGTTGATATTGTATGCGGGCTGGACACTGGGGATAATCGGGAGCGCCTCAGTATGGCTGTCAAGCGCTGTGGCAATGTTACTTCGCACTCTTGTTATTTCCCCCGCTTTTAGAGATGCACTGCTAGAAAGTCTAGCTAGCCTTGTTATTGGCGCTTTAGCCATTACACTTATGGCAGCCTATCGTCAAAATAAACGGCAACAAGAGAAGCTAAGAAAAACTGTGAAGGATATGAAATTGGCACGGCAAAACTATGAAGAGTTGTTCACCAATGCCAGCGATGCTATCTGGGTCCACAATTTGGAAGGCAATATCACTTTGGTTAACAAAGCTTGTGAAAAGCTCAGCGGTTATCCTGTTTCAGAATTAATCGGCAAAAATATCCGTGATTTCCTTAACCCAGAGGGGCTAAGTTTAGCGAGACAAGTGAAAGATAAGCTATTGAGAGGCGAAACTATGGAACAACGCTATGAGCAGCGGTTGATTAAAAAAGATGGTTCTGAAGCAATCATGCAATTAGCCACCCGTCTCATTGTTAGCGATGGCCAGCCTCAAACTTTTCAAAATATGGCTCGTGATATAACCGAAGAAGGAAAATTACGGGATAATCTGCAATTCTATCTCAGGCAAGTTCTACAGGCTCAGGAAGAAGAACGTAAGCGCCTTGCCCGTGAACTACATGATGATACCTCTCAGCAAATATTGCTTTTAACGCATGGAGTAGATAACCTTGCCTCTAAAGCTGAGAGATATTCGTCTCAAGAGCTAAGAAATGAGTTAGGTAAATTATATGAACTGTCCCAGCAGACTTACCAAAATATTAAGCACTACGCTCAAGCCCTGAGGCCAAGCATTCTAGATGACTTAGGCTTGATGGCAGCTATCAAATGGCTAGCTGAGGAAACACACAAACTTAGTGCAATCGAAATTCAGGTCAAGACAGATATTATACCACTGCTCCCCCCAGAAACACAGCTAGTTTTGTTCCGCATTGTTCAAGAAGCCTTAAATAATGTTCACCGACATTCCGGAGCATCTGAAGCCGGCATCACGGCTGAGTGCCGGGGAGATGAAATCAGGGTGACCATTAGCGATAACGGCAAGGGTTTTGAGCTTCCCCAGCAGCTAAGTGATTTTGCCGGTCAAGGTAAGTTGGGGCTTACCGGTATGGCGGAACGGGTTCGGTTAATAGGTGGGGAACTTGAAGTTAGTTCCCAAGAAGGAAAAGGAACCACAATAGTGGTCAAAGTGCCAACAAAGCTTTATGCTGGGAGCACTGGTTAGAGCAACCAGAGAGATTGTTTCCTTTCTGGGGAAAAAGCCCAAGAGGGGATACGAAGGGTTTGGAACTTCAATCCACTATAATGTTATTTCCTGCAAAGCCTTTACAGTTTCTCCACCTTAACTGCCGAGACCTTGAGCTCAGGAATTTTGGATACCGGGTCGAGCTTGGGATTAGTGAGGATATTAGCAGCGCTTTCGGCGAAATGGAAAGTCATAAATACCAATCCTGAGGACAATGTCTCAGTTACTTTAGCTTTGGCAATAACTTCACCGCGCCGGGAGCTGATTCTAACCTTGTCACCTTGAGCTATGCCGAGTTGTGAAGCATCCTGGGGACTGATTTCCACCACACCTTCAGGCTCTATAATGTTAAGTCCAGCTACCTTGCGGGTCATTGTCCCGGTATGGAAATGATACAGGCTGCGCCCTGTGGTGAGAATAAGAGGATAGTCTTCATCAGGTGACTCCCCGGGGGGAACATATTTCAGCGGTACGAACCTGCCTTTCCCTCTAACAAAAATACTCGCGTGTAATATCGGTGTACCTGGATGGTCATCGAGAGGACAGGGCCACTGGATTCCGCCATTCTCTAACCTCTGGTAACTTATACCACCGTAGCTGGGAGTAAGATTGCGAATTTCTTCCATTATGTCGGACGGGTGTCTGTAGTCAAAGCCTTTGGCTTCTAACTTTTTGGCTACCTGGCAAACAATCCACCAGTCAGGCTTGGAATCGCCCACGGGCTCTATAACTTTCCGCACTCTCTGTACCCGGCGTTCGGTGTTAGTAAAGGTGCCATCCTTTTCAGCAAAACTTGCCGCCGGCAAGACGACATGGGCAAGCTTTGCTGTCTCAGAAAGAAATATATCCTGTACCACAAAGAAATCAAGCCGGGCTAGCGCTTCCAGTACATGCTGGACATCAGGGTCGCTTAACGCTGGATTCTCACCAATCAGATATATCGCCCTTATCTCTTTGCGGTAGGCGGCGTCAAGCATCTCAACCAAGGTCAAACCCGGAGCTAACGGTAATGAGCACGCCCAGGCAGTTTCGAACTTCTCTCTGATAGCTGGATTGCTGACTGCCTGATAGCCAGGGTAGACGTTGGGCAAGGAACCCATATCGCAGGCACCCTGCACATTGTTCTGATCTCTTAGTGGATTGACCCCACTGGAGGGCTTGCCTACGTTCCCGGTGAGCATCGCCAGATTGGCGGTAGCCAGCACATTGTCAGTGCCATGGGAATGCTGGGTAATGCCCATGGTGTAGAAGAGGAT
>JBATUN010000005.1:0-26839 GCA_049671165.1 Dehalococcoidia bacterium | reverse complement strand
GGTTAACCCCGGGGTCACCACTGTGCCTGGCACATCCAGGCTACTGGCTTCGCTCAGGTTGCGCTATTCGTAGGGGTCGTAAGGAATGAGGAGCATTCCTCCTATCGTCAGAATGTACTCCGTTGTGCCGGGGTACGCGAAGTTCCAGTTGCCCCACTGGTCGGTTAAAGCTGCGTCGTATGCAGGACCAAGATTCAGTGGCCAGATGCCCACCTTCACGCCTTCTCCGTCAACGTCCTGCCACTGGGAGCCAGCGCCGGTTTGATAACCAGGACCATAGACTGTGTCATGAGCAATGTGCCCTTTTGGACTCCCGGAGACATACCCGCACAGCCAATCATCTTGGTTATAAGTCTTGCCATAGCTAGCAAGGTCATACAATTCTGCCACCTGCGCCTCGCTGAGTGCGTATAGCAGACCGTCTTCAATCGTGATGTCTGGCATCGGGTAATAGGCGGTCGTGACGGCACCCGTGCCGCCCGTAAAGGCGTTGTCCGGGTCTTCCAGCCAGGGAATTAGAACTTCAGGGTCGAGTGACCCTGTTTCCTCCATGGCAAGGGTCACGGACAGGATGGAATCGTAGGTAGCCGCAGTATAGACCGGGTAACGACCGAACCTGTCTACGAATTCGTTAAAGAATGCGACGGTCTTCGGGGTGGTCTCTATGCCCACCGGGTAGGTGTCCAACAGGATTTCACCCTCACAGGCGCCATCGGTATTCGCCCAGTGATCGATCTCCTGGGCGGGCACATTAATGCCTATGGTCACTGCCGGTATTCCCAGGTCGGCTTTGGTTGTGGAATAGACAGCGCCAACCGAGCCGGAAAACGCGGTGAAGATAATGTGAGGATTCAGGGCCTTTATAGCATTCATCTCCGTGGTAATGTCGGCTGCCGTCGGAGAGACCAGCGTCGTGCCGGTAACGGTAAAGCCATAAGCTGGCAGGTAACCCTGGGCAGCCAACACCATTCCCGCGCACCATGACGCATCCTCCATGAGTATGTGCGCCCTCAGCTTGCCACCTTCCGCAAGGCTAAGCTTGAACTCGTCTTTCACTGCGCCCGCTGCCTCATAGCCCGCCAGTGTCCCCTTGAGGACGTTGCCCATTGTGACCGTCATCTTCATACAGCTCGTGACCAGGAAGACCTCATTGTAGGGGGTGGACTTGAACCAGTACTTGTATGTGTCATAATTGGTGACCACGCTGAACTGCAGAGACGCGGTGGCGGCACCGCAGTCCATGAAAAGCTTCTGGGCGTCCATAGCCACGTCACGGTAGACGGAGACAACCTCTGTTCGGAAACCGCCGATAACGAAGTCCACGTCGTCTATGACCGCCAGGAGATTTGCCGTGCCGGTACTGCCGTCCTCGCCTTCGGTGGCTTCTTTGGTTTCCACCTGGACCAGCTTAACATCATACATGGTGCCACCGACATCAATCCCGCCGGCAGCGTTGATTTCGTCCATTGCCATGGTGGCGCCATCCCAGTGGTTCTGACCCTGCAGGTCAGTCATCGGCCCAGTTACGGCGATCGTGATAAAATTCTCTTCTTCCTCTTCTTCTTCTTCTTGTTGTCCGTTGCCGCCACAGCCAGGTAATACTAGACCTAGCACGAGCAGAGTCGCGATAATCAGAAAAAGTATCTTTTTCAATTCATCAACCTCCTTTTGCTTCTTGTGGCTGCTCCCATTTCATGGGAGCTAACCTTCGGTGCTGGAATAAACCGGTCGACCACCGGTCGCCTCCAGCAACCTTGATCTTGATACACTATCCCGATAGAATCACCTCCTTTCGCGCTTCTGGTCTCTCAATTTTTTGTTGCCCGTCGGAGCAAGCTGGACACCGGGAGATCAGAAAACCTGACTAAAAACTCGACCCTTTTCTATATCCGATAGTTGGTGTAAACTTGAGTGCTGTCAGGTCCGCCCGAGCCTCCGTTTTTTTCCCGCACATACCTCCTTGGATTATATGTTCTGTCCCAATCTTTGTCAATCGCCCTTATCCCTTGTATGCGCTTCACTCCGTCCCTTTTTCTTCTGCTACTTGAAGTGTAACACCTAAATGTTAAGATGCTGTTAAAAAAGGGCTCAACTCGATTTTTTCCCGCTCCCCCTGTCATTGCCAGCCCTTCCCTTTCTGTCTTTGCCAACACCTGAAAGGTGCGTGGCAATCTCCGGGACTGCTTCAGTATTGTGAATCGTGAGGGAAGAGGTTCCTTCACATGTCGAAGGGGAGATTGCTTCGGCTGGCTCTAGCCAGCCTCGCAAAGACACGCGTCTTGTATCATTGCGAGCGAAGCGCGGCAATCTGACAACGCCCCACCGAGATTGCTTCGGCTGGCTCTAGCCAGCCTCGCAAAGACACGCGTCCTGTGTCATTGCGAGCGAAGCGTGGCAATCTCATTGTCTAGATCCTAAACACAATTGCAGTGCGACCTTTTAAGGTCGCACAATCCCACCCTGGCACGAGGCTGAAGCCTCGCACTACACTTCTTCTCGGCAGCCGAGGCATTTGGATTTCAACTGTCATTCGGGTTTGTTCAATTCCTGCGTCTTGATTTGTCGATTCGGTTTTTGACCTTTGCTTTTTGAGTTTTGTTTAGGATTTGACACCCGTAGGGGCCGGTCTCGTACCCGCCCGGAAGGCCGGAATGAACCCCGCCACTACATTGATCGGTAGGGTGAGTCTTTTCCCCGCCCAGATAGCTGTTCTGAAGTGTAAGCCAGGAATGTCAGCTCCCGGCGATGACACCAAGAAGCGATAAGGAGAGAGCCGAGGCTCAAAGCCTCGGCTCTCGTACCAGCCATGCTAGCAGTCTGAATGGGCTATGCCCACCAGACTACAGTGTCTCATTCAACGAGAAAGACCCTCTGCCAGGTCTTGACTGCCTCGACTGCCTGGCGAGTGAATAGCATCGGCTTGTATGTCCAGCTTGCGTACAGTGGTACCTGGTCAGCAACGTAGGGGCTGGGAACTCCAGGGAGTACCACCAATCCGCTCTGTCCGGGCGGGATCACGTTCTTGGCATTCGGCAAGCCCTCAGCGACCATTTCGGCAATCTGGTTGTAGGTGCCGCGGTTCATGTAGGGGTGAATCTTGCCACCGGGCAAAGCCCCCTGTGCGTCGTAGCTTTGCATCCGCACCGGAGTAAGCCAGGTCGCCATGTCGCTCGACCCGTATTCAATCTCCAGGTCATTGATGGCATCTTTCAGGGCATTGACAACCAGCGTGTCCAGCGCCGCGCCTGTCGGGTATCCGGGGTAAAGGAGACTCGCATCTCCTCGGAGTACCCGCAGCAAGAGGCTGGGACGGCCCTTCACCTGGTCAATGAGTGATGCCGGCAGAATACCGTCGAAGACTGCCGGAACAAACCTGTCGTACCAGGCATTGAAGATGGTCAGGCCGGGATGATCATACGTGGGATTGGGGTCGTAAGGCCAGGCGGGCGACACAAGATCGACACGGCTGACAGGTAGAGGCTCTGCCATAGCCCAGGCTCCCAGCTGCCCCAGCGCTGCATAGAGCTCCGGGTCAGGGCTCGCCGACACATAGGAGTTGAGTGCGGCTATCAAGTCTACCGCGAAGTTCATTCCCTCAGTGCTGTGGTAACCCGCAACCTGGTTAAGCGTGTTCAAGGTGTCCGTGGTCAGGTCCCCGGAGGCCGCGAATGTGGCCATGGCGTCCATCAGGATCTGGACTCGGAAACCCTCGCCCCAGTGGACGTCACTTTCGGCGTACGGCCAGCCGGCGATTGGCTTGTTGTTCCAGTTGATCAGCCAGCCCTGCTCCGGGTTGATGTCCCTAGGTATCTCGTACTGGCTTGTGACACGAACCCACTCTTGTGTCCCATCGCCAGCCAGCGGCAGTCTGCGGTCGGCGCCTGCCGGCTTCACCGGGAAGCGTCCGGCATGCCAGTAGCCTATGTTGCCCTCTGTGTCCGCCCAGTAGAAGTTGTGGCTGGGCACGACAAGCTCCACCGCCGCTTCGAATTCGTCAATGTTCGTTGCTGCCTGGAAGAGCTGCCAGCCCTGCTCGCCGGCAATCTCGTTCTTGAAGAATGGGGTATGCAAGGTTACGGCCGTGCCTGCGTCCAGATCCATGGAAATAATAGGCCCATAGACGGAGCGATAAACGTTCGTAGCCTGGTAAGTCTGCTTCTTCGGACCATAGACTAGCTCGTTTCTTCTCTCCATATCAACCCACTCACCCTTGTGCCAGTACTGGGTTGGGTTCGCAGGATTCAATGTCAGGATGCGGACATCCATGACGTCGGAAGAGCCTGTGGTCGACGTCCAGGCACCGTGCTCACTGACACCAATCAAAATGAAGGGACCTGCGCAGGGCATTGCCATGCCCACAGCATTGATTCCGGCGCCATGCAGCCCCAGCTCATAGACAATCTGCGGCATCGTGTAGCCCATCTGGGGTCCTCCCAGCTCAAGAGCGTTGCCCGTGGCCGACAATTCCGGACTGACAAGCACAGCGTTGCTTCCGAATTTCGTCGGTACTCCCAGCGATTCGAACACTTCATCTTGAGTTGCCCACAACTCCTGAGCCTGCTCCAGTACCAGGCTGAGGTTGTCGGGGACATCCAACGAAGTCCCATCCGTGGAAAGAGCAGTCAGTGACTCGCTGGGTATCGTCACAGGTGCTCCAGCGTCATCCAGGGGGAACAAATCGTCCCAGATGGCAGCCCCGGCTGTATCCCCATGCATAGCTTGAAGAGTAAGTAGCGCCTCGTAGAGGTCGCCTTCGTTACCTCCTGTTCCGCCGAACCTCCACCCCATCAGCACCGTAAGGCCTACCACGTCTGCCACCGTGAAAGGCTCCAAGTAAGGTACTAGATTCTGTGCCATGTACTCAGCAGGCATATAAACGTACAAATTGCTCAAGGCTTGGTCAATATAAGCGTTTATGCCATCTACGTAAGCCTCAATCATCGGCTTGAGATACTCATAGCCTTCACCAGGGTCCCAGTCATCATAAATCTTCAGTAACTCATCCTCGCCATACCACAACGTTCTGGTTGCAATATCCTCCTCTATTGTTGCCAGGCCCAACTCAGCAAGACGTCCGGTTGCCGCCCTCCTCAACACATCCGCCTGCCAGAGCCTGTCCTGAGCCATGGCATAGCCGGCTCCATAGCCCAAGCCTTCTTTGGTGTCCGCGAAAATGTGGGGCACTCCATAATTGTCTCTGATGATGGTGCACAGAGTCTCCGGCAGCTCCGGCTCGTCCCCGGGCAACGGATACTCCTCTGTACATGATAAGCCTATACTCGTGATAAGGAGTATAGCTACTATTGCCAATAATACTTTTCTCAAATCACCCTCCTTTCATATTACGCTGATTAGTTGATCTTCGTCGGTGCTTACCCCGGTTTCACCTCCTTTCCTTAGTTCTCTCGTGCTTCTGACACTAGTTCGGCCGCTAATTGCGGCATAAGAGTAGACTCTAATGTGGGGGACAAAGAGTCGACCTTGCTCTATATTCGATAGTTGTTGTAAGCTTGAGTATCGTCAAGTCCGCCCGAGCCTCCGTTTCTTTCCCGCACATACCTCTTGCGATTATATGTCCCCTTCCACTCTTTGTCAATCGACCCGATCACTTCTATGTGGTTCAGTCTATCGTTCTTCTGTTTGCTACTTGAAGTGTAGCAGTTAAATGTTAAGATATTGTTAAAGAAGGGCTCGATTCTGTTTTTCTCCGCTCCGCCCTGTCACCGTCAGCCGTCTTGTGTCATTGCGAGCGAAGCGTGGCAATCCCATTGGCCAAAATCCAAATGACAAACAAATTCAAATACCGAAATTCAAAACTCTAAACCGTTTTGGTCATTCACATTTGGTGCTTTGATATTGTTTAGGATTTAGTATTTGGTGCTTAGGATTTGGAGCTGTAGGGGCGAGCGTGGTCGCTATCGGCAGGCCTTGTCCAGCCACTTGAGGTAGTCTTCATTGCCACCGATGATAGGCAGGCCGATGATTTCCGGCACTTGGTAACTGTGAGTTTCTTTGACCAAGCTGACGATTTCAGAAAGCAGCGATGCTGTGGTTTTGACCAGCAAGAGGCTCTCACGGGCCGAGTCTATCTTGCCCTTCCAGCGGAAAAGGGAATCCACCCCTGGCACGATGTTGACACAGGCCGCCTTTTTCTCCTTCACTAGCAACCTGGCAATCTTGCTAGCTTCTTCCTCGCTGCCGGTGGTGATCAGCACAATCATCCTGTCCGTTCCTTTCAACGTTTCCCTCTTATTTTCCCTTGCCGTTGCCCCACCGGGATTGCTTCGGCACTATCGTGCCTCGCAAAGACAGAAGGGGGAGAGCCTCGCAAAGACAGGGAAGGGGTGTCATTGCGAGCGGAGCGTGGCAATCTCCTGTCCCCCACCGAGATTGCTTCGGCACTATCGTGCCTCGCAAAGACAGAAGGGGGAGAGCCTCGCAAAGACAGGAAGGGAAGGGGTCCTCGCAACGACAGAGGGGGAAGTACGTCGCACGCACATGGAGGAAGGTGTCATTGCGAGCACCTGAAAGGTGCGCGGCAATCTCCGGGATTGCTCGAGCATTGTGAATCGAGAAGGAAGAAGTTCCTTCACACCTCCAAGGCGGGATTGCTTCGGCACTATCGTGCCTCGCAAAGACATGACGGGAGCGTCATCGTCAGCCCCGATTTGCCAGGTATCAGACTCCTTGTCCCTCCCGAGATTGCTTCGTCGCTACGCTCGTCGCAAAGACAGGAGGGTGCGGATTGCTTCGTCGCTACGCTCGTCGCAAAGACAGGAAAGGGGAATGCCTCGCAAAGACAGGAGGGTGCGGATTGCTTCGTCGCTACGCTCGTCGCAATGACAAATGGGGAGTGCCTCGCAGAGACAGGCGTCTTGTGTCATTGCGAGCGAAGCGCGGCAATCTCATTGGCTAGATCCTAAACACAATTGTAGTGCGACCTTTCAGGGTCATGCAATCCCGCCCTGGCACGAGGCTGAAGCCTCGCACTACACTTCTTCTCGGCAGCCGGGGCATCTGGATTGCAATTGTCATTTGGATTTTGACATTTGGGTTTGTTCAATTCCTGCCTTTTGGTTTGTCATTTTGACTTTTGATCTTTGATTTTTGATTTTCCCTCAAGCATCTTGTCCACGGCAGCTATCGCCTTAAGCCGGACTTCGCGGGGAACCTTTACCTCAGGACTCATCTCTTCCAGAGACCACAAGACTTTCTCCAGGGTAATCAGCTTCATGTTGGGACATATTGCCTGTTCGGAAACCGGGATAAACCTCTTGCCGGGGTTCTCTTTTCTAAGCCGGTGTATTATCCCGATCTCCGTGCCCACAACCATCTCTTTGACATCATCTCGCCGGGCGTATCGGCACATCCCGCTGGTGCTGGCTACTTCATCAGCCAGGGCGATGACGTCAGGCCGGCACTCCGGATGTACCACCACCTTAGCTTGAGGATACTCCTGTCTCAATTCCTTTATCCTCTCAGACGTTATCCTGACATGGGTGGGGCAGAAGCCTGGCCAGAGAATCATCTTTCTGCCCGTCCTGGCTGAGACGTAGTGCCCGAGATACTGATCAGGGATAAACAATATCTCCCGGGCGTCCAGGCTTTCCACGACCTCGACGGCATTGGCAGAGGTGCAGCATATATCGGATTCCGCCTTGACTTCGGCTGAAGAGTTAATATAGCAGACCACCACTGCCTGAGGATGTTCCTTCTTCTTCGCCCGCAAACGCTGGGCGGTAATCATATCCGCCATGGGACAGCCGGCGTTCATATCAGGTAGCAACACTACCTTATCGGGGCAGAGGATGGAGGCTGTCTCCGCCATGAAGTGGACTCCGCAGAACACGATTACATCGGCAGTAGTTTTGGCAGCATTTTGGCTTAGCTCCAGGGAATCGCCGACAAAGTCGGCTATATCCTGAACCTCGCCCAGTTGATAGTTATGGACAAGGATAACGGCATTCCTCTTCTTCTTAAGGACCGAGATCTTCTCTACCAGTCCGGCATCCCTATTTTCCATTCGTGGTTATCCTCTCGGCATGAGTGTACACATTCATCCTCTTGCCCCTGACGAAGCCCACCAGGGTCACGCCTAAATCGTTAGCTAATCTCACCCCCAGGTTAGTGGGGGCGGACTTGGATACAATTATGGGGACGTTTCTTCTGGCTATCTTGAGTAGTATCTCTGAAGAGATCCTTCCGCTGGTGATTATTATATGATCGTCCGTGGCTATGTCATTTAAGATGCATTCACCAAAAATCTTATCCACTGCATTATGCCTTCCTATATCTTCGCCAAATACTAAGACATCCCTTATATCACAAAGAGCAGCACTGTGCACACCGCCGGTCGCCCGATAAATCTGAGAGCGATGTTGGAACTCGTGTACTAGGGCTAAGACTGCAGGAGTTGATATTTCAATCCGAGATTCGACCTTCACTTGATCTTGAGCATCAATGGCGCTATAGAAAGAAGCTCCCCTTCCACATCCTGAAGTTATAAACCTCTTGAACAAAGCATCACTGGTAAGCTCTTCATCCCCTTCAGTTTCCACCCGCACCACACCCCTCTGGTCGTCAACCATTATCTTTTTGATCTCGTCCTTACTCCTAAGTAACCCCTCGGAGAAAAGAAACCCGACCGCCAAATACTTTAAATTTGTCGGGGAACAGAGCAAGGTTACCAGTTCCCGGTTATTTAGAATAATGGTGAGGGGAAACTCTCTAGCCACTACATCCTCAATGTTGCTGCTACTTGTTTCGGTAAGCTTCAATACAGCCAATTTCTCTGTGTCGTTATCCATTCTTCTCTATCCTTACATCATCTCCAGCCCGCACACGGTCACCGCGAATGACCCTGGCAAATATCCCCTCCCTGGGCATGATGCATTTGCCTATCTCCTGGCGGATGGCGCAACCGCTGTGACACTCCCTGCCAATCCGGGTCACCTCGAGGAGAACGTTCTTTCCAACGGAGATTTCTGTGCCTACCGGCAGGGAGATGAGTTCCAGCCCTTGGGTGGTGAGGTTTTCGGCAAAATCGCCAGGACCAACCTCGAAGCCCAGCCTTCTCATCTTATCGCTATTCTCCATCGCCAGCAGACTCACCTGCCGGCGGGTACAGCAGTCAGCGTGGGCATCCCCAACGAGGCCATAGTCTTCCTTAAGAGTACCTTCGGCTACATGTTTCTTTCTGGTGCCTTTCTCTTTACTCTTACAGACGGCAATTATCTTAGCCATTGAGAAGTAATTCGTATTATACACGTTACTACTGTTTATTGGCCATTCGCTATATGAGCGAGAAGCAGAAACCCAGCCCCAGGGACATTACACAGACGACCGCCAGGTAAATAGCCAGAATCCTGCCGCCGAATTCCTTTCTCAGGACCAGCATAGTGCCCCAACTGGTAATGGGCCCCACCAATAAAAGAACCATTCCCGCGCCGATGTTCATGCCCTGCGACACGAAGGCGTGGACCAGGGGAACGCTGGCTGTGGAGCAGATATACATAATTAAGCCGAAGCCAAGGCTGAAAAGATACCCCAATCCCCCGCCGAAATAAGCGCCCACGAACTCTCCCACCGGAGCCACCGCCGCTACCAAAGCCGCCAGAGCCAGACCTAGGAGCAACTCCGGCCCTATTTCCTTGACCATATCCACAAAAGCATATCTGAACACATGCTTTACCCGGTGAGCAACCTGCCGGGAGCCTCCTCCCATATATTCCTCCGGACTGTGTTCAAAGGCTTGCTGGCAGTGGGAACAGCAGAAGTAGTAGGTCTCGCCGCCATATTCTGCTTTTACCGCTTTCAACACTTCGACAGTCATCCCGCAGACCGGGTCAAGAGCCTGCTGCGCTGGAGAAGCAAGAATTTGGGCTCTGCCCTTGACCATATTCCCCACCAGGCCCATGACCAAACCCATGGCTATCACAGCAAAGAAGATGAATATTGTGAACTTTGATCCGAGGAGACCATAGGTGACCAGAAGGGCAGTTATGGACGTGGCCGGCGTTGCCACCAGGAAAGCTAGAACTGGTCCTAACCTCGCCCCCTTCTGGTGCAGGCTGACCGCCACTGGCAGGGAGCCCAAACAGCAGATGGGAAGGATTGTCCCGATGAGAGTGGAGTACAGGACTGGTTTCACGCCCGGGCCGCCGAGGTGTCTCTCCACCCACTTCGAGGGAAGAAATTCGTGAATTAGACCGCTCGGTAGAAACCCTATTGCCAGGAAGGGCAATACCTCAATGAGATAATCCTTGAATACTATAAGATACTCGACTATCAACTATTTACCCCCGGCGTTTTTGGGAAGACTTTCCCTACCTCTCTCCCGGCACCAATGCCCAGTGCTATCAACAGGGTCAGGTATTTTTTCCAAACCACGAGCCTTCTCTCTTTTTCCTGGGCCATTTATCACCTCGGTCTTTATTCCAGAAGTTTAGCTAAAGCCTGTCGGTCGGCGGCAAATTCAGGCTGGTCCAACATAGGACATTCCTCGAGGTGACACTTGCCTTTGCGAGCTCGATAGCAAAGGCAAGGCAGGTTCGCTTGCCACACGTTCTGCAATTTGTCTTGGGTAACAATTTATGGAGCACAAGTCCCATAGCCAGTTTTGATTTGCCGGGTTGCAGAATATCTTGCTGTGGCTGACTTAATTTTGACGCAATCTTATGGTATATCGCCGGCTCAGGATATGCCCCCATATCGTAGAGCGTACAGCCCATGAATGGGACTGGCTCCTCTTGATAGCAACTCCATACTGCCTTTTCTATCACCTTTGGGTTAAGGCCAGGTACATTGATATCCGTTTCTCCCGGTGGGCATAATAAATTGATGACGCTCATGATCTGGTTCCTAAATGTTTCTATTAGCTCTAGTGGAATATTATAGAGATGTGGGGTGGGAGCTTTTGTGCCGATAATTTGCTTCGTCTCAGTGACTCCATTTTCCTTAAGCGCCAGGAGCGATTCGCCGGGCAAATGCCCCGGCGATTCCCTTCCACATAGGACAATATATCTTACATTCGGGTTAGCCACGATATTGCAGACCATCTTCTCCAATCCTATGTTCTCTGTTTGAAGCATACCTGAAAGAGCGGCACCAGAGTCGACACCAGCCATGATCAGCTCATTTAAGTCCACAGGTATGGCAAAGTCAAAGGTGTCTAAAATGACACAAAGTGCTACAGGAGAGTAATCGTTACCCCTCACATAGCGGCCTTCCTCTGGCGGATAGTCGTCTGGTGGTTTTACTTTTAGCATAAGCTTTTACCCCTGCTTGTCAGGGTTTTTGAGAGCAGTCCCCTCACTGCACAGAGGGTAGCTCCTTCTTTCAACTTCCCCAATGAACTAACGCTCAGCTCTGTATCCAGAGCACGACAAGGTATATTCCCACACCTATGAAGATAATGGAAACTGCCACACGAATGATTTTCTCGGCGCGGGTGACCGCGTTAAGCCAGGTCGCAACCCTGGCTACACCGAGGGATACAAGCACGCCGAATACTAAAACAGGTAGTCCAGTGCCGATGGCATACACCGCAGGCAGTGTCACACCGCCAGTGGATTTAAGGGACAAAGGTATCAATATTCCAAAGAATAGGACAGCGCTATAAGGGCAAAAGGCAAGGGCAAAAAGAGCACCCAACAGGAATCCACCTATCATCCCCCAGTCAGCGACCTTTCCTCCTATTGAAGACAATCTTCCTCCTCCCAAACTAAAGGGCATCCTGTTTATACTCAGCATTATCACCCCTACCACTATCAGAAGTGGTCCTAGGACTTGTTCACCGAAATCCTGAAGAAATGACGCGAGCCCGGGAATCTCAAGGCCACCGACAATGATCAAGATACCAATGACAGAATATGAGAACATGCGCCCCAGTGTATAAAGCGTTCCGGTCATAACAGCGTACCTGCGCTGTGTCACTCTACGGCTAACATATGCTATAGCAGCAATGTTGGTAGCCATGGGACAAGGACTAATAGCAGTTATCAACCCCAGAAGCAGCGCTGAGAGGACTGGGATATTGATGTCTCCCAGAATGCCTGTCAAATCCATCACGCCTCTCTGTTGAGGCTTTTCTCGATTTTGTTCTTCACTATTTCGACGAATGCCTCGTCATCACCTATGACTAACCAGATGTCTGTTACCTCTTCGATGTGGTCAGTGCCATCTTTCACAGTGTTAATGCACAAAGTTAAATATGAAGCGTTATTATATTTCTCAGCGATGTCAGCATTTTCCTCGTCCTGTACATTGATGGATTGGAAAGTCACCCTGCCGCTAGCCAGTTCATCCGCAAAGTAGGTTTCCACGGTGTACCGTGTATGTTCTTCGGCATAAAGACATGTGTAGCAGCGTTGTGTACGGTGGAAGTAGACAACATCAACCCTGTCAGCCGGGCCTGAGGAGTTGTTTGAAGCGGGAGGTGTCGCGGGTGATGGCCCGTAAGCCAATATCAGCCACACGGCCAGGCATACCAGGACAATAGGGATTACAATCCATAGAATCCTGCTTACTTTACTCTTAGTTGCTTTGTTCTTGTTGCCTTTATTCTTGGTTGCTTTGGTCACTTTGCTACCTCCTCGAAAATGGCACTCTGGAGCAGTCTGGCCAGTGCTTCCTTATCTTGGGTAAATTCTGGTTTGGTTAAAGCGGAGCAATGTTCCAAGCGTTTCTGTCCGCTTATCAAAGCCATGCCAAAGGCAAAACAGGTGGGGAGCCCACAATCGCGACAGTTGGTCCTGGGGAGAAAGTCAACTATATCCTTTGCCTTTATTTCGTCCTTCCTTTCATAGATAGGGGTGATGCTTGTTCGTCTTTCCCAAGTATCATTTATCAACTTTTTAACATAGTCCAGAACCTTTATAGCATCTTCCTCGCATGTCACCTGCCCCACACTCGTCTGTTGGGGCATAAGGCTTACGAGGCCTGTGTCCATTCTGAAATTGAGGTTTTTGGCTTCGGGGGTATATACGGCGTTTTTAATCACAGCGTTAAGGTAAGGAAAAACCTCGGAGATATCATCGCTGAAGTCAGCTCTTACCACGATCCATTCCGAATTGCAGAGATTGCGACTGACGTTGGTTACCTTATAGTTTTGGAGAAGCATCATATATGTTCCATCTTTATTCTGGCGTGAATCCCAGCGCCCGGGGAACTACGCCCAGTGACACTTGTGGCAAACACGGGGCAGCCGTTTTTTCCCAGTTCAAGTTCTTTCACCACTCGATTCATCTCGTTTTTATCCTTTTCCATATTGGCGCGTATAATCGTTAAACAATGCCTCTGAATACTCATTATCGGCGCCGGGCGCCACATAGTTATAAATTTTGACCCTTTTAAGCAATTCCTTTCTGATAGTTTCATTATCAACCAGCTTCAGGTCGGCAACCTCTTTGAGAATTTCTTCGAGGTACAAGATACCTGCTTGAGAACCATCTGCCAAAGTCAGTTTTTTCAAGATCCTTGCCGCCGCTGCGGGACAGCACGGTTTTTCGTTTTGCACTTTCCCTCTTTGTATATTTACGTGACTCTTGTACCGAGATTAATCTTCTACCTCTTAGTTTTATCTTCTTTGGTCAAGGCATTAGTGATAAGCTGAGTAACCTCTGCCTTGGTGGGCACCCGACCAGCACAGACCAACTCTTCGTTGATTATCAGCCCAGGAGTGGTCAAAATAGGATACTGCACTATTTTCATCATGTCCTTGACCTCTTCTATAGTGGCATCAATGCTGAGCTCTTTCACCACCTCTCTGGTGGTCTTCTCCAACTGGTGACATCTGGCGCATCCGGGTCCTAAGATTTTTATGTTCATCCTTCTGTCTCCTTTTCAATTTCTTGAGAATTGACTCCCTTTCCTCACGTTCCAAGCCTTATAAGCTGGTTAGAAAACCATATATCAATCCCGCGGCAGTACAGCATGCGATTATGATAACTACATACCAGAAAAGCCTCCTGTTTCCAATCATCTGTCGAACGACAAGCATACTGGGCAGAGAAATCACCGGGTCAGCAAGTAAGTAGGCCAGCAGAGGTCCTCTTCCCACGCCAACATCCAGAAACAATCGTGCCATGGGCACCTCCACCAGCGTTGGGAAGTACGCGACAACTCCAAACAGAACTGCTCCTAATGTGGCCCCCACCGTTGTACCTCCGAAATGCTGACTGACGAACTCAGCCGGAATGACCACTCTGAGCATACCTGCCACAAAGATACCCGCGAGCAATAAAGGAAGAATGGTGCGGACAAAAAACCACGTTTCCCGCATCCAACTTAGCACATTATCTCGACCTAATCCACGCCAGGCTACGAATACAAGCGCTATCAAAAGTGGAGCAAGCCCAATCAATTTCACTTTAAGAACCTGTATCGCGGGGGAAGCTCCCCACAGTAGGATGGCGAGCAGAAGTCCGAAGAATGCCCAAAGCCACTTGGAGCTAGGGCTATTCTGGGCTAAAGGGAAAGCTTGCCCTGCTGCTACATTGGCAGTATCCACAGACATTTTGTCAGGGAATAGAGCAGCCATGCTGGCGCCTATGATAATGGCAAATCCGATAGAAAGGATAATTCGGGCCAGGGCAACGTCTATACCAATCAGCGCTGAGGTATAGATGATAGCCAGGATATTGGTAGCCGGGGCAGTATAAAGAAAGACAATTGCCGGGCCAAGCCCAGCCCCGCTTTTCCGTATCCCGGCAAACAGCGGCAAAATGGTACAGGAGCAAACAGCCAGACACAGCCCAGCCGCAATTGACATAGGATAAGAAATATACTTTGGTGAGTTCGGCCCGAGGTACCGAAGGATTTTATCCTTGGGGAAAAGCGCATAGAGTGCCCCGGCAAGGAAGAAAGCTGGCACTACGAAGGGCAAGTGAGCAAGGAGATAGTCTTGGAGAGTGGCAAGACCGCCTTTGAGAAGTTCAATAACTAGTGCCATGCCCTAGAATTTCTTTACCTACGTACGCGTGAGCGCATATAACTGTCCAAAGACTATCTGTGTATCGCCTTTGGCCCAACTCGGACAGCGTGACTTAACCGCTCCCTGTCCTGCAATAGGGTTTCATCATTGACAAGAGAGCTGCGGAGCAGTTCAATTAGCGGGGCTGTATAGCTCTTGATTCTCTGCTCATCAATAGAGTAGACTATCCAAAGGCCAGCTCTGCTGGACTTAATAAAGCCGGCGTCCTCAAGTATGCCTAAATTGCGTGAGGCCCGGGACTGCGAGATATCCAACGCCTGCATAACCTCACAAACGCAGCACTCTCTCTGGAGGAGGACTTTCAGGATTCTAATCCTGGTCTCGTCAGAGAGAGCCTTACACAGTTTTACAAAATCTCTCATTGCCATCCGATGAGTAGACTTATCCTTATATTTGAATATCCGCATATACTCTACATACAAGGGGCTTGCTTGTCAAGGCAACTTGGGAGATAAGAAACTCGTAAACGCTCCGTCCGTAAATAGCCAAGCTGAGAAGGCTATGGCAAATGGTCTCACTACGCTTTCTTATATGCCTTCATGGTAATGCTCAGAAGCCTAGCCAGTGTTTGATTTGCCTCGCCCTTTATATCAAACTCATTGCTCGACAGCACCTGCACATCCTTGAAGCCAGCCTTCTTTATCTCGCTCAGGTATTCTTGATGTTCCAAAGCCCCGCCGATGCAACACGCCCAGGCATTCGAGTCACTCTTTATGTCATCGGGGAGTGCTCCCTCCGAGACAATATCGGAAACCGTGAGCCTTCCGCCGGGCTTCAGCACTCTATAAGCTTCCCGGAAGACTTTAGATTTGTCCGGCGAGAGGTTGATAACACAGTTGCTGATAATCGCATCCACAGATTCGACCTCGACCGGGAGGTTCTCGATTTCACCCAGGCGAAACTCAACGTTGTGGTAGCCGTGGTCTCTGGCGATACTGTTTGCTTTCTCTACCATCTCCTCCGTCATATCAACCCCAATAACCCTGCCGGTGGGGCCAACTTTATTAGCTGCCAGAAAGACATCCACTCCTGCTCCCGACCCTAAATCCAGGATCACCTCACCTGCTTTGAGTTCCGCTATGGCGCTAGGGCTACCACACCCCAACCCCATAACTGCCTCCTCCGGGATATGCTCCAAATCCTCTCTCGAGTATCCGATAGCCTTAGCCTGCAATAAAGAACTGGCCCCGCAGCCACAGCTTGGACAGCAGCTCTCTTGGTCTTGCTTAGCTATCTGGGCATATCTCCCCTTCACCACTTTTTTGATTTCCTTTTCTTTCATAATTCACCTCCTGACATTTGTACAGCAATAGCTCTTTCATCAGAGCCTCGCAGTCAATAATTAACCTGGCTAATCTAGCGTCTGTAAGCTGATAGTAGACCTTTTGGGCTTCCTGCCTCTCCTTCACGATATTACATTCCTTAAGAGCTCTCAGGTGATGCGAAACAAGGGATTGCTCTTTATTCAGGACATTGGTGAGTTCGCCCACGCATCTCTCGCCTTGGTTCAGCAACTCGAGTATTTGTAGCCTTGTTGGCTCCCCAATACACCTCAGAAACCTTGCCTGGTCTTCAGCGATGGTCATATGAATCTCCGTTTATATGAATCATAATTCATATACCGCAAAAAGTCAACAATTGCTGAGTTATGTGGTACCTGAGGTGATTAACAGACTGCGTGAAATAACAAAGAAATGAAGCTGGATGCTTAAACGCTGAGCCTGCGTTTCAACCTTAGGTGCTCTCTGGGGAGGCACTTATCCATGACTACGAGGGGCCCAGCGTCGCTGGCTGGGGCGACTGCCTCCCCATTCACTGCTCCCTCCTGCGTCAGCACTACCCTCGCTCCTATCTTGATTACCTCTTCTTCTTAGATTTGTTTAGGTAGTCCTCGATAGCCGATTTAAGCGCTTCCTCGGCCAGCACCGAGCAGTGCATCTTGACCGCTGGCAGACCGTCTAAAGCTTCAGCAACCGTTTTGTTGGAGATTTTCAGAGCCTCTTTTGTGCTTTTCCCCTTCACTATCTCAGTGACCATGGAGCTGGTGGCGATGGCGGCTCCACAGCCAAAAGTCTTGAACTTAGCGTCAACGATGATTCCGTCCTTTACCTTAATGTAAAGTTCCATGATATCGCCGCAGACAGGATTCCCGACATGCCCGATGCCGTCGGGGTTCTCCATCTCCCCGACATTGCGGGGATTCTTGAAGTGGTCCATCACCTTCTCGCTGTATTGTGACCAGGCATCAGGCATTTGTTCCGCTCCTATTTTTGGGTTTTCAAAAGTGGGGACATGGCTCTCAACTTGGCGATAATTCCTGGCAAGACCTCCAGCACTCGCTCCACGTCTGCCTCGGAGTTTTCTCGCCCCAGTGTGAACCTGAGCGAGCCATGAGCCTGCTCAGGGGAAAGCCCCAGTGCCAGAAGGACATGGGATGGCTCAAGGCTTGCCGAGCTACAGGCTGAGCCGGTAGAAGCACAGATGCCCTCCAAGTCAAGATTCAGAAGCATGGACTCGCCTTCCACAAAATCAACGCTGACATTAACATTGTTGGGCAGCCTTCTCTTGGGATGACCATTCAAGTGGATGTGATCAATCTTCTCTCCCAGACCTTTAATTAGCTTATCCCGAAGACCAGCCAGCCGTTCTACTTCCTTGCCCATCTCCTGCCCGGCAAGCTCCACCGCCTTGCCCAGCCCCACAATTGCAGGAACATTCTCTGTACCGGCCCGGCGCCTTTTCTCTTGCTCGCCCCCATGCATAAGGGAGATTAATTTGGCACCCTTCCTGACATATAACGCTCCCACTCCTTTAGGTCCGTAGAACTTATGCCCTGAAATGGCGAGCAAGTCCACCTTAAGCTTATCGACGTTCACCGGGATATGTCCCACAGTCTGAACGGCATCGCTGTGAAAACAAATACCGGCTTCCTTGGCAATTTCGCCTATTTCTTCCAGGGGCTCTATCGTGCCTACCTCGTTGTTGGCATGCATGACCGAGATAAGGATGGTCTTATTGTTAATAGCTTTCCTGACATCGTCAGGGTCAACCAGACCATATTTATCCACCGGCAGGTAGGTTATCTTGAGTCCCCTTTTCTCCAGAAACTTGCATACCTCCAGCACCGCAGGGTGTTCAGTGGGGGTGGTGATGATGTGATTTCCTTTATGCCCGCTGGCATAGGCGACACCCTTCAGGGCGGAATTATCCGCCTCCGTTCCTCCGCTGGTAAAAACGATTTCCTCACTCCGGGCGCCGATTAGTTCCGCCACCTTGGTTCTGGCTTCTTCTACGGCTCCCTTCGCTTCCTGCCCGTAAGAATAGATGCTCGAAGGGTTGCCAAAGGCCTC
Source organism: Dehalococcoidia bacterium (assembly GCA_049671165.1). Taxonomy (GTDB): domain Bacteria; phylum Chloroflexota; class Dehalococcoidia; order GIF9; family AB-539-J10; genus RBG-13-51-36. The sequence continues at coordinate 8,497 of JBATUN010000005.1, read as the reverse complement.
GGTGAAATAAGGCAGCACGGCCTTCACCACCTCAGGATGAGTTGGCGTGGTGGCAGCATGGTCAAAATATATTCTGCGCATCTAACCTTCTACAATATCTCCAATAACAGGAGCAACCCTTACCCCTTTGCCAGTCACCCAGGCAATTCCAGGCTCGATATCTTCTCCTTTCCCCTCCAACTCAAGAACTACTCAGCCCCTATCGCCATTTACATCGGCACGGCGGATATTGGTTACTATCTTGAACTGCTGGCCAAGCTTGTAAATGATGGCCTCCTTGATCAGTTCCGGTGGAAAGGTGAACCTTATTCCTCGTTTGACCATCTTGTCCTCTTGATACTTTTCTAGAGTTAAAATTATAACATGAGTGAAATACTACAGGCTCAAGCGCACTTGCCAAAAACTTCCTCGAAGGATTCCAAGTCAGGCTGGATTACGAGGGGATGGACCCTGTCAGCTATAACTTCCTGGGTTTTCGGTCCTGCCCCGGTAACGAAAGCCGCTGTAAGCTCACCTTTCTTAATTATCCCTGAGGACACCAACTTCCTCAACCCTGCTATCACCACACCCCAGCTGTCTCGGCAAAAATGCCTTCAGTCTCGGCCAGCAGCTTCATCCCCTCAACCACCTCCTCATCGGTAACAGCGCAGGCGCCACCCCCCGACTGCCGGGCAACTCTCAACGCATAATAACCATCAACCCGGTTCCCAACGGCTATGGACCTGGCGATGGTGTTTGGTTTCACTGGGTGTACCTGGAGAATACCTGCCTGAAAGGCATTGACAATTGGGGAAGAACCCGCAGCTTGAGCAACATACATGTGAGTATTGACCGCTTGTATCAAACCCAGCATAGAAAGCTCGTCCAGGCTTTTCCATATCCTGGTAAACGGGAGCCCCGACGCAGCGGGGGCTTTTGAAAATCTAGCCGACTTGAGATATTATTCGATGAATAAGAGTGAGACAGTTGTCAGTCACCCTCTGGGGGAAAGAGATGAAGATATTTAATACTTTAACCGGACAGAAGGAAGATTTTCATGACCGCAACGGAGTGGTAACCATGTATGTCTGTGGGATTACTGCTTATGACGAAAGCCATATCGGGCATGCCATGACTTACATAATCTTCGATGTAATCAAGCGCTATCTAGGATTCAAAGGCTATAAAGTTAAACACGTACAAAACTTTACCGACATAGACGATAAAATTATAGAGCGTGCCGATCAGTCAGGGGTTCCGCCAGCGGAACTGGCCAATAGATACACTGACCAGTATTTCGCTAATATGGATGCATTAAATGTAGAGCGAGCGGATGTCTATCCCAAGGCAACCGAAGAAATACCAAAAGTTATTGAAATGATACAAGGTTTGCTTGCTAAAGGCTACGCTTACGAGTCTGAGGGGAGTGTTTACTTCCGCGTCAGGGATTTCCCTGATTATGGCAAACTGAGTCACCGGAACTTATCAGACATGATTTCCAAAACAGGTACTTGCGAAGAAAAGAAGGAATATCCGTTAGATTTCGCCTTATGGAAGGCGTCAAAGCCTGGTGAACCCTTCTGGGAGAGTCCCTGGGGGAAGGGTAGGCCGGGGTGGCACATAGAGTGCAGTGCCATGGCGTTAAAGTATCTAGGCAACACTATTGATATCCATGGTGGCGGGCAAGACCTCGTCTTCCCTCATCACGAGAATGAAATAGCTCAATCAGAAGGTTTTACCCGGGAGACTCCTTTTGTCCGATACTGGCTACATAGTGGGTTGATGCAGCAGGATAAGCAAAAAATGAGTAAGAGTACAGGTAATCTGGTAAGCATCAAGGACGCTCTAGACCGCTTTAGCTCTGATGCTATTCGCCTTTTTATCCTTAGCTCGAATTATAGGAATCCACTTACCTATAGTGAAGAAGCTCTGGAAGCAAACGAGAGGGGTGCAGAAAGGCTACGTTGGGCATTGACCAATCGAGCTAATGCAGACGAGAGAGTTGCGGTACTCGACACGAAGCCTTTTGAGCAGAAATTTGTCGAAGCCATGGACGATGACTTCAATACTGCACAGGCAATGGCAGTGCTCTTCGAATTGACGAGGGAAATAAACCGGGGCGCTGAACAGGGTGCAAATATAACTAAAGCGCAGCATACCCTACTGAAGCTAGCAGGCATCCTAGGTCTTACTTTAAAGGAAAAGACACAGCCCACACCCGACGCTGAAGCATTTATCAGTCTCCTGGCATCCACTAGGGATGATTTGCGTCAAAACCAGCAGTGGCAGCTAGCCGATAAAATTAGAAGTGGATTGGCCGATTTAGGAGTAACCCTTGAAGATACCCCTCAAGGAACCAGATGGAAGTATAAGAAATAACTGTTACGGTGTGACCAGAGATCTCCATAGGAATCCTTCTCTTTTGAAGGGAGAGGACAGGTGAGGATGTATTCCTCCTCTCCTACCCACCGCCCACTATAAAATTGCCACATCTCCATAAATCTTAACAGAATCTTAGCATTTAGCTGTTACAATTCAAAGGTCAGATGTCAAAAATCAAAATGACGACTCAGAATGTAAAGCGTTTACAAGTTGGACTGATAAATCAGGCAACTACAAGAATCTGGAGACCAGAGATTAAGAAAAGAGATAGTTCTGTGATATAGTGTATAGAGATTAAGTTGCTGGAGGCAAGTGGTTGTTGACTGGTTTCTTCCAGCATCGGTGGTTAGCTCTGATGAAATTGGAGCAGCCGCAAACTAAGAAGAAAGTTGATAGGCAGTGAAAAGAATTGTCTTCCTGATTATGGCCAGTCTTTTGGTGATAGGGTTGGTACTACCGGGCTGTGGTGAAGCAAAACCCGAGCCAGTACTCTATGCCTTCGAAGGTGGGAAAATTAATATCGGTATAGCCGGGGAACTGAACTACACGGCTGGCGTGATGCAATGGACAGGCGCCACGCTGGCACAGGAGGCAATCAACCGCAATGATGGGGTAGACATAGATGGCGTGTCCTATGTTTTGGAGTTGGTTCCCATAGAGACCGGCGAAGAAACCGTGGATCCTACAGGTCTCACTGGCGTATCGGCTCTTACGGCAGCGATAGACGACCTGGACTTCATACTCGGCGGTTTCCGAACAGAAGCCGTTGGGGTCTACCGAGATGTGGCTATAGAGAAGGGGGTGATTTTCATCAACTGTGGTGCTGCCGCAGAGACGCTACAGCACAGCGTAGTCGACGATTACGCGGGCTATCGATTCTGGTTCAAGGGCACGCCATACAATGAGTATTTCATGGGGCAGAGCGTCGTTAGGATACTGGGAGCGGTCGCAATAAAGCTCAGAGAGGAAATGGGAGTAGCATCTGATTATGCGCTGGGTGCCACCATAATCGCTGACAATTTGGCATGGGCCTATGAGCAAGTAATAGTTATCAGGGGACTGCTAGAGGGTATAAACGTGAACCTTGTCCACGACCCGTATTGGGTAAATGCAACGGGAAGCACAATAGAAATGCAGAATGTGCTGACCTCGATAGGAGGCTCAGATCCCCAGTTTATCATCCCTGTCTTCTCTGGCAATGCTGGCGCTCTCTATGATATGCTGCGCGGATCTTACGTACCGAATGCTATGTCGGTGGGCATTAACGTGATGGCCCAGCTTAGGAGCCCTTGGGGTGCTGGTAACCTTACCACAGCTCCCCCCGGTGGCCCCGCTTGTGCTTACGAAGTCATACTGGATACCTGGGCAGAGGGGGTAGAGCAAACCGAGAAGACGGGAAGTTTCCTTACCGTGTTCACGAATTCTACCTCAGGAGAGTACCCACTCAATACCGCTGCTACCTATGATGCTCTTCTGGGTCTGCAGAAGGCTATCGAAGCGGTGGCTTGGTACGACGCGGTTAATGGAACTGCATATGCGCGGGCTGGTGACATTATTCAGTGGCTGGAAGACCCGGCGAATGCTCAGGTGACCACGACTGGCTTGGCTGCCTATTACCCTATGCCGGAGACCACGGCCGCTGGGAAGCCTGCGCTCACTGAGGCTCAGGTAGATTCACTGTATGATCTTGGAAGCTACAACGATACGTATACTTATGATGCGAAGGACTGGACAATGCCGCCGCATACCACTCATGACCTGGTCTACGGCCCCGGCTTCTTGACCGGCATTGGTGCCCAGTGGCAGTGGGATGGAACGGCTGGTACATGGAAGAAGGTTGGCGTCTGGCCAATGGATTTCGGGGACCAATACGATGAGGCCTTGACTGACCAGTACGGCTGCTGGAACTTTGCGTACAATGGCACGAGGCCCCTTGTAATACCGCAGAACATAATTGAGCACCACAAGCCGTAGAGCACCGGGGGCATCACAGAGGCTGCCTAGCTTCGCGAGCCATGACATCCCAACCGTGCCATTGCGAGGCTGACGAAGTCAACCAAAGCAATCTCGGTGGAGAGGCGTGGAGATTGCCACATACCTTTCAGGTGCTCGCGATGACAAACGAGAAATGGTTCAGAGTGCCCAGAAGCTCTTAAGTGGCTAGACATTGCCTGACGGCGGGGGTATACTAGCTGGCACGTCTTCAAAGCTGCTGCTCCTGTAGCTGAAGGAAGGCTGACTAAGAGGAGAAAGTCCCAAGCACTAAATACGAAATGCCAAACAATACCAAAGCTCAAAACTTTAATGCCCAAAACAAGCGGGTTGTGAAGTTTGGAATTAGGGCTTGGAATTTGTCTAGGATTTAGGTACTAGGATTCAGGATTATGGATGAAGTCACTATTTCCCGTGCCATTGTTGAAAGCTACATGAAAGACTTCATGGGGGCGATGGAGGTGGATGTTGCTGTAGCTGGGGCAGGGCCGGCTGGGCTTGTCACTGCATACTATCTGGCGAAAGAGGGAACAAGGGTGGTAGTATTTGAAAGGCAGCTTCGTGTTGGCGGCGGCATGTCCGGGGGAGGGATGATGTTTAACCGCATCGTCATTCAGGAGGAAGGCAAGCGGATATTGGATGAGTTTGGAGTTTCAGTTGAAGAATATGAAAAGGGGTACTATGTCGCTGATTCGGTGGAGGCTATTTCAACTATCTGCTCAAAGGCTATAAAAGCAGGGGCGAAGATTTTCAATTTGATTGACGTTGAAGATATCATGGTTCGGGAAGATGACAGGATAACCGGGCTTGTTTTGAATTGGAGCGCTGTTTCCTGGTCGAAGCTGCATGTGGACCCTCTAACTGCAAGGTGCAAGGTGGCTGTAGATGCCACCGGGCATGACGCTGAAGTCTGCCGTATCGTGGTGGAGAAGGTAGGTCCGAAGTTAAGGACGAAGACAGGGGAAGTTATGGGGGAGAAGTCCATGTGGGCTGAGAGGGGAGAAAGAGAAATACTGGAAAACACCAGGGAAGTCTATCCCGGATTAGTGGTCACCGGTATGACAGCGAACGCCGTTTTTGGTTCCCCGAGGATGGGAGCAATTTTTGGTGGCATGCTTTTATCCGGTAAAAAGGCTGCCCGGGTAGCTATGGAGTTGCTTAAATAAGGTTAAGTTTGCTATGGCAAAGACAATAGCTGAAATCAACGAGAAAATCAGAAAAGGTAAGGCTGTCGTGGTGACTGCCGAGGAAGTGATTAACATCGCTAAGGAAAAAGGTGTAAGCAGGGCAGCCGAGGATATTGATGTCGTCACCACCGGCACTTTCAGCCCGATGTGCGGTTCTGGCGCCTTTCTCAATATCGGACACTCCAAGCCCAGGATAAAACTGGGCGGCGGCAAGGTTTACCTTAACGACGTTCCGGTCTATACCGGCATAGCTGCTGTAGATGTTTTCATCGGGGCGACTGCCCTTCCCGATGACGACCCCAGAAACAAATTCTATCCCGGGGAGTTCAACTATGGTGGTGGATATGTAATACAGGAGCTGGTAGCTGGAAAAGACATAAGACTTACCGCCACTGCTTTTGGAACGGATTGCTACCCCAGGAAGAAGCTCGAGACCCTGATCAACATCAAGGACATAAATGAGGCAATTCTATTCAATGCCAGGAATGCCTACCAGAACTACAACATAGCGGTGAACCTCTCCGATGAGGTTCGCTATACCTATATGGGCGTGCTTAAGCCGAATCTGAGGAATGCCAACTACTGTACAGCCGGGCAACTCTCACCGCTGTTCAATGACCCTTACTACAAGACTATCGGGGTTGGGACGAGGATTTTCTTGGGTGGTGGGATAGGTTATGTGGCGTGGCACGGTACCCAGCATAACCCCACTGCCCTCAGGGGGGACAACGGAGTGCCGCGGCAGGGTGCAGGGACACTGGCTGTGATTGGAGATTTGAAGCAGATGAAGCCGGAATGGCTGGTGGGGACAAGCATGCTCGGTTATGGCTGCACATTGACCGTGGGCATAGGCGTCCCCATCCCTATACTCTCTGACGAGATTCTCCGCTACGCTACAGTGAGCGATGCTGGCATTCTGGCTCCCATCGTGGACTATTCAGAGGCTTATCCTGAGAGAGAGCCTGATATTCTGGGAGAAGTCAGCTACGCTGAGCTCAGGAGCGGTCACATAAAAGTCCAGGGAAAGGATGTGCCGACGTCTTCCTTGTCTAGCTATCCCAAAGCTGTGGAAATCGCCTGCATTCTGAAGGAGTGGATAGAAAAGGGCGAGTTTTTGCTTACCGAGCCAGTGGCTCCCTTGCCCGGCGTGGAGTCAGGCATGAGTTTTAAGCCGCTCAAGGAAAGACCAATATCTTAAACAGTGACAAATGATAAGGCTCAAATGACAAAGAGGAATGGTTTCGGCATTTGGATTTATTTAGAGATTAGGATTTTGGAGAGATGAATGTTTCTAGGAGAATAGTGCTTCACTTTCCGCCCGATATGACGGGGCAGCCGGTCGTTTGCCGCCTGGTTAAGGATTTCGACCTCACCTTTAATATCATTAAGGCTTCCGTATCACCAGGACAAGAAGGACTACTGGTCCTGGAGCTAAGCGGTGAGCGGAAGAACTACGACAAGGGCATCAAATATCTCACCGAGACCGGGATAGAAATCCAGTCCTTAAGCCAGGATGTCGTCCGTGACGAAGCCAAGTGCACTCATTGTGGAGCCTGTATTACGATTTGTCCCACTGAGGCTTTTGTCCTGGAACCGAAAACCAGGAAGGTGCTCTTTGACCATAATAAATGTGTCGTCTGCGGGCTATGTGTCAAGGCTTGTCCTCCTCGTGCGATGATATTGTATTTCTGACCACGAGTCATTAGTCCTTAGTGATGCGTAGTGAGAACAATAAACTGCAAATCCTAAGCACCAAATCCCAAACAATATCTAAGCTCAAAACACCAATGGTCAAAACATGAAGGTTCTGAATTTTGGAATTGGGACCTTGAATCTGTTTAGGATTTAGAGATTAGGATTTTATATACGACCATGTATGAGCCACGTTTCTACCGCCACTGGATTAAGGACGACGATTTGGTTTCCTTTGAATTAACGGTGAAGCAAACAGACTTATACATCCGCTCCCGGCGTAATCTGAAGGGCAAAGCTCTCGATTCTGTGCTAAAGCACCGCAGCTCTCTAGAGTCATATATTGGGCGTCATCCTATTTTCCTGACGACGTTGGAGCCTTATCAGGCTGAAGCTGAAGCCCCGGCCATCGTCAAAGAAATGGGCAGGGTATCTCAACTAACGGGTGTTGGTCCTATGGCGGCGGTAGCTGGCGCCATTGCTGAAGCGATAGGCAGGGATTTACTTGCTCTCTCGCCGGATATAATCGTGGAGAATGGCGGCGACACTTTTCTGAAAATATCCAAAAAGAGGTTGGTGGGCATCTATGCCGGGCAATCCTCTTTTGCCAAAAAAATCGCCCTGGAAATCATGCCCGGAGAAACACCGCTGGGCATATGTACCTCTTCAGGAACCGTAGGACATTCTTTAAGCCTAGGCAGCGCTGATGCCGTTGTTGTCCTCTCACCCTCGACAGCTTTAGCTGATGCCGCAGCTACAGCCCTATGCAATATAATCAAGGCCGCAGATGATATTCCTCAAGCAATCGAAAAAGCCCAGAGTATCGAGGGGTTACGTGGCCTGGTTATCATTGTGGGCGACAAGATGGGTGTCTGGGGCAAGGTTAGAATCGTGCCACTTGGTTAGACTGCCGCACGAAGATCTCATGATTTTGGTAGAGTCCCTGTCACTCCGGAATCAAATTCTTGTTCGGGTCCCCAAAAAGTCGCAAGACTCTCTGGGTTAATCTAGTCCTTTCTTTTTTTCCCCGAGCAGTGATAAAGTTTTAGACAATGAAAAAGTCACCCAACCTTCGCGTGCAACTAGCCCCGCGGCATGCGAAGGGACTAGCCCTGTCTAATCCTGTGATGATAGCAGCGGGCATAGCTGGTTATGGCATAGAGTATGCTGAGATTGCTGATATTCAGAGGCTAGGCGCCGTTGTCTGTAAAGGGACAACCCTTATGCCCAAAAGGGGTAATGCTCAACCACGCCTAGTGGAGACT
>JBATUN010000004.1:0-40320 GCA_049671165.1 Dehalococcoidia bacterium | reverse complement strand
ATATTATAGATTTACTATACTGTTTCAAAACAAACGACGGGATATTTGGATTTAATTAATAGGTTTAGTTCTTCATTAATAGTGCGCATAATATTTATTCTCTCAAATAAACCTTTCCCTCTTCTGATATTATACTATTGTCTATTTAAAAGGAAACTGAAATTTGCTATGTGGAGATGTGGCAGCACGTCCAAGCGCGCAGGCACTATTTAATTGACGAGGAAATGGAGTTGTAGTAATCTTTAATCGGATAAAATATCTGAAAAACAGCCTTTCGGGTATTCCTCATGTGAAGGGTACGATCTGGGTGTGGTCTGTATGCGCCTGTAGCTCAGCTGGATAGAGCGCAGCCCTGCGGAGGCTGAGGTCGCGGGTTCAAATCCCGCCAGGCGTGCCATGGGCGGTTAGCTCAGCGGTGAGAGCGCCTGTCTTACACACAGGAGGTCAGAGGTTCAAGTCCTCTACCGCCCACCATCGAGATTGGAAAAGCTCGCAGGTTAGGTCAGTTCATAAGGATGAAATAACAATTACCCATCTCTTTAAACGAAAACCTGGCGTAGTAACGATCTGGAAATGAAAGGCTAGAATCCTTGACATAGAGACTATTAGGAAACACAAGAGGGGAATGGGCTTAAATATATTCTAAAGGAGTAGACCAATGGGAGAAATTGATGAAAATATATTGAACAAGGCATTCGAAAGTGGCAAACGGCACGAGATGCGAAGTAGCGGCTGCCCGCAATGCACAGTTGCCGGGATTTTCGAGGCACTTGGGATTGAGAACGATGACGTTTTCAAAGCGGCCACTGGGTTCGCTGATGGAGTAGGTTTAACAGGAGACGGGCATTGCGGAGCACTTTCCGGTGGTGTCATGGCAATAAGCTATCTCTTCGGCAGAGAGGGTAAAGATTCGGGCGATATGATGAAACAGGTACCTGCTCTCATAATGTCGAAGAAGCTGCATGATCAGTTCATTGAAAGATATGGCACCTGCCGATGTGCTGACATCCAGACCAAGTTTGTTGGCAGATTCTTCAATCTCTACGACCCCAAGGAGATGGAAGCAGCTTACAAAGCAGGCATGGTGGACAAATGTTCAACACTTGTCGGAGAAGTAGCCAGAATGGCGACCAAAATCATCTTGGAGAAAAGGGAATCGCTGAAAGAAAAGGCTAGCCAAGCCTGATTACTGTGATGGCTCCTGGAAGGACATTGGGCAGAGACGTAGTATTTGGGCTGATGACGGAAGTCATTGCTATGAATAAAGTGCTAGCAGGAACCTGTTCTGCTTAATGAATCACAGTCCGTCGCAATGTTACCTCTGGATTGTTGTGCCCTATATATGGCTAAACAGGGGATTTGGTTTCTTTAGTTTCCGGTCGTTAGAATCTCAGTCAGAAAAACAAGCGGCCACGGCTTTTAACAATAGTCTCTCACACAGGAGGTCAGAGGTTCAAGTCGTCTACCGCCCACCACTAACTCAGCTACAAAGTGTTCACAACTGACCTCTTGGAGAGGCTCATAGCTTACCATCCTGAAGGTAGCACCAAGAGGACTATAGAGGTCTACCGAACTAAAGTGCATCGGCCTGGCAGTAAATTGCTGGATGAGGAGAGTATTAGGAGACTCTCAGAGCAACCAGCTAATGACACCCACAAGACCGCCTGATACTCGGCCTCAGCAGCCACATCCGAAGTTGGCTGTTATAGAGTAATCTCCGTTCATGATGATGGTCGTTGAGAATGAATTGACAGTGGTGATCGTCGCCACATCACCGGTCCATTTGACGAACTGGTAGCCCAGAGCCGAACGAGCCACCAGTCTCACCACTTTCCCCTCGTTATAGGTGAACGTCCCCTCTCCAGGGGTGATGACCGAACCATTAGGGGTGCTGGAGATGGTGAGATTGTACTGGGTGGGAGCACAGCCTGCCGTGCTAGCAATTAAGGCTACGGTAATCAGAAGGATGGTGACTCTTGCCACTTTCATATCTCCCAGCTCAGGAAGGGATAGGTCTGCCCAGCGACAATGTTCCAGATATATGAAGAGTTGCGAATATCAGGACTGGCAACTGTGACTATGTTCCACCCTGTACTTGAGAAGGTGGTGATGCTCTTCATTTCGGCTGTGGTCTTGCCTGTCCCGCCATCTGAAGTAGCTTGTCCGCTGGTTTCGGTGTCCCAGAATGAGTTGCTCACAATACCCCAATTCAATCCCACCAAACCACCAATAAACGTAAACCCCTCGCCAGTGACGCTGCTGGTCGAATAAGAGTTGCTCACAGTGCCGGAATTCCATCCCACCAGGCCACCAACACCGCTACTGCCATAACCGCTAGTTACGCTGCCGCTGCAATAGGAATTGCTCACCGTGCCGACATTACCTCCAACCAAGCCGCCGAAATGCTGGTTACCAGTTACAGCTAGATTTACGTTCTCGACACCCAGTTCACTGATTTCTGCACCAGAAGCGAGGTATCCAAATAACCCGACTTGCGCAACAGAGTCAAAGCCGAGCCTCAAATTTGAGATTTTGCGACCATTTCCATCAAACTCTCCAGCGAAATAAGGGATGTAGAAGTTGAATTGAATTGCTAAATCCAGGTCATTTTTCAGCCTGAATTTCAGTGAACCGTCCTGACCAAAGGCGAGCAACTGTTTGAAATCACTGACATCATTTATCAGATAATAACCATCTTCTTGAGCAAGCCTTTCATTGACATCCAAGAATTTGTCGTTAGCCAGCCATTGCTCAAAGTCCTCATTGAACAAAGCTCCAATAGTGATTATATGCCCGCCATTGATGAGAACCTCGTCATAATTGTAGTGGGAATTGCTTACAGTGCCCCCATTCCATGACATCCATCCCACCAGACCGCCAACAGACCAATAACCAACCACCCTGCCAGTGGAATAGGAGTTGCTCACAGTGCCAGCACTTTGTCCCACCAGACCACCAACAAACCCCTCGCCAGTTATGGCTACATTCTCGGCACTCACTCCGGTGACTGCTCCACCGGAGGCAAGGTATCCAAACAATCCCACTTGCGTAATGAAATCGGAGTAGAAGCTTAAATTCCAGATTTTGTGGCCATTCCCATCAAACTCTCCAGCCAGATACGGGATGTAGAATCCGGTCTCATCACCTAAATTTAGGTCCTTCTTCAATCTAAATTTCAGTAAAGGGTTCTGACCAAAGGCAAGCAACTCTTTGAACTCACTGACATCATTTATCAGATAATAACCATCTTCTTGAGCAAGCCCTTCATTGACATCCAAGAATTTGTCGTTAGCCAGCCATTGCTTAAAGTCCTTATTGAACAAAGCTCCAATAGTGATTATATGCCCGCCATTGATGAGGACCTCGTCATAATTGTAGTGGGAATTGCTTACAGTGCCCCCATTCCATGACATGCATCCCACCAGACCGCCAACAGTCGAATAACCAACCACCCAGCCAGTGGAATAGGAGTTGCTCACAGTGCCAGCATTTTCTCCCACTAGACCGCCAACACCCCCCCCACCAGTCACGCTGCCAGTGGAATAGGAGTTGCTCACAGTGCCCTTATGATTCCATCCTAGCATGTTACATCCCACCAGGCCACCGACGTCCTCCTCGCCAGTCACGCTGACTGTAGAATAGGAGTTGCTCACAGTGCCATCATTTTCTCCCACCAGACCACCAGTGGAGTAACGAATGCCAGTCACACTGCCTGTGGAATAAGAGTTACTCACAGTACCCCCACTCCATCCAATCCACCCCACTAGACCGCCAACATGCGAATAGCCAGTCACTTCGGCATTCACCACACCGAGATTCTCGATCACTCCTCCTCCGCCAATAGAACCTAAAAGCCCCACACCATCTTCCTCAGGGCGGTTGATAAATAGGTCTCTTATCTCATATCCCCTCCCTTCAAAAGCTCCCGCAAATGCTCCCGCACTGGCATGAGACTCCAAAGCTTGAATCGGCTCCCAGCCCCTTCCTCCATTGGCTGTTGTACTCGCCAGCTCGACATAACCAGCTGTGGTGGAATCGAGATTGTTCACCAAAATATAGCTTCCCCCCAGGTTATCTCTGATGGCATCCAAGTCATACCAATCGTATATTTCCTTGGCAAAGTTTGCCGTGACGGTGCAGTCGCTGTTCATCGTGACGGTGGTTGAAGCAGCATCGACATCGGCGATAGTGCCAACGTCACCCGTCCAGTTGACAAACTGGTAGCCCTCCTCAGCCTCAGCCACCAGATCGACCACCTTCCCCTCGTCATAGGTATGAGTCCCCTCGCCGAGGGTGGCTACCTCACCACCTTCGGTGCTGGAGATGGTAAGGTCATACTGTTTGGCAGCAAACTCGGCTGTTATGGAGTAGTCACCGTTCATAGTGATGGTGGTCGAGGCAGCATTGACATCGGCCATGCTACTTACATCACCAGTCCAGTTCACAAACCGGTAGCCAGTATGTGGGAACACCACAAGGGTAACCGCTGTTCCCTCGTCATAGATAGAAGTAGCCTCGCCAGGGGCGACTATCTCACCACCTTCAGTGACGGAGATGGTGAGAGTATACTGTACAGGACCAGGAGCACAGCCTGCCAGCCCTACAATCAACGCTACAGTAATAACAAAGGTGGCGAGTGTTTTCATATATACGAGTCCTGAAATACTATTGTATCACTAGCGAAGGGATTATCAACAGGTTGCAGTGGGCGAGACATGCTGTCAAGATAGGTATCGCAACGCCAGATCGCTACGGCAGAGGTAACAATCCAAGTTCTTGTGCAATCTTACCTTCAGGTGTATTCTGAACCTCCGCCTCGCCGCCTCTTTGCCCATATAGCCAGTGCCACTGAAACCAGTACCACCAAGCCTGCTATGGCCGTCTTCTCGACCGGAGTAGTGTTGACGACTGCGGTACTCATTACTACAGCGGGCAGCAGTCCTACCCTCACTACTGGCTTTAGGCTAGGATGTTCAGTTATGAACTGAGCTACCGGCGGGCTGGTCCTGTAATAGAAATCTACGAAGGCTTGTCCCAGCGGGTTGGTCAGCAGGTATCCATCTCTGAACTCACGGAGAATTTCTATTTCGCCGGCCATCGGTGTGCCGTAGGCTGCGGTGGCAATGAAGCACCCGCCAGCAGTCCTGAAGTTTGCGGTTATGGAGTAGTCGCCCTCCATGGTAATGGTGGTTAAGGCATCCTCGGCATCGGCGACGGTGTCCACATCGCCAGTCCAGTTGACAAAGCGATAGCCCTCCTCAGCCTCGGCCACCAGGTCAACTACTGTTCCCTCGTCACAGGCAAAAGTCCCCTCTCCAGGTTCGCTTACCGAGCCGCCATCGGTGCTGTCTATGGTCAGTTCGTACTGAACTATGAAGTTGGCGCTGATGGTGGAGTCGCCCCTGATGGTGATGGTGGTGGTGGCGGCCTGAACGTCGGCTATGTCGTCTACATCACCGGTCCAGTTGACAAAGCCGTAGCCCTCCTCAGGCCGGGCAATAAGATCGACCACTGTTCCGTCGTCATAGGTGAACGTTCCTTCGCCGGGACCGGTCACCGAGCCGCCAGCTGTGCTGCTGACGGCGAGGTCGTATTGAGGTATCTCCTCAAAGTTGGCGATGATGGTAGAGTTGCCCATGATGGTGATGGTGGTGGCGGCGGCCTGGACATCGGCTATGCCATCTACATCACCGGTCCAGTTGACAAGGCGATAGCCCTGCTCAGGCTCGGCAATAAGATCGACCGCTGTTCCCTCGTAATAGGTAAAAGTCCCCTCGCCGGGACCGGTCACCGAGCCGTTGGCGGCGCTGCTGATGGTAAGGTCGTACCGGGGTATCTCTTCAAAGTGGGCGGTGATGGTAGATTTGCCCTTGATGGTGATGGTGGTGGCGGCGGCCTGGACATCGGCTATGTCATCTACATCACCGGTCCAGATGACAAAGCGGTAGCCCTCCTCAGGCTCGGCAATAAGATCGACCGCTGTTCCATCGTAATAGGTGAAAGTCCCCTCGCCGGGGCCGGTCACCGAGCCGCCGGCGGTGCTGCTGACGGCAAGGTCGTACCGGGGTATCTCCTCAAAGTTGGCGGTGATGGTAGAGTCGCCCTTGATGGTGATGGTGGTGGTGGCGGCCTGGACATCGGCTATGTCGTCTACATCGCCGGTCCAGTTGACAAAGCGGTAGCCTCCGTCAGGCTGGGCCACCAGGTTGACCGCTGTTCCATCGTCATAGGTAAAAGTCCCCTCGCCGGGACCGGTCACCGAGCCGCCGGCGGTGCTAACTATGGACAGGTCGTACCGAGCTATAAAGTTGGCGGTGATGGTAGAGCTGCCCTTGATGGTGATGGTAGTGGTGGCGGCCTGGACATCGGCTATTTCGTCTACATCACCGGTCCAGCTGACAAAGCGGTAGCCCTGCTCAGGCTCGGCAATAAGATTGACCACTGTTCCATCGTCATAGGTAAAAGTACCCTCGCCGGGACCGGTCACCGAGCCGCCGGCGGTGCTATCTATGGTCAAGTCGTACCGAGCTATAAAGTTGGCGCTGATGGCGTAGTCGTCGTTCATGGTGATGGTGGTCGCGGCGGCATCGACATCTGCTATCTCGTCAACGTCACCTGTCCAATTGACAAAGCGGTAGCCTTGCTCAGCCTCGGCCACCAGGTTGACCACTGTTCCCGGGTCATAGGGAAAAGTACCCTCGCCGGGACCGGTCACCGAGCCGCCAGTGGTGCTAACTATCGCCAGGTCGTACTGAGGCATAAAGTTGGCAGTGATGGCGTAGTCGTCATCCATGGTGATGGTGGTGGTGGCGGCATCGACATCGGCTATTTCGTCAACATCACCGGTCCAGTTGACAAAGCGGTAGCCCTGCTCAGCCTTGGCCACCAGGTTGACCACTGTTCCCTCGTCATAGGTAAAAGTCCCCTCGCCGGGATTGGTCACCGAGCCGCCAGTGGTGCTAACTATCGCTAGGTCGTACTGAATCATAAAGTTGGCAGTGATGGTGTAGTCGTCATCCATGGTGATGGTGGTTGCAGCAGCATCGACATCTGCTATCCCGTCAACATCACCTGTCCAGTTGACAAAGCGGTAGCCAGTAGCTGGGCTAGCCACAAGGCTAACCACCGTGCCAGCGCCATATGTGAACGTCCCTTCACCGGGAGTGGTTACTGAACCTCCGGCCGTGCTGGAGATGGTCAGGTTATATTGAGATGTTACTCTTGCCCGGAGGCAAGCATTTGCTTCAATTTCACCGAGGTTCTGCCAGGCACCACTATCTGAACATCTGGCGAAGGATTTCCCCGCCTGTATCGGCGGGTCAATCATGGTCTCTCCCTCCTCCGAGATACTGATTTCGATAGGAATAGGGCGACTGAATCCTGGGGTGGTGATTTTGACGGCAATGGTAAATGGCTGTCCGTTGGTCAATGAAACGGGCAAGGTAAGCGGTATAGAGTAGTAACCAAACTCCTGGCAGGTTCCTGACTGTGAAGTAGCACGGTTCTGGAGACCATCAGAGATATTGCCATCAAGGTAGATATAAATCTCATACCGGGCATTATTGCTGGTGGTCCAGAAGTCCACATGGGTCAGGCTGCCATTCTGGGTTGAGGTGAAGATACTAGCCATCCAGGCAGAGGGAGCATCGCAGCCAATGGGCAGAACTAGGCCAGCTTCATCCCAATAGTAGAGTTTCTCATTCGGATCGTAATCTTTGTACTGGAGGTAGGCGATGTCCACCATACAGCTTGAATCGTAGGCCAACCACAAATAGCCATTGTTTCCCGAATCTGTCCCCCAGCTATTCTTAACGAGCCAGGCACCAGTCCCTGGCGTCTCAAAGTGGGGAACACTGTCATCCCAACCAATAATAGAGACCCCATGGTTTACAGCTGCACATGTGGCACAATCATAAACGGTGCCATAGGTAAGATGAGTGTATTCATGCGCTTCATCATGATAAAAAGACACGGTCACAGGTCCCTGGTTATACACCGCCTCTTTTATTAAACCAGTTTGGCTTTTGTCGTTGGTTACCAATCTATATCCATTGACCTTCTTGATAGGTGAGCAACCGTCGCAGACACAAGTTCCATCACAGTTAAGTCCTGCTGGATTATACGGATTGCACGATTCTAGAACAGCGCCTTTTTTGATAAAGACTTCGGCAGCGAGCCTGGGGAATCCACCTGCGTCACAGGGATCGCTGGAATCGTCGTACACGGAAACCCGGGAACGGTCCACACATAAAGCCACGCTCTGCTCGGAAAAATCGTACTGCATATTTTCACCGATTAACACCGCTGATTCCAAAACAGAAGTAGTGCCAAAAACCCAGCAGGTCCCACAGGGGTTTTGGTTCTTTACTGGGGTTACTTTGCCCTGCGCTCTCCAGTCAAAGCTACTGGGCATGGTGGTAAGTCCTACTGCCCTCTCTACCGGGATTATGTCTAGGTGGCTCAGATCCATAGGCGGAGGAATATAGCCATAGAAAGGCTCTGGCCGGTTTTCCCAGAACTCCAAGAACTCGGGGCTAACGGGAGCGACCTGGAACGTCTCGTTGGGTAAGGGGGGTAAACCACAACCACTTAGAATAAGTGCCAGGAATATGGCAAGAACAACTGCCACTCCAACTAATTTTCTCATCGCAGTCCTCCTTTTAGTATTTCCTAGATTCGAAACGACATCTATTGTGCCAATATATTGACTATCTGTTTGATTGAGGTTCGAGCACTTGTTCGGCGGTATTCAGCTTGATGATGTAATCCTTAGCTGGCAGTCCGTTCAGCTTATCTATGGGCATGTCAGCCAGAATGAAGCCGGTGGGGTGGTCACCGACCGGTGGTATCCACGAATCAGCATATGCAGTGATACCGAGGTCTTGCAGCTCTTCTAGCTGGGGTTGTGTTGGCTCTTGCTCAAAATGGATATATATCCGCTGCGAGGTCAAATCCTCCGTTCTCATACCCATAGTTTGCATTTGCTTCAGCCTCTCGGCAGTTGGTTCGGCCATTTGCTCTTTTCTCAGGTCTACCTGCATGAGTAACAAACTACTGGCTTTTTCCTTCACTATTTCCTCCCAACCGGGCTGGCTCTGCCAACCCGCCATAAAAGTAGCGATTATGATGCTGAACAGAACAAGCACAACAGCCAACGACTTACTCATACGTCACTACCTCGATTGTTCTATCTGGCGAAGTTGCCCCACACCTCGACTTTTCCAACAACCGGAATCCCCGAACTGAGTCTGGCTACGACCAGGTCACCCCCCAGCCTCTGCTGTCTTTTTAGTCTAGTCAACGTTCCCTTGTCTCCTGCGGAACATGGTGGTGGCTTCACTCAGTCCCTCTCGGCCGAGGCAGCGAACGCAATGGCTATCGGTGAGGCTCAGAACTGACAACAGCCCTCGCCTATTCCAGTTCGGCAACCGACTCTCGCCCTTACTAAGCCGTCTTATCATGATGACAATTTGGTTTTTTCAGGTTCATGGTTTGCAGCCTATACTATCTCACTCCTCCGAACTCCGCATGGTCAGGCCTGTGCCACCAGGCATCGCCCCACCCAGCACAGGCACAAGTGCAATCCCGAAGGTTTTGCCCATCAATTTTCCTCTTCTTATCGCTGCACATCCCTTGTTCACTGTTTTATGCTTGTCCTTATCCCTCGATAGACTCCGCACAAACTCCTATCCCTCTCCCATCAAGGGGAAAAGGGATTGACTAGGCTAGGCCCGGTAATGACCCTGGGTTGCGAAAGAGAGGTTTGATTTTGCTGTGGCAGGAAAAAAGAGCCCAGTTCACATTTATATATGTGCTCGGTTGACCATTGCGGGAACTACTGCGACTCTCTGACACACACACTCGATCACCGACCTTAATATTCATACTCAAAGTACTATGTCGACTAGACGGTATTCTAAGGGTATATCGTCATTTAATGAATTGTCAATAGGTTTTTGTGCGGCATCCGGGACATACTATGGAGTTAAGGAGTCACAATACGCCCTTTTGTTTAACCCGCTTCTAGGATTCTTTCAGTGTATAAGTAGGGTTGTGCATATAGTCTCTCGCTTGCAGCCTTTGTGGACCGTGTTGGTTTTATCCAGAAGCAATACTTGATGGCATTGAGTATCTGGCAGATGTTATGCTGTGTCGGTCAGCAATTGGTGTCAATGAATTTAATCCTATGCCTTCCCGTTTGTGGTACAGTTATTCCTGAGGTGGAGGTAGAATTTTCCGGGCTTGGCGAAAGATACGAAATAGCAGCAATGCTACTAAGACAGCGGCTACAGCCACCACCGTCGGGAGAAGCCAAGGAAAGCGCTCACTGAATGGTGGCTTCTTTTCCACAAAGTGCAAGTTTGTAGTTTGGGCACTGAGCTCAGCTTCGGGCAGTTCTTCGGTCACAAGATATGGAAACAGCCGCTCTATGTCGTAAGTGGGTCGTTGGGCTTCCGCGTTTCCATAATATAGTTTGTATGACTGCTGTGGATCGGTGACAAAGACCAGCCTACGCCATAAGCCCCACACATTAGCCTCTTGAACAGTGAGGGGTGGGCTATCCTCGTCGTGAATGACCAGGCGAAGATAGCGAGAGGTGGTCTCAGGGTAGGTAATGGTCAAGCTCTTGCCAACGAATTTAGGGGTGTCAAAGGCATATATTTCGGCTCGCCGCATGATGGTACTCCAATTCTCGCGGTCTATGCTTGTCTCCAGACTCACCTCCCGATAGAAGTTTACATCAGAGACATTAAAAGTCAGGCGGTAGCTGGGCAGTCCTGGCGTCCCAAGGTCTACCTCTACGTTTGTGGTACGCTGGCTCGCATCGCGACTGACATTGAGAATAGCTGAGGACCAAGATATCTCTCGTGCTGGAGTCTCTTTGACGAAGAAAATGGTGGCTCCGGCTATGTCCAGAGGACTTTCTCCTTCATCGGCTATATTCACCCGCATATAACGCGCTGTACTTTCTGGATACCTGACCTGAGTATCGCGGGTAGTGAAACTCTGCTCTTCGACCGTGAAATCATAGATTGTTTGCGTGGCTATTTTCATCCAGGTGGCACCATCGTTGCTGCTTTCCACGGTGGCCGTGCGGCGAAAGTTGTTTGAAACGATATCAATCTCGATCTCGTTGTGCAGAATACCTTCCCGACCCAAGTCAGCGGTGAATATGTTGTAGCTGCCGGGAATACAGGCTTCATCCAGAAGAGACACCGGGAAGGAAGTTACCTGGCGTTCTGCTTCACCTATTTCTAATTTGTAAGGCATTTCCATGTTTTCATTGGAAATGATGCGAAGGTCGGCCAGACCGTCTGCCGCGCCAGCAAACACCTCACGATCAGGCACCAGTTCGACCAGGTCCTCCGGTTGGAGTCCTGGAGGCAGGATAATATCCTTAACGTAGCGCCAGTCACGTTGTGAAAAGTCGGCGGCTACACTGGAAGATGCCAGTGCCAGAAGCACCACAGTGATGATAAATGCTTTTGTCCCGGACCAGCCTCTATTTCTCAATGAAGAATCCCTTGATGATGTTACTATAGCGCTGGTAGAGGTAGCCACTGACAATCAGAAGCACCCCAAGGCCAACGAAAGCAGCGATGCGATAACCCATCTCCAGCTTAAATACGTCGTAGACAAACACCTTGACGATGGGAACAGCCAGTAGAATCAGGGCGCCGATCCGCACGCGGCGCCAGCGTTTCACAATGCCAATGACCAATCCGATTACAGCGTAAATCGCCCAGACTGCAGTAAGGGAAAGGTTTTGAGCGTTCCTGAGTCCTTCTCTTGCAGGCAATGCCGAAGTTTGCAAGGCACTTTCGAAGGAGCCCCAGACTTCAAAGCTCAGTATCCAGAGGGAAAAGAAATTCGCCGCTATCAAAAGAGCTGTGGTGGCTACCCTACCTCGACCGGAACTCTTTCCTCCTCGCACCAGAAGATAACCTGACACGTACATGGCAGCTATACTGACTGCGAAAGCCAGGAATCGCTCATTGAGTACCGGCTGAAAGGTGCTTATGTTGACAGAGGTATCGAAGAATAGCAGGCGCACCGCCACAATGACAAAGACAACATAGCTATACAGCCGGAGCCGAGGCATCCGAAGAGTGAGTGATAGCCATATCAGAACAGTGGCTTCAACTACCCAAGCTATTGTTGTCCATGCCCTATCCCCAAGCTGGATGGGTACAGCCACAGTCAGGAAGACCAAAGCAGTGCCCAGAGCGAACAGGCTGAGCCTTGCGTTCCCGGCACTTCGTTTAAGGGCTACGTAAGATAAAGCACCATGGAATAGTGCCAGCAGGAGGACAAAACCACCCATCCATACCCGGAAATCATCCCACATTAGTCCAAGACTTATGCCAAAATAAGCGCTGGCATTAAGCACCATCAGAGCGTAGTCAAAGGCTTTAGGGACACGGCGCCAGATGATGTGGAAGAGAGTGGTGGCACCGACGAAGATGAGAAAGATAAGTGTTATGCCTACCTCAGCAGTGGTCAGACCAACCGTCCTGCCAAACTCACCATACCAGATGCCGAAAACTACCAGTGAGCAGACCAATGCCAGAAGGGTGAGCCAGCGCCAATTGCGAAAGGTGGATAGGAAAAGGACACCAAGGTCAACCACAATGACATAAGCCAAGAGCTGCCAGGCTTCGCCCATCCCAAGGGTAAAGGGGGTAATGAAGGCACCGAGTATACCTATTATAGCCAGAGCCATGGAATTATAGCGAAGGGCTAGTGCTGCCGAAGCCGCGCTGACCAGCAATAGAAAGGCAATGGCGACATAAAAGTGAATCATATTATAGATGGCAGAGGCAGCAAAGATAGAGAGGCAGAGAACAGCGACACCGCCGCCACTTAAGACCTGGGTCAAGATTGGATACCGCTTGCGCCAGTAATAGCCCAGTCCAAGCATAGCCAGGCCGGCTATAATACCCAGAATGACTCGCCCGGTGGGACCAATCCAGTTATTATCAAAGGCAAATTTCAGGAAGAAGGCGACACCGATGACAAGGGCAAGAACACCTATTCTTGCCAGCCATCTGCCTCCAAAAACCTGCTCCCATTCCCGCTCTTTAACCCTGGCAGGTTTGCCTTTGCGAGGTGGTGCTTCAGCAGGTGGAATTGGCACTGCAGCTTGACTTGGCGTTGCCGGGGTGGGTTTCGATGGAGGAGGTACGGCTACTCCCTGCCTAATCTCCAAAGCAGCCAAGCGATTATTCATCGCGATAACCAGTTCACGCAAGCGGCGCACCTCATCGCGAAGTGCTGATTGTTCCTGGGGGCCTTCAGTTTCAGGTGCTGGCAGGGGAGCACCGCAGAAAATACAGAAGTAACCGGCTGGCTGGTTCTCTCGTTTACACCTAGGGCATAGCATAGCCCATCCTCTTTCCACCTTCTTGATTATACTCTTGCCATATAGATGTTGTCTTCATACTTCACATCTTTCCTAACAGTTTAGTTTTCCCGAAATCTCCATCATTCGACAAACGCCGGGCATGCTCTTATCTTTCTCTCTTACTTATAAGTAAAAGGAATTAACTCGACCATAATTCGCAATCACATTTGGTTTTGCTAGAAACGGTAAACTTTACCGTGGCAGGAAAAAAGAGCCGGGGTCACATGTCTACATGTGCTGGGCTGAGCATTATGGGAACTACCGCAGCTCTCTGACACACACACTGAACCGTCCGACTCGTTTTAGTCTGGAAATACTATCGGTTAAACAGGTGCTTCTTACAGCTTTATTGAACATTCTAGCGTATCACGTACTCAAAGAAATTGTCAATAGTTCGAATTGACTCATAATAATTGTTACCGAAAAGGGTATCGATGCGTCAGAATTAGTGTTACCGAAAGGAGGTAATAGGTGACACGACGCAGCATAGCAGAATACGCCGGGGCGGTCCGGGAGCGTTATTCCCGAGCTACTAAGAAGGCAAAGACAGAGATACTAAACGAGTTTGTCGCTACGACACGCATGCACCGGAAGTCTGTGATCAGGTTGCTGAAAGGGAGGGGTAGATCCTCAGGGAAGAAAAAGAGAGGCCGTCCAAGGTTATATAGACATGAGGCGATGGCAGCACTGAAAGTGGTGTGGGAGGCTAGCGACTGTCTGTGCTCCAAGCGTCTGCAGCCCTTTCTGCCAGAATTGGTGAGTATTCTGAAGAGATGCGATGAGCTTGCGGTGACCGAGGAGATTGAGGCTCAGCTTTGCCAGATGAGTCCATCCACGATAGACCATCTTCTGCGCCGCTGGCGTGGGAGCGGTACACGCCGTGGTCTCAGCACTACTAAACCGGGCACACTGTTAAAGAATTCGATTCCGATCAGGACTTTCAGCGATTGGAATGAGAACAAACCTGGTTTTCTGGAGGCTGATCTTGTTGCTCATTGTGGAGAAAGCGCAGAAGGGTTTTATCTGGCCACACTCTCCACCGTGGATGTAGCAACCGGCTGGTGTGAGCCGGTGGCAGTATGGGGCAAGACGCAGGAGCGTGTTGGCGGTGCTGTCTACCATGTGAGGAAGCAGCTCCCCATGCCAATGCTTGGTCTGGACTCCGATAATGGCAGTGAATTCATAAATCAGAGTCTGTTTGACTACTGCCGGCGTAATAGCATCACCTTTACTAGGTCGCGTTCCTACAAGAAGAATGATAGTTGTCATGTGGAGCAGAAGAACTGGTCGGTAATGAGACGAGTAATAGGCTATGACCGCTTCAGTTGCAGGGCAGCATTCGAGGCACTGGGAGATGTCTATACGGTGTTACGTTTGTATATCAACTTCTTCCAGCCAGTCTCAAAACTGGTGAGAAAGAGCCGGCAGGGGGCTAAGGTGTACAAAGTCTATGACACTGCCCAGACGCCTTACCAGCGCTTACTAAGGAGCGGAGTACTCACGGAAGCTAAGAAGGGCGAGCTGGCCCGTATTTACCATGGTCTCAATCCCGTGACTCTTCTGGAAGAAATCAAGCAATCAGTGGAATACCTCTGCACCTTGGCTGAAAGGTAATTGATGAAATCAACTCGGTAACCGGAATTATGACGCAACAAGGAGGACTTCGGTAACACTTTATCTTGACGCAACACGTAGGTTGCGGTGTCGGAGACATGCTATGAAGATAGGTATCCCGACGCCAACTTGCTATGGCATAGCTAACAAAACAAGTGGTTGTTACCAGAGTCAAACAACATGCTCTATTGTTTGATTGTGTTTGCCAAGGCAAAAAGTTCGCCCCCCTTGTTTCACCTCTCGTCACGGGTGGGCTACATCCGTCACAGGAGCTCATTTTCTGAATGCTCTAGAGGAGCGGATGCCCTTCCTGGTTAAGGCTATTCCGGTAGATGGTGGTCCAGAATTTGAGGCAGTTTCCGAAGAAGAATGCCAGGAGAGAAATATGAAGTTGTTCGTGCTTCCACCTAACTCACCCGAGTTAAATGACTATGTGGAGAGAGCACACCTGACACATACTGAAGAGTTCTACGAGGTGACGGACAGCTCCTTCAACATGCCCGGATTGACAGATAAGCTGCTAAACTGGGAGTAACTGTACACTACGTTCCGTCCTCACCAATCTTTGGGCTACCTCACTGGTCAGAAGTACCCTGGGTGCCACTCGGAAAATAGAAAAAAGGAGGTGATGTGTCACTAAGGTACTGAGCGAGTACAACATGTTGACAAAGGTTCTCTCAGATGATATAGTGGGGCAAGACTCGTAGATTGAATGTTCGTTCAATCGTCCAGGTGAGAATTGCCTAAAGAGTTCACCATACGCACTTTCAGTAATGACCAGGCTTTGGTCAAAGAGCGGAGAAATCATATAGTCCGCTGCTCCACAAAAGTATTTACTAAGAAAGGCTGTGACCGACCCAATATGCGTGAGCTGGCTAAAGCTTGTGACATGAGTGCCGGTGCACTGTATCACTATTTTGGTTCAAAAGAGGAGATCCTCTATTCGATCATCAATAGTGCTACCTCACAGCAGGCGAGTTTCATGGAAGATTGTGCCAATGACTTGGTAGCGCCGAGCCCGACGACAGTTCTTGTAGAGCTTATGAGAAAGTTCTATGAAAGGCATGACGACAATCAAGATATTACTCTATTTACATATCAGGAAACAAAAAACCTGCCGGGCAATGCCCGGCAAAGCATTTTTGACTCTGAAGCACATATATTGACTGTATTTGACAAGTTGCTGACAAGAGGCGTCGAAGAAGGTGAATTCAACATTGGTGATCCCAAGCTGATTGCCCATGACATGGTCGTTCTTGGGCATGCCTGGGCCCTCAGGCGTTGGCATCTGAGAAAACAGTGGGCTTTCAAAACATATGTGAAGAAACAAACCGATGCTATGTTGAGGACGATTACGATGGACAAGAACACTGCGATTGCTAATAAACAAAGAAAGGAGTCATCCAGATGATTACTTTGAAGGAAGGTAATTTGCGCATTCCCAAATGGAACAGGAAGGTATTTGCTGTTGCCGGAGGGCTGACAAATTACAAGAAGTTCTGCCCGGAAATGAAGCTCGAAGAGCAGGTAATGGTAGCGTTCAGGCAGATGTTGGAAAACAATGACTTAAAGCTGCCTCCCGTGGAAATCAAGGGTCTAATCAACTTTCTTGCCTGCGGCGAATTCGCAGACCACTTTCAAGACCAGCTCCTGTGCGAAGCCAAGGTCACTGACTACCTCGGTCTCGACCCTATATATGATGTAGGTATCAAGACTGGCGGGGCTACTGGTGGCTCCACAGTGCTGACAGCTGCTATGGCGGTAGCCAGTGGATATGCTGACGTAGCGTTAGCGGTAGGCTGGGAGCGCATGTCTGAAGTGGATACGCGAACAGGCAATTACTACATTGCCAACGCAGCCTGCAAAGACTTTGAGACCAGGCTCTCCCGCATTTATGCTGCCTACTACGCTCCTATGGCCGTCCGTTTCGCCTGGGCTTACAATCTCTCCGAGGAGACTAGAGCCAAGGTGGCAGTGAAGAATCACCTCTACGCCTATTATTCGCCATATTCCCAGCAACCGGGCAAATACACAATTCAGGATGTCCTTAACAGCCCAATGTCAACCTACCCGTTACGTTTCCTAGAATGCTGTGCCATGACCGATGGTGCCGCCTGCATGCTGCTCTGCGATGAAAAAACTGCCTATAAGTTGACCGACAAACCTTGCGAACTCTTCATAGCCGGCGGGAGCCATACCTTGAGGGTAGCAGATCGTAGAGACATGGAGATCCCGTTGTTGCCACACGAGACGGCCGATATGTATAAGGGCCTGCGCAAAAAAGAGGGGCAACGGTGGCCAGGATTTGAAAGCTTCGCTGCGTCACGATTTGCCGCTTATTTTGCCTACCGGATGGCTGGCATCACCAACCCGCTTGAAGAGCTTGACCTGGTGGAGTTGCATGATGCATTTACCATAAGTGACATTCAGACCTATGGAGACATCGGACTCCGTCCCTATGGACAGGAACCTGATTACATTGAATCTGGAGATGCCTACTTCGGCGGTAAATGTCCATCCAATCTGTCCGGAGGATTGATAGGCACCATGCATGCTGTAGGAGCAACCGGCATCTTCTCAGGAGTTGAATGCCTCTGGCAACTACAGGACAAGTATGATAAGTTCCATGGCGACCCCAAGATCTGGGAGTCTTTTGGCAAGAAAAAGCCAGAAGACTGGAAGAGTCTGCAGGTACCTGATGCCAGGCAGGCACTCTGGGTATCTCACGCCGGTGTGGGGTCGCATGTAACGGTAGGCATTCTCAGAAAAGCTTTTTGAAGGAGGAGAACTGTGGCATTAGAAGGCAAAATAACCAAGTATACCGGCAAACCTGCAAAAGTGCTTCAATCCGAACCAGCCCTAGTAATAGAGTGGCCGAGGAGTCTGGCTCACAGGCATACTTATGGGAAACTTTCCCCGTTCTTCGAAGGTCTGACGAAGGGTAAATTACTGGCTACCAGATGCGTCAATCCTGAATGTGGAGAGCACAGGCTGTGGCTTCCACCGCGGGCTGACTGCCCTGACTGTAACCAGCCCATGACCTGGGAAGAACTGCCCCAGCCTATCGTTGGCACGGTGCACACTTATGCGCGTGTGGAATACGCTGGGGCTGGCATAGAGCTCACTATCCCATATTTTCAGGTTGACGTTGAATTACCTGGCGTGTGCACTATATTCAAGGGCTATCTGCAATACGGAACACCCGAAATTGGCATGAAGGTGACGGCATGCTTCCGCACCGAAGATCCGACCAACACAATCCTTGATATATACTGGGTTCCTCTTGCCAATGATGCGGATGCCCGGTCTTAGACATGTAACTGATAGTGAACTAGTTATTAGAAGCATCGACAGAGCAGGAGGAAGATGGTATGGGCAAGTTACTTTGGGAGCCGACGGAAGAACGAAAGACGAATGCCAACACAACCAGATTCATAGAGTTCGTTAATAAACGACACAAACAGAACTCTCATTCCTACAAAGAGCTTTATGACTGGTCTGTAGACAAGATACCGGATTTCTGGTCTTCTGTGTGGGATTTTGTTGGGGTGAAGGCTTCCAAAGGTTACGAAACCGTGGTTGACGATGTGACCAAGATGCCGGGCGCAAAATGGTTTACTGGGGCGAGGTTGAATTTCGCCGAAAATCTGTTGAGATACAGGGATAACAATACAGCCTTCATATTCAAAGGAGAAACCCAAAAGTCGGCGAGGATGAGTTACGCCGAACTGTATAACTCTGTAGGACGGCTGGCACAATCACTTCGAGGAATAGGACTCAAGCCGGGAGACCGGGTAGCTGCCTACATGCCTAATATGATGGAGACAGCTATGGCGATGCTTGCCAGCACGAGTATTGGTGCTGTCTGGGCTTCGTGTGCCACGGATATCGGTTCTGGGGCAGCCATTGATCGCTTCGGTCAAATCGAACCAAAGGTTTTGTTTACCGTTGATGGCTATTTCTACAAAGGGAAACCTTTTGATTCCATTTCCAACGCTGCTGAAATCGCGAAAAGGATGCCCTCTATTGAGAAGGTCATAGTGGCTCGCTACAGGGAAGAAAAGCCCGATATTAGTCATATTCCTAACTCCGTATGTTATGACGATTTCCTATCAACAGGGACGCCCGAAATTCAATTTGAACAGTTGCCCGCAGACCATCCCGTGTTTATCATGTTTTCGTCAGGGACGACTGGCAAGCCGAAGTGCATCGTTCAGGGAGCAGCCGGAATTCTGGTTAATCAACTGAAGGAGTTAATAATCCAAACGGATTTGAAGCGAGATGACGTTCATTTCTTTATCACGACTTGTAGCTGGATGATGTGGAACTGGATGCTGACTTCTTTAGCCACAGGTAACACCATTGTTCTGTATGATGGTAATCCCGCCTACCCTGGGCCGGGGGCTATGTGGAAACTGATTCAGGATGAGAAAGTGACTATGTTTGGCTGCAGCGCCAGTTACATTAACTATCTCAAGAACGAGCATATTAAGCCGGCCGATGATTATGATTTGTCATCATTAGAAGAGATCTGGCAAACTGGTTCGGTCCTCTCAGCGGAAGGGTTTGAGTACGTGTATCGGGAAATCAAGAAAGACCTGCATTTCAATTCCAGTTCAGGCGGTACGGACATCAACGGTTGCTTCTTCACCGGAAGTCCTATTCAACCTGTATATGCTGGTGAATTGCAGGGACCAGGTTTGGGGATGAAGGTGAAAGCGTATGATGAAAAAGGTTGTCCGGTATTTGACCAACAGGGCGAGCTCGTCTGTGAAGCGGCTGCCCCGCCCATGCCGCTTTATTTCTGGAATGATCCGGGTGGTAAAAAATACAGAGCGGCTTATTTTGATGTTTACCCTGGTGTGTGGCGTCATGGGGATTACATCGTATTTCATAGTGACACGGGGGGAGCTACTTTCTATGGCCGCTCTGATTCAGTACTGAAACCATCCGGGGTTCGCATAGGTACAGCCGAGATATATAACGTAATGGAAGGGCTGCCGGAGATTGCTGATAGCCTGGCAATAGGGCAGAGATGGGAAGGAGACCAGCGTGTCCTCCTTTTCGTCAAATTGGCTGAAGGACATAATCTGACGAAAGATCTGGAGAACAAAATCAAGAAGAATCTGCGTGAGAAAGCTTCCCCAAGACACGTCCCGGCGAAAATCATTGCGGTACCGGACATCCCCTATACCACAAACATGAAGAAGGTCGAAAGCGCCGTCACAAACATAATCCATGGCAGACCTGTCATGAACAGGGATGCCTTGTACAATCCCGAATGCCTGGATTACTATGATAAGCTTATGATAGAAGGGGCACTCAAATCTTAATCTACTCTCATAACGAATGAGAGGAGTCGAAAGATTGAGAGCGACTGGACTCAGCAACGACATTGCTTGGGCGCACTTCAAAAAAGGATTGAGTTACTGAGCATCGCTCATTGAGTGTTTAGGCAGAGAGTACCCTTGAGGGAGATGAGCCATGGATTTTGATTTGAGCGAAGAGCAGAATCTAACACGCCAGGCCATCCGGTCTTTCGCCGAAAAACAAATATCCCCCGTCGCTCGAAAACTGGACGAAAGGGAGGAGTCTTCTGTCGAGCTAACGCACAAAATGGCGGACCTGGGGCTGCTGGGTTGCTTTGTTCCTGAGAAATATGGCGGATCCAATATGGGTTACATCTCGTACGCAATTGCGGTTGAAGAACTGGCCAGAGTGGATGCTTCGCAGGCCGCTACTATTGCTGCCGGAAACTCTCTAGGAATCGGCCCTATTTACTATTTCGGCAACGAAAAGCAGAAGCAGGAATGGCTTCCCAGGCTCTGTTCGGGAGAGTGTCTGGCTGCATTTGGTCTGACGGAGCCTGACGCTGGCTCCGACGCTGGAAGCTCTCGAACCACTGCAACACTTCAAGGGGATCACTGGACCATCAATGGACATAAGATCTTTATCACCAACTCGGCTTGCTCATTAACCGGTGTCATTGTTGTTCAGGCCGTTACTGGTAAACGTGAGGATGGGAAACCAGAGCTCAGTTGTCTTATCGTTCCCAGCGGCACACCTGGCTTGACAGCTGAGGAAATGAAGGACAAGATGATGTGGCGAGCATCCAACACAGGTGAACTCTTTTTCGATGATTGCATCGTGCCTGAAGCAAACCTGCTGGGAAAGAGGGGAGACGGCTTCCATCAGATGCTTGCGACATTGGACGGCGGACGTCTAAGCATCGCTGCCATGGGATTAGGTGGGTCTCAGGCGGCTTTCGAATTGGCTCTGCAATACGCCAATTCACGCATCCAATTTGGACGGCCCATCGGTTCCTTTCAAGTTAACGCTTTCAAGCTTGCTGACATGGCGTTAGAGATTGAACTGGCTAGGAATCTACTCTACAAGGCCTGTTGGCTACGAGAAGGTGGCCGTCCCATCACCAAGGAGGCAGCCATGGCAAAATTGTTCTGCTCCGAGGTTATGCGCCGCTGTGTCCAGCATGCAGTGCAACTTCACGGAGGGTATGGGCTGATGAAGGATTATGAAGTCGAGAGACTATATCGGGACCAGAGGATTCTTGAGATCGGCGAAGGGACGTCAGAAATACTACGCATCGTGATTGCCCGCAACATCGGCGTGTCGGGAAGGGCAATCTAGAAAGAAGGACACCATGAAAAAAGAGAGGGTAACCCGCAAGGCATCTGCCAGACCGAGTCCGAGCAAGGGGAAGGCGGCGAAGCATGACGATTTTCTCACCGACCTGGTTAACCACCTCCCCCGTATTGAACAGACGGATGAGGCGAAAGAGTCTCCGGGTGATCGGATTCGAAGGGTTCGAGAAGAGCGCGGGTTAACCATTAAGGACCTCAGTAGCCGAACAGGGATCGATATAGATACCCTCGGACGTATAGAATTGAACAAACTAATCCCCGCATTAGGCCAGTTGGTTAGGCTAGGCAGAGCACTTGATATGAAGATGGGCTACTTCATCTACCCGGGAATTGACAAGCTCATGAGTGTGGTGCGCAAGCATGAACGACGGCCAATATCTCGCTATGGAGAGACGAAGAGTATCGAGTACGGCTACTTTTACGAGTGCCTGGCCCCGGAAAAGGCTGACCGATTGATGGAGCCCTTTATTGTGACACTGGTGCCGACAACCGCAGAAGAATTCTCTACGCACGCCGGACAGGAGTTTCTCTATGTACTGGAAGGCGAATTGAAAGTGCAAGTTGGGGACCGCGTCGAATTTCTCAAGCCCGGAGATGCCGCTTACTACGATTCTAATCAACCTCACCTAGTTAGATGTGCTGGCACCGCCCAGGCGAAGATACTCGCTGTTCTGTATACGGGATCATCATAGACCACGAGACGGGCACGTTCGTCTCCCAAGAGACTCTCGAAAAAGCGCCTGATCTCAAAAGGACACGCATGCCTTTTTCACAGGGACATGCCCCACGCTTGAGAATGACGACCTTGTTTTGACACTTTCTAGCTCTCAGTCAAGGTGCCCAACATTCGAATATTGTATGGCACACACTTGGTTCCCCTCCTCAATACAGTTACACAACACCCTGCTCAGGCTGATCAACCCTATTTCAAGGGGATTGACTAAGGTGTTACAATATACTTGATGAGTGGTTATACACTGCGAGAGGCCGCTCAGGCTTTAGGGGTCTCCATAGTGACCATACGCCGGTATGTCAAGTCCGGCAAGCTCAAGGCCAAGCTGGTCCCTACCAAGTTCGGGGAGTCGTATATTATCGAAGACCTGCCCATGCCCACCGAACCATTGTCAGATGATACCCGGCAAGTCCAACCCCTTATCAATAGAATAGAGCAGTTATCACAGGAAGTCGGCTATTGGAAAGCTAAAGCAGAATTGCTTCAGGAACGATTATTGCTTCTGGAAGCCCCTAAGCAGACTCCTAAGCAAAGATGGTGGCAAAGGCTGTTCAGGCCTCAGCACTCAGCACACAAGGCCTGATCACTATCCCGGAGTGAGAAGAGCCAATCCATAGCGATTACACTATCACCCCCGATTAGAAGCTATGTCCACACTGAATAGGGGGATTGGGCGTGGACAGGGTTTAATGCCCTTTCTCGACCC
This sequence comes from Dehalococcoidia bacterium, assembly GCA_049671165.1. GTDB lineage: Bacteria > Chloroflexota > Dehalococcoidia > GIF9 > AB-539-J10 > RBG-13-51-36. Next base: position 17,200 of record JBATUN010000004.1, on the reverse strand, counting down.
TCTCAGGTGCATTCTGGCGGGAATTCCAGGGCCTCCCCACCTCAAAAACTAGGGCTACCGCAGATTAAGCATCATATCCCTAGAATGCCACTCCATTATGGCAGCAGACCATCAAAGCTGAATCGCCAGACGAGTAAAAACAGGCCGAATACTAAGCCTTAATCGATTCTTTTCTTATTGCTTTTTCAGAAGACCTTCATTATAAGGACAGATTTTTCGACAGATGTTGCATGAAAGAACCCAGCCGCCGCCATGGGTGTAACAATTAGAACGCTCTCTACATAGCTTCTGGTCAATGGTTATCCCGTCAAGAGCATGTTGCGGACACGAATCCATACACAACGTGCATCCAGAGATACAAAATTCATAAGATGCAATCGGATCGGGCTCTAAATCAATAGACACAAGAATAGCCCCCAGCCAGACCATATTCCCGAACCTTTCGTTTATGAGAAGAGTATTCTTCCCAAGTACCCCTAGCCCAGCGAGGACACCTGCGTGTTTTAGCGATAGAATCCCTCTCCCATGATTCCGGTCTGTATCCCAGTACTCATACGGGTCAGCGGACGGAATTAGAACTGACGCAACGCCTTTCGCTTCTAATTCATCTGATACATGAAAGGAAATCCAATCCACTTTTTCGACCATTTTGTTTCTCACTAAGGTATAGGGTGCATTGGTTTTGGCCTGCAGCGTGCTTACGGGAAAATGAGCTGCAAAGACAACTACTGATCTACAACCAGGATAGATATCGCACGGGTGGAAGCCTTTGGGAGCATCCGCAAACCGGGCCACTGGAGCGACCCCGCAGATAGCTGCCCCGTATTGAATTATCCTCTTCTTAATTGTTCTGGAACTGATCATGAGTCGCTGCCCTGCCTCCGACAATCATACCACACGTTGAGTTACAGCTGCCCATATTGAACGGAAGCCTGCATTGTCTATGGTAGAACGCCGGCGCTGTCCAAATAGTAGGCTCATCGTAGCTTCGCTACCGGGAGCCGTCCGGCCAGGGCTTTTCGCCTAGGGCAATACGGCACAGGTCGGTGATGAATATGTTGGGTAGATTAAACTGCGAGCTTGGTCGCCTGAACACTCCATAGCATATAGGACAGGAAGTTATAATGGCGTCGGCACCACAGGCAATGGCATCCTCGAAGTTCTTCCTCTGAATATCAACGGCAAGCTCCCTGTTGGTGTAGATAAGGGGAGCGGTGCAGCAGACGGCGTCCAACCGCTCGTATTTTCTGTTCGGCCGTTCCACGCCGACAAGCTCGAAGACCTCATCCAGAAAGGCATCACACTCAGGTGTCCACCTGGTACCGCAGTTGGCCTGGTAGGCAACCTTCCTGCGCAGCTTGGTCATGTTATTTTTATGGTCTCTCAGATAGTTGCGCAGGTATTCAAAGAGGTGCATGTACTCGAAGGAGACTTTGAAACCATACTCCTTGGCTTTGACATATGCGAGGACAAAGCCCTCGTTGTGAATGTACACGATATCTTTGCCCAGGCTTGCCAGGTTGTCAAGGACTCGCTGACCGTATTTCTCTACAAAGCTTGCCCCACCCATATGCACATAGCCTGCAAGAGAGTTATACTGACCGCCTCTCACTATGGTCATACCTTTGAATAGCTGGCTGTCAAATGTGCCCTCGGGGAAGTTGTTAAACCGGAACGAGTCAAGTGATAAAGCTGGCTTATCAGGGTCGCCCGGTATCACCTGCTCGGGGTCTTCTCCTTCTTCGAATGCCCGAACCAACGCCTCGCGTGCCGGTTTGCCGACTACTACTATAGGAGATGTTCCTATTTTCTCCTGCATTTTGAAGATAAGGTCAGAAGGGTCAGCACCGGTAGGGCAGTAACCACTACAGGCCATACAGGTGGTACACTTGCTCAATATTTCGGCGTCTTTGCCCTCCATGAGCAGTGTAATTTCAGCAATCGCCCTATCCCTATCATAACCGGCATACCTGCAGTTCACCAGGCAGTCGCCGCATAGGTTACACTTCGAAGCATCCCACATTTTGCCCTCCTTTGTAGTAATAGCCAGTTTCCATAAAATGTTAACCCGCATTATATCATCATCTGTGCTAGCAAGCGGCAAGGAAAGGCCACTGGATTTCCGACAGAAAGGGCATAATGCTAAAATTAGTTGTATGCCAGCGAATCTACCGCCACAGTATTTCGAGGCTGAGAAGAGATTCAGGTCAGCTAAGGATCCAGAGGAAAAGATTGCGGCTCTAGAAGCAATGCTTGCCATTATGCCCAGGCATAAAGGCACCGATAAGCTTCATGCCATGCTAAGGCAGAAGATTGCCAAATTTTCCCAGGAGGCAGAAAGAAAGCTAGCTACAGCCCGCAGAACAGGCTTCTATATTAGTCGAGAGGGCGCCGGACAGGTAATGTTGGTAGGGCCGGCCAATACCGGAAAATCCCAGTTACTGGCGGCGGTATCTGAAGCCGTCCCCGAGGTAGCTGAATATCCCTTCACGACTAAGACCCCTGTGCCCGGTATGATGAAATTCGAAGATATCCAGATACAATTGGTGGATACGCCGCCGATAGGCTACAAAGAAGTGAGAGTACTGCTATCAAATGCCCTGAGGAGCGCTGACCTCATTGCCATCGTAATAGACTTATCCCTTGAGCCCATAAGCCAGGTAGAGGCAGCTTTGCAGGGGCTAAGAGAAGGCAGAATAGAGCCCTTAGCAGATGATGAGACACAGATAACGCCGGGAAGTTATCCCAGGAAGATGTTGATTGTGGGGAACAAGAATGAGCTGGCAGGTTCAAACGAGAATTGGGAGCACTTACATTCTCAATATGCTAAGCTGTTTCCCCTGGTCTCCATTTCTGCCAGGGAAGGTGACGGCCTGGAGGAGTTCAGAAGAGCAGTCTATCAAGCCCTGAATATAATCCGTGTTTATACCAAGACCCCCGGCAGCAAGGCCGACCTGACTGACCCTATGGTACTGGAGAAAGGCAACACCCTGGAAGAAGCTGCTGAGAGCCTCCATAAGGACTTCTATCAGAATCTGAAGTATGCCGTCGTCTGGGGCTCAGGAAAGTATGATGGGCAAAGGGTTAGCAAGGAACATATACTTCAAGATGGCGACATAGTCGAGTTTCATATCTAGACAAACCCAAGAAGCGGCAGGAAACCCTGAGCTGGTTGAGAAAACTGCCGGCTTTTGCGTAGTCCGGCTTAGCCTTACACCAGAACCTTTTTGGGGATTTCCCTGAGAATAGTTTCTGCTTCCCTCATGATTTCCTGCACCAAATCGTTGACCTTGGGCATGTCTTTAATTCGCTGGGCCGCTTCACCAGCGGCCATAAGCGCTTTTTCCCTATTTCCTTCGAAAGTGGCTTTCATTGATTCGATCTCATAGTCAATCAGAGACATGTCGAGCGTCGCGTAGTCATCGGGAGTGCCCAGGAAAACGCCAGGCGATTTCTGGAGGGTATTTTTGGCGTGTTCCCGGCTGCGGGGTGTTTTCAGCCAGCGGGCAGGTCCGACAAAGCCGCGCGCTACAAGGGTTGCCCTATCGCCTGCGTCCACAACTTCCTGCTTCCACATCTGATGAAAATCACTTTCCTGTGTTGCCAGAAAGCGGGTCCCCATGAGCACACCGTCTGCACCCATTAGCAGCGCGGCCGCCAGTGTCTTGCCATCGCAGAACCCACCGGCACCGACAACCAGGGTCTTGTCGTCTGATACCTCCTCCACCACGGCTGGAAGCAAAACCATTGAGTGGACCGGCTCCCACGAGGTATGGAAACCGCCTTCATGACCAGAAGCTACTATCACGTCCACGCCGGCTTTCTTACAGCGCAAAGCTGCCCTAACAGAGGGGACAATATGTATCCATGTAAATCCTGCTCCTTTTATTTTGTCTCCCCAGCCAAGAGGGTCACCAGCGGACGTATACATCACCTTGAAGTGCTTCTTCATATCAGGGTTCTCCTCACGCACCCTGATGGCCGTATCAATCATGATTTGTGCAGCCGGGAGAACTTCCGTTGAGACCATCACATTGGTTCCGAAGATACCGCCTTTATCTTTTACCAGCCTGTATGTCCGTTTCAGCACCTTTTCCAGTACCGTAGCCATATCGTCTTCGGGGTCAGCTTCTCCGGTTCTCACAAAGTCGTTGTAGATCCACGGTTGATCACCTTTATTGAAAACGCCGCTTGTGGACAGCAGCCCGAGGACACCTGCGTTGGCTGCAGCAACACAAAGGTTGTTGTTGCTGAAGGGACCCATCCCTGCCTGTATAATGGGATATTTGATTCCCAGCCGATCACATAATCTTGATTTAATCATAGCGTCACCTCTTTATTTCTCAATCACGACATTATAGATATGGCATTGCTGCGGGTCAAAACAGTGCCTGTGTTATTTAGTCAGGGAGAAACTCACCCGGCTAGACTATCTTTCCCGGAACTTTCCTCCCGTCCTGTATTATAACGTAAGATTCTCGATTTAAGAAGATTACTTGGTCTTCCTTTCTGTCTCTTGAACCGGCCGCCGATAACTACACCAATATCTTCCCCAGCCGATACTGAGGACAATTTGAATAATGGCTAGCTTCAAACACTGGGCGATCGATCGAGGACATGCTATTGACTTCGTGATACTTCGTCTCTAGAATTGTAATCAAGGCTGCAGTCTAAAATTCAACAAAGAAGGTGCATGATTATCATGCTTAGAATAACTGGATTGTGGATAGGCACAATTGCGATTATTGTGGGAATACTGATTATAGCACTCCCCGGCCTGTTAAGATGGATCCTGGGAATCGCTCTTATCGTGATGGGGGTAATGGCCATCGTACCCGCCCTGAAGAGGTAACGCTACTCACATAGTCATCACCGGACTTGACCCATTTACTTCCGATAGTTGCAATTTTTCAAGTGCCCTATTATACTTAAACCAGTGGTTATCAGTGTAGGTTACCGCGTCTCTGTGAGAGCTCTTCCGGGCCCATTCGCGAACGTTGGATGACCGAGACTCGAGCCAATTATTAAAGGAAAGGAGGTCATCCAATGGGATTTGCGGACAAAACGCTACAATGTGCTGACTGTGGTGCCAACTTCACCTTTACCGCTCAGGAACAAGAGTTCTATGCTGGTAGGGGATATACTAATGAGCCCAAGCGTTGCCCTGCTTGCCGTGAGGCAAAGAGAGCCCAGTACGACAACTCCAGAGGCCCCAGAGCTAGCCGCCAGATGCATGCCGCGGTATGTGTTGAGTGTGGCAAGGAATGTGAAGTGCCCTTTGAGCCTCGAGAGGGCCGCCCAGTATATTGTAGTGAATGCTACGGCAAGAATAGGCCAAGCAGTCGAACGTAATTCGCTGTAGCTTGATTCAAAGGGGGCTGGAACCAAACCCAGCCCCCGAAGGTTTAGAAATAGAAGAACTTGCTATGTTCTAGAAGCCTGCCTGCAGGCACGGTAAGGAAATAAAAATTGAAAGGGGGGTTAATAGTGTGAACATATATGTGGGCAATCTATCTCGCGAGGTTACCGAAGACGAACTGCGCAAGGCATTTGAAGCTTTTGGCCAGGTCACATCGGTAAACATCATCAAGGACAGGTACAGCGGCGAATCTCGGGGTTTTGGGTTTGTTGAGATGACGACGAAATCTGAGGCCCAGGCGGCCATTAACGGCCTTAATGGAACATCATTGAATGAGCGGACGCTCAGTGTTAGTGAGGCACGCCCCCGCGCCGAAGGTGGCAGGAGACCCTTTGGCGGTGGTGGTTTTGGCGGGGGAGGTAGGGGAGGTGGTAGATTTGGTGGTGGAGGAGGCGGACGGCGCAGATACTAAGCTACAAGTGCCCTGCAAATTGAGACCTTCATAACAGTGACTTGAAGTTTCAAGCTGAGGCAAGGGCGTTTGTCGCTCCCTAGCATCTCAGAAGCGAGCCTTCGTATCACTTTGTTGAGGTCATCGCCTTCTTGATAGTGCTTGATGACATGGTTCTTTGAACTTTGTTGTGCGTTCCAACGCCTACGCCGGATGTGTCTGATAGCATTAGTGGCATTTGTCACCTTTCCGTTGGAAGATACCTACTGCGAATGTGCGTAGAACATCCCCATCTTAACTTCGAATGGTATGATTGGCGGCAAGATAATGGCTTGAGAAGCAATAGATGGACCATCGCAACGTGCAGAAAAGTAGGCACACCTTGGAACGGAAAGAACTGCTGAGATTCATCGGTGGACGTTTGACCAGGTGGGATTTATCCCACAAGTATGGCATCTGTTCAGGCTCAGAAGTGCACATGAGACAAGTTTGCAATTCACGATCTTGTTCATCACAGGTATAGCTTTTTGGCTGTCTTACGGGATTTCACTGGGGCTGCTATCAGTGATTATATGGAATACCACAAAGCTTGCCTTAGAATGTGCCGTACTATATGCGAAGCTAAGATATGACAGATAGTCCCCGTGGCTACTGAATTATCCCCACGGACCCGGCCTCAGCTCTTTACGGGGCCAGTTCACAGAAAAGACTCGCTACCTAGCTCTCAAAGGTCCTATCAAAATTGACAATTCGGCTACGCTTGAAGCCATGCCCCCTGAAGATGGCCTGCAGCTCTTTGTTACCTCTGGGAATGAGGGCACGAACTGTGTCGATACCTTCGGTCCGGCAATGTTTCAGAAGCGCCTCAATCAATTTGCCACCAATACCCAGCCCCCGATAGTCAGGGTGAACAAGTATAGCGTGAATAATACATACTTCAGTAAGCGGTACCATTAGATAGGTCGACCGGTTGACTGCAAATCCCACCATTTTACCATCAATCTCAGCTACAAAACTCATGTCAGGTGCTGTCCCGGGATTAGCGGAGGTTATGTCTTCGTATTTGATGATATCACGCCTTTGGCCTGTAACTATCCTGTCAAGAAACAGAACTTCATGAATGTCGCTACGTGTCATGCGCCGAATCTTTACCTTGGCTTCTTTCGTTTTTCTCATTAAACACCTCCAACGTTACCACTGCCTGAAACAGTCCTTCCTCTACGTGAAGCTGATGGCAGGTAACCAATCACACTGTGCGGGCTATTATACCTCCTCTCCAAGTCCCTATCAAGACCTTATCTCCACAGGGTGATTATGGTGGATGAATTCCTCTGGTAGCTCAGTTGCGAACTCTCGCACACAGCTTGTAGCTGGATGAGTGGTGGGGGGGACTTGAACACTACTTCCTTATGTGCAAGACAGCACTCTCACCGTTGAGTTAACGACTTATAGCACAGTTTTAGTCAATGAAATATCTTCTTGCGTCCAACTGCAGCCAGGGGAGCTATCGCTATCCACAGCGTGACGTTTATCAGCATGGCTGTGACGTAGTTAATATCCACACTGATGTCCAGTCTCGCAGCAATAGGATGCCAGAGAAGCATCAGGAATAACGAACTCAAGAAGAAACCGGGAATCGCTGCCAAGATTCTGAAGTAACCCATTTTGAACCTCCTTTTGTCTTATTCTTGTAGCACAGACTCGATCTCGTGATAAGCCCGAGAGAGAATCCCGCAAATCAACTCTGCTTTGTCGGCATCCAACCTGCGAAAGCTGCTGCCAAGCAGATCTTCAAGCGCATGATACTCTGCCATCACCCTCACCATCCTGCCAATATTCTTAAAGCCCCACTTATGTTTCATCTGCCTTCTCACGTCGTCGGCAATATCGCTCTGATTCTCCAGAAAATTGAGACCCTCTTCCGTAATAGAGTATACCTTTTTGCCGTCATGTTCAGTGGAACGGGCATACCCCATTTCTTCCAGCATCTGGAGAGTAGGATAGACAACCCCTGGGCTTGGCTTATAGAAACCGTAAGACCTTTCCTCGAGCTCCCGGATGATGTCGTAGCCGTGTCTTGGCTTATCTTTCAGGAGGTCTAATATCACGTATTTGAGGTCACCTTTCTGAAATGAGGTCCCTCTCCGCGAACCTCGAAAAAATCGCTCCTCATGAAATATCCGGTCTCTAAACATTTAACCCTCCTTCTCGCCCATTAACTAATGTGGCTCAAATAATATCTAGATATATCTAGATATTATTATACACCGAGTCTTTTTTGTCAAGAGGGTACTCAAACACCGAAGCGATAAACCTTAAAGAAAATTTTTGATCCAATTACCCATGGCTGCCCCGGGAACAATTCCCAAACTTCTGTTCGAGAAGGAATGATTGACTCCGGTGCAGCAGCAACTTCTTGCATCGCCTCCATGAGACGGCAGCGCCTATCAGGATGTATAATACTCAGAGATAGATTTGGGAGTCGGAAATGTCACGTTTTCCAGATGACATTGTTCGACTTCTCTCGTATACATCAAGAGCTAGGAGGTAGTCACAATGATTGAACTGCCGACGGGTAGACAGACATTTGATTTTGATTGTGGAGCAAAAGCTTTGCAGGTTGTCATGGCGTATTATGGTATAGATATTTCCGAAGGCGACCTGATAAAGGAACTGAGATGCGACACCAGTGGAACCCCTGTGCAAAATATGATATCTGTGGCTGAAGCAAAAGGGTTTCACGTCGTCTGGAAATGTGGATTTTCTTTGGAAGAAGTAAAACAACTTGTGGATGGAAAGCATCCGGTGATTGTGCTGGTCCAGGCGTGGGCAGAAAGGTATATGACACTTGAAGATTGGAGGGCGGACAACGACGATGGCCATTACGTCATCGTTATTGCCCACTCTGGTGATATTATTGTGTTTGAAGACCCGTCATCTTTTCACAGAACATGGATGACGGAAGAGGAATTCCTGGCACGCTGGCACGATGTAGACTCGAGAACGCAACAGCAACTGGAGCATTTTGGTATGGTCTTGCTCGGGAAAGAGCCTGTGCCTCCGCAAAAAACATTCGAACACATGGATTAGCCGGAAACATCACCCCAATATCAGCAACGATTACCAGCCTTTGCCAATGAGCAAATGGAGGGGTTAGATATGTGCCTGGGAGACAGTTGCCGAACCTTTATTCGAGAAGAAACGGCTTACCCTTGCACTGCAGCAATTGCTTATCTACCATTCACGCAAGTAGAGCCATTGACAAAGAGTCATTAGTACCTTAACCTAGCTATACTCATGGCCATTGCCGCCGCTATACCACAAGTTTATGTAGAAGCGTATGGATTTCTGCTGCCCTGGGCTATTTGCAGCCTGCCCAAATGCCTGGGAGCGCTTGATTGCTACGAGGTCTGCATCCTAGTCGCAGCGGGTGGCGGCAAAGAAACAAGGAAATGACCTAGGCGGTCAGGCAACTTAGGCCACGATTTTGGGAGAGAATACATATACGGTCGTTGTTTTGAACTTCTTCCTTAGCGAGGCTAGTTGTGGCTTATATATTCTAATCCTTCCTTCCTCGCGTGATACCGGCATATTCAGTGCTTTTGATACGATTTTCTCTACTACTTCTGCATCACCTATTATGGCCGCTTCGCCCTGATTTGCCCCTACCTCTATAAGCATAGGCAGTAGCAATTCTTTTTGCTCATCAGTGGCTAGCATGCCTGCCAGATAGTCAAGTTCAGTTCTCTTGAAGAAATGCGTGCTGCCATCGTTACATACCACATGCGGATGTCTCTCGCTTAGTAAGTCCGTTAGCCGTTTCTGGCTCTGTGGTAACCCAGTATTCACTATCCTGAGTTCGCCTCTCAGGCATTCCTGGAGCATCCTTTCGTAGGGAGATTGTTTTGTTTCATTCTGTAACGGCTCGGGCATTTGTTTATCCTCGGGCAACGAGCACTTTCACACGTTTCAGCCGTGCCTTTTCTTCTCTGTCTCTTTCCTCAAACTTCATATTCAAGTAACGTATCGTCGCCTGCAGCCCCGGAATCACTATATACTCCAGAGCATTGGTTATCCTTTTTGTCCTATTTATTTCCATTGCCAGTAATTCAAAACTCCTTTGAAGCTCAGCCAATTCCAAAATAGCGTTAAGGTATTCTTCAGATAATTGCGCGGCACGGTCCAGCCACGACGAGGTATCAGCCAGACTATATCCCCTCATTGGCTTTCCATCGCCCATTAGCTCAAAAGACGGAATTCTCACCCCTGCTATGTTTCTTGAGCCGGCGGCGACTTTTGGATCAGCCTCAGTGGCTATCAGTTCCTTTCCCATGGCTATATATCCATGATAGCCGGCGGCGACTGACAGTGCTTTATAGAGTTTGGAAGATTCGTCAAGTAGCTTTTTTTTGGCTTCCACAGTATCTCTTGCCGTCTGCAGAAATTCCATAGTCAGTATTGAAAGCCTATCCTTCACTATCTTCTGCACTCTTTGCGCCAAGGAAAGCCTGCGTTTTAGTTTTACCAGCTCGATTTTTGTCGGTCTGACTTTGATTAACTGTGGCATTTCTCTTGCACCTGCTTCTACCCTCGATACTTGGGAAGATACTTCTTGATTAACTCCTCTCTAATCAGTTTCAGATCTTCTTCGGGCAGTGCTGAAAATAGCCCCCAAGCTATATCCAGGGTGTCTTCTACCGTTCTCTTCTCCCATTCGCCTTGAGATATGAATTTTCTTTCGAACTCATCTGCGCTGGTCAGATATATTTTGTCCCTTTCGCCCAGTGCCTCAGCACCTATAATGGTGGATATCTCTCTGAGATAACATCCTTCTGCGTAAGCAGCATAGGATTGCATGAAAACATTGTTGTGATCCTCCCTCGTCTTAGCCGGCCCAATCCCCTCTTTCATCATCCGTGAAAGGGATAAGAATACATCTATTGGCGGGTATATTCCTTTTCTTTCCAGATTTCGGGAAAGGACAATCTGCCCCTCGGTTATATAGCCGGTAAGATCGGGTATGGGATGTGTTATATCATCATCCGGCATGGTCAAAATAGGCATTATGGTCACCGACCCTTCTTTACCGGAAATCCTGCCCGCTCTCTCGTACATTGTAGCCAGATCAGTGTACATATAGCCGGGATATCCTCTTCTTGACGGTATTTCTTCACGCATGGAAGAAAGTTCACGAAGAGCTTCGCAGTAATTGGTCATGTCGGTAAGTATAACTAGCACGTGCATGTTGTGTGTCCATGCCAGATATTCGGCTGCGGTTAAAGCTAGCCTTGGCGTTGATATTCTCTCAATAACGGGGTCTGAAGCGGTATTGATGAAGGCCACAGTTCTGTCCAGTGCACCTGTCCTCTCGAGATCTCTCATGAAGAAGGAGGCATCGTCGTAACTAATACCAATGGCAGCAAATACTAGCGCAAACCTTTCTTCCTTGCCCTTTACGGTTGCCTGTCTGATTACCTGAGCGACAATTCGGTTATGCGGTAGGCCTGAGCCGCTAAATATGGGCAATTTCTGCCCTCTAACCAATGCGTTTAAGCCATCTATCGCCGAGATTCCCGTTTCGATGAACTCTGCTGGAGGTTGGCGGAGTGCGGGGTTCATGGGCTCACCGTTAATATCCAGATAATCTTCAGGAATCAGTCGGGGACCTCCATCTATTGGTTCTCCCATCCCATTGAAGATCCTTCCTAAAATGTCGATAGATACTGGCAATTTCAGAGTTTCGCCTTTGCACCTTATCGTGCTTCCGACGAGATCCACTTCGCTGACGCCACCAAATACCTCGATTATGGCTGCTTCCTTACTGATGTCTATTGCTTGACCACTTCTCACCTCACCATTGCCAAGCTTAACATCGACCATCTCATTGAATTTTATGCCAGGTATGCTTTCAGCTATGAGCAGAGCCCCCTTGGCCTTATTAATCGCCGTTCCTTCTCTGACGTAAAGTGAGGAGAAATCCATAAAAGCCCTCCTTTTCTCAGGCAACACGTTTGCCAGTCACCAAGCTTCTTTCCATCTCTGACCACAATTCCTTGATTTTCTGTTCAAAGGCCTCATTGGGTATATCCTTCATCCTGGATATTCTATACACCATTGGCGATGAGCGGATGCTGTCAATGCCTGCCCCCGAATTCAACATCTCCTGAGCTAATTCATAGAACCTCATTATGGTTTTGAGCATGAGGCCGGCTTTGGCCGGCGTACAGTAAGTATCGACCTCGTTATAGGCGCTTTGCTGGAGAAAGTCCTCTCGTATCATCCTGGCGATAAGAAGCAATAATTTGTCTCCTTCGGGCAGAGCTTCGGGACCTACGAGTCTCACAATCTCCTCCAGCTCAGCTTCCTGCTGCAATACTTTCAGAGCGCTAGCTCTGGTACTTTCCCATCCCCGGTCGTGTCCACTCCACCAATCTTTAACTGCGTCTACGTAGAGGCTATAGCTGGTAAGCCAGTTTATGGCAGGGAAATGTCTCTTGTTTGCCAGCGAAACATCTAAGGCATAGAAAGCATCTATTATCCTAAGCGTGTTTTGGGTAACCGGTTCGCTGAAGTCAGCTCCCGGCGGACTCACAGCGCCAGCTACTGTTACTGAGCCCTTTCTTTCGGGATTGCCCAGGCATTCAACCATTCCTGCTCTTTCATAAAAAGAAGAAAGGCGGGAGCCCAGATAAGAAGGGAAGCCTTCCTCACCTGGCATTTCCTCCAGTCTTCCGCTCATCTCCCTCATGGCTTCAGCCCATCTCGAAGTCGAATCAGCAACCAGTAAAATATCGTAACCCATGTCCCGGAAGTACTCGGCCATAGTGATACCCACGAAAATGCTTGCTTCCCTGGCCACAACGGGCATGTTGGAGGTGTTAGCTATGAAGATCTCTTTCTCCTGTAACAGTCTCCCTGTGTTAGGGTCCTTGAGTTGCCTGAAGCTATAAAGCACATCTGCCATCTCGTTACCCCTCTCGCCGCAGCCAACGTAGATGTTCAGATGTGTCTGAGCCCATCTGGCCAGCTGCTGCAAGGCAACGGTTTTTCCAGTACCAAATCCGCCGGGTATTGAAGCCTTGCCGCCAAGAGCTAGAGGGAACATGTAGTCCAGAATGCGCATTCCAGTAGTGAGCAAGCCTGAAGGATCGGCTCTCTGCTTATAGGGTCTGGGTTTTCTTACCGGCCACTCTTGCATCAGCGTGAGTTCTTTCACTTCGCCATCATACGCTATCCAGGCTACAGGCTCTTCCACGGTGTAGTCACCTTGGCGTATCTCCTTTATCGTGCCTTTGATTCCCAGCGGCACCATTATCCGGTGTTCTATTAGATTAGTCTCGGGCACTATTCCTATTATATCCCCCTGGCTAACAGCATCCCCGACCTTCACTCTAGGTGTGAACTGCCATTTTTTGTCGCGCGGAAGAGCTGAAGCTTTGGAACCCCGTTTTATAAACGGGCCAATATTCTCACCCAGTGTGAGCAAAGATTTTTGTAGCCCATCGTAAATAGAGCCCGCAAGCCCAGGGCCTAGCTCTGCACTTAACACTCTTCCCGTTCCCTTCACCACCTCGCCCACTTCCAACCCCAAAGTATCTTCGTGTGCTTGAATTATCGCCCTGTCCCCTTCCAGTCCTACTATCTCCCCGACAAGCCCTTCTTCACCTATCTCGACAACTTCATAAACCTGGGAACCTTTCATTTCATCGGCGATGACTAGAGGACCCGAAACTCTCCATATTTTGCCCATGTCTTTATCCTCCTACTCTTGCCATAATCTCAAATTTCTACTTCAAACCCTATGGCTTCTCTGATAAGAGCCCTGTAATGTTCCCTGGTATCCGGGTACTTTGTGCCAAACTTCGACGGGATCTCGACAACTACAGGAGTGGTTCCCCTCTTTTTTCTAACTTGGGTTACCAGGTCTTCAACATATTGTGCGTAGTCTTCCAACATAACTACTATGCCAACATCAGGCTCGGCTAGCAGGTCATTTAGAGCTTTCCTGACATTTTCGCGGACATCACGGTCGCCCTTTATCGTGTAATGTCTGCTGATTCCAGCCAATCTCAGCGCGTTGACCAACTCTTCGTCTCCTATGACAGCTAAATCCAGGTGTTTAATAGATACCATGTCACAGCACCAAATAATTCTTTACTTCTGGAACGGGAACCCCGTCGACTATTGTTTTCAGAACTAACCGCAGGTTCCGTATTTCAACCTCTTTGAGGATTAAATACCAGGCCATTACCAGAGGGGACAGTACTCTTGGTGACAGCATTTCCTTGAGAATCCTGAACTTGTGCTTGTCGATAATTTCATCCACGACGGTGATATTTTTGTTTTTGTCATAGTTGGTGGATACCTCACTCGCTATTTCCTGATATTGGGTATCTTCCAACCTGGCAGGCATGTCAGTCATCTTAAGGGCCAGTAATCCCTTGATGGTCTTGTCGGTAATCCTGTATCCTCCGGCAATAATAAGTTCACTAGCATCAAGTCCTATGCCTTCAATTATAGCTCTGGAGGCAATTTGCAGGTTTGTTAGGTCTATCACCAAGCCGAAGGCCTTGGCAAGTACAAAGCCATCTTTTATTCTCCTGGCCATGTTTAGCATGTTCTTGTAATACTCGCCGTCTAGCCTGGCTTCAGCAACAAACTTCGACTTTGAGCTTTTGTCTATTTTGTACTGTTCCAGGGCGGGCACATAGTCTCCCAGTTTGCACCTGGTGAGTAGCTGGATGATAGCGTCTACATTGTCAGCGTTAGAAAGTTCATCTAGTGACTCATTATTATGGATAATCCCAACTGGTATCATACTGGTTTTTTCACCACCTGAAATGCTTTGCAGGACAGCTTTGATATTCCAGACATCATATTTGACAATATATGCCTGAGATACCTCCAGCACGTCTTTGGGCAAGAAACTAAATGATTCCACATATCGAATGCGGTGCGCGAGATATCGCCATAAGTATTCATCCAAGTCATCAAAAGTTCTGACAGGCGATTCCTCCAGATAGCTTCCTATATTTGTGTCTCTGATGATTGCCAGCGCATCCCCTAAGTTGGGCGCTGTCATCATTTTATCTATATGTTCGGAGGTGACAGTCCTGGGTTCCTCACCCTTCAAGCAAGCAGATATAAACGCGTACCTCGGATTGAGCACAATATTCCCTACGGAGCCTTAAAGAGCTCGTTGCTTATCTTAGGCAGCAGCTTTGGTAGCAGCATCTCGAGTCTGGTTTCGTAAGTGTTATCTATCCGGAGTTTTCCCTCGGTATCCTCGGCTATGACCCCTCCCAGACAATTGGTCTCCTTGACCTCCAATATCTTGCCGGACAATTCCTTATCCGTTTCAAGAAACTTCTTCACAGTGCCTACATCTCTGGCAGAAACGTAGATTCTGGCTTTGTCCGTGCCGAGCCCTGCTATAGCTTCCCTGATTAAGCCTAGAAAGTAGCTTTCATCGCTTGAAATTCGGGAAAGTTCCTTCCGCGCCGCGTCAATTATGTTAGCGATTACGTCAGCCTTTGCCCTCGATATCTGCTGTCGTGCTTTGATAAAGGCTTGAGCTAAAATTCTGGCAGCTTCCTCTTCTGCCTCTCCCAGCATTCTGCCCCTCTCTTCCTCTAATCTCACTTCCCTCTGCTTTTTAGCTTTCTCAATCTCTTCTTTCGCCTTCTCTTCAGCTTCTTTTATTATGCTCTGGGCATCCAGCTTTACCTTGCTGACAACAGCTTCACTTATTTTTTCCATTTTTGATGCCTTTAGAAGAGGTCTAACAAGGCGAAGGACATTATGGCGAATACCAGTCCGAATACGCCTATTAACTCGACAAACACGGCCAACATCATGGAGTTGGTCAGTATCCGCCCCTTTGTCTTGGGTAAAAGCGAGATACCCGAAGCACACACAGCTCCCTGGTATGCTCCTGAAAACGCTTCAGCAGCGCCGGTTATGATGCCGATGCCCAATACCGCCAGACCCATGCCGCCGCCGTCGGTCATAGCACCAAGTCGGGTGAGTACCGTCGTCAGAACAAGTATCAGTGTTATGAGGCCGTAAAAGGTCTGGGTCATCGGTAGCGAGGCTAGGAGGATGACATTTCTGAGCTGCCCTGGCTCCTCGGACAGCGTAGCTGCCCCGGCCGAGCCAGCGATACCGATGCCTATCGAAGACCCTGCCAGGCCACCGGCTAACGCTATAGCACCTCCTACGACTGCGAGGGATTCCGGGCTGATTAACATCTTACACCTCCGTTAATTAAAAATATTCTTCCTGCGTTCATACTTTCACAGAGGCAGGTCGGGCCCTCAACCGAAATGGACTGTATGCCCTCCCGCCTCCTTCGTAGAACTTGAACAAGAACTCCACAAAACATAGCCTGAGGGAGTGTACAAAACATGTTATCGCGCTGAGAGCCAGGTTAAGCACATGTCCGGCAAGCAAAACCAGTATGAATATCAAGCTGCCGAGGATGATTTGGACTACCCCGACCGGCATCATGTTGTACAATAAATCGGCTATCAGGTTAAAGCAGTATGCCAGATAGTATGTGGCCAGCCCCACACCTGCCAGCCTGGCATATGACATAACGTCTCCCAATATGCCGGTGATATCAAATAGCCAGAAGATACTACCCAGGAAAGCGCCCTTCTCCATAAACGAAGAGGCGACGATCAATACTACGCCCAGAATGGCAACGTATAACAGGATGGGATACATTTGCTCAGTCAGCAGGGGAAGATTCATGCCGAGTATGACATGCATAATCCAGGGTATGGCGCCGATCTGAAGCACAAATAGCCCGGCTTTGTTGGGCACTATCGCTTTCTGCCCCTCTCTAATTCCTTTAACAAGTGCCAGCACGTGAGCTATGTTTATATGGACCAGACCTATTATTAAGGATAGTCCTATGAAGTACACGGGCTCTGAAAGCCAGTACTTAACTAGTGAGGCAAGCGCCAAAGTTTCGATTCCAAAGAACTCGTAGAAATTGCCCAGATAATTTCCGGTAAGCAGACCAATGACCAGACCGACGCCGCCGCTTATGTAAATTATCCTCTGGAATAGCTTGAAACCTTCAGTTCTGGGGTCATCGACGAGAAGTCGCAAGCCGAACCTGGCAAACACGATGAGAAGGGCGGCATACACTAC
The DNA here is from genome assembly GCA_049671165.1 of Dehalococcoidia bacterium. Classification (GTDB taxonomy): domain Bacteria; phylum Chloroflexota; class Dehalococcoidia; order GIF9; family AB-539-J10; genus RBG-13-51-36. The sequence continues at coordinate 230 of JBATUN010000004.1, read as the reverse complement.
GTCTCCCAGCATGATGCCAAAGAAAAAGGCAAACGAGTACGCTATTACCGGAGTAGGATCCCATTCCTTATACTTCGGGGTACCAAATAAGTTCACAATGACTTCGAACGGCTTGACCGCGGTTGAATTTCTCATTCTGGTGGGGGGCTCCTCCGTTTGCTCCGGCTTGCTCGTGTCAATGAACACATAGCCTACCTTCTCCCTGAGTTCCGAAATCGCCGCTTCAACAT
>JBATUN010000003.1:0-6298 GCA_049671165.1 Dehalococcoidia bacterium | reverse complement strand
GCCATCCTCGGTGAGGGTGACATCGGTGCCCGCACAGACCTCTGTCCCAGGATCGGCGCTTATGTGACAGCCGGGCTCGTCATATACCGTTATCTCTATATCGCAGTAGCTCTCACAGGCACCCTGGGTAACCTTCAATGTTATCTTTACCGGTGATTGGTTGCTATCCGGTGCCGTCCAGTTTATGGCATCCGTGCCCTGACCACCTGTTATCGTCCCAGCACTCAAACTCCACGTATAGCTATCTCCACTTGCTGTGGTTGAGGCGGTATTTTCTGTGGAGTCCTCACATACCGAGTCTGGCGCCGTGATGTTGCATTCGGGCAAAGCATGCACTGTCACCTCTGCCGTATCCGTATCGGTTGTCCCAAGCGGCGTTCCACCATACAGATCTCTCACTTCGAGGGTCACGTTGCCAGAGTGAGGTAGAGACCACGTATGTGTAGCGTCTGAATTGGAAGACCAATCTGTATAATAGGTGCCGTCGCTATCGAAGTCCCAGCGATACTCAAGGGTATCGTCCTTATCGGGATCATCGCTGTCACTCCCATCGAAGGTGATAGGCTCCCCAACACAAGCTTCGTAAGGGCCGTTTGCATCTGCTACAGGCGGGTTGTTATCCGCTATATACTTAGTAGTAAAGTGAATACTATAATGACCATTATCTCCTATACATCCATTGGCTTCTTTGTATCCTAGGCCTGTCCAATCTTTAGGCTTATTTTTGACCTTAAATAAGGAATCTGTCCTCTCCACCCAGACCGTGTAGCAGTGATTCTTAGCAACAGAAATCTGGGCAGGGGTTAGATGGTTCAAGCCATCTATTGGCAGGCCAGTGTCTTGGTCTATAGCATAAGTATTACCCGTCGGATCCTCAGTACGGTCCAAAATATAGAGGCTAGCGCCCATACTCGTATCTACTGTAACACCGATCACAGGCCACTGTCCTGCCTGCACCGGCGGGGGGCTGGTGGCAGGCAAGGTCATGACAATCAACATGACCACAGTTATTAACGAAAATATTCTCCTTTTCATACCTATCCTCCTTGCTATGACTAACAGCCTATTACCATACTAATAGCCTATTACCTTTGTCATATAATTAGTCGCTAAAAAAGGGAAAATCCCTCACTCTTTTCAGTACTTTTTGGGGATTTTCTCGAATTTGTCAATCAAGTAGTAGATACCAGCGGTACCAGGGAATCTACTTTCTTTGCCCTGCCTCCCCTTTAAGTCAAAGTATTATGTCTAATGCTAGCATGCTCCTTCCGTTCTAGTCAAGTAGTACTGGTTAGAAAGTACTGGGACCAGGCTTCTTGAGAAGACGGAAGCGCAAAAACTAAAGGGCAAAAATCAAAATGACAAATTAAAATGCAAAGTTTTTTAAGAAGAGGCAATTGTGTTGTTTAGGGGAAGGTCCTTCGCTTTGCTGAGGACGAAGGAAGGAATTCCTTCGGGTCTCGTTAAGCGACGTACTCTCTCGACGATAGCTATCTGTTAACCCCACAAGCGATGACCTTTAGGGGCACGGGACTCACATGGCAGGCACCATTGTCGCCATCGCTCTGCAATGTCAGCTATCCTCCTTCAAACCCCGCTGCGTTTGCCTGGGTGCGGCGTAGTAAGGAACGAATCCGAGCAAGTAATTCTCTCAGATTTAGGGGTGAGGCTAAATAAGCATCGGCGCCCATCTCGATGAGGTCAATTCCAGATATTTCTTTACTACCTTGCCCCAGAATGATAATTGGAGCCTGACATATTTGACGCAGGCGAATACAGAGCTCGTCTCCATTCAATCTGTGGCTGGACTCAGCCACGATTATCACGTCAGGGTGTCTACTATACACCTCGGTCAAAACTTGCTGATCCGCGGTGGCACCTACAACTTGGAAACCTGAGTGCTGTAAATTGAGGGTCAACTCGTCTCTCAGCACCAAGTCGGGATGAATAAGTAAAATTATTCCCATAGGCCGGCCCCGCTATAGTACTTAAGTACTATAACTGTGAGTAAACTATATCTGCTGAGGAAAAAATGAAATGCCTATCCGGTGGAAAAAGGGTCTTTATTTGGTGGAAAAAGGTCTCTATTTGGTGGAATCGGAGGCTGTAATAAAGATGTAACCCACGCCTCTTCTAGTGCAGATGATTTTGGGGTCGGCTGGGTCTTCCTCAATTTTAGACCTCAAGCGGTAGATATACTTCTTGAGAAATTCAGGGTCAGCGCCGTAATGTGGTCCCCAGACCCTGTTGAGTAAATTTGTATGGCTGACTACACTGCCTTCATTTCTAACTAATTGGTGAAGAATCTTGTACTCGATAGGGGTTAGCCTCACCAGTGTTCCATCCACATATACGTCATGGGTGGCATAATTGATGCTAAGCTTGCCACAAAGATAAGAGGCGGTATAGCCATCGCCAAGCGGGGAGCAGCGGCGAAGAATAGCATTCACCTTAGCTATATATTCCATAGGCGAAGAAGGAGGAATCCAATCATCGGCGCCCATTTCCAGAGCCCTTACCTTATCCATGACATCCTTGCTCTGGCTAAGAGCAATGAGGGGCACCTCGGAGAAACTACGAATCTGACCTATGAGGTCAAAATCATCGGGGGATGCTGCATCGACTTGAAGCATAACGATATCTGGCTGTTCCTCGTGTATTAGCTGGGTGGCTTGCCTTGCTTCAATAGCATGGATTAAGTGTAACTCTCGCCATCTCACTCTTAAAATAATGGACATAGCTTGTAATAGTTCCTCGGAATCACCAACGAACAAAACTTTCATCACTGCTCCAATATAGAATAAGGGAACTCTGCTAGACCAGTTTCACCATTGGCTTCTTGGAATCCAATCCCTCCTTTAACTGCGACTAATGAACTAGTACCTTCGTCACTCTATGAGTCGCTCAAAAAAGGAAATTCCCTCACTTTCCAGTACTTTTGGGGGGAATTTTTTCAGGGTTTGCCAACCAAGTGGTAGATACCACGGATAATAGGAAATCTCCCTCCTATGCACTGCCTACCCTTTAAGTTCAAATGCTGTGTTTAAAGCTAGCACAGGCCTTTTTCTTTTCAAATAGGCCTGGTTAGAAAGTACTAGGTAAAAGGTCACGTTACCAAATTCTGGGTAAAACAGTACCAAAAAGGTACCGCTGGGTGATTCATATTGGATTAGCTAACTGTTTAGATATGATGTGTATGAGGAAGCTAAAGTATTTAGCCATAGCCGTGACGCTGGTTGAGGTAATAGTCGTTGCTGGGCTAGTGTACGATGTGTTAGTTGTCAGAGAAAGCGCCTTAGCCTATAGTTGTTTGCCGGTTCAAGATGTGACGTCTGCCGATAATAGCGATTCCTCAAGCTATGGTCCTTCCCCACAGGCGACGTTTTCTATCGATGATAGCTATCTGGCTGAGAGGTGGGGAGTAAGCAAGATTGAGGCGCCCCAGGCCTGGCAAATAACGAGAGGAGACCAGTCAATTATAGTGGCTGTGCTGGATACGGGCATTAATAGGGATAACCAGGATTTGGCTGATAAGTTGATGGCTGAGATCAATTTCACCGATAGCGCGACAAGCGATGACCTCTATGGACACGGTACACACATGGCAGGCACGATTGCTGCCATCGCCCCGGAATGCCGGCTGATGAATGTGAAGGTGGCTGATGATAGGGGACGGTGCGAGCCATCGCTGGTAGCCAGAGGCATCATCTGGGCGGTGGACCACGGAGCCGAGGTCATCAACCTGAGCCTGGCCATGATGGCGTCGCCGGATTTGGAACAAGCGGTCAATTATGCCTGGAGTCAGGGGGCAGTACTTGTAGCAGCGGCGGGCAATAAGGGTACTTCGGAGCCCTCCTACCCGGCTTATTATGACAATTGTCTGGCGGTGGGTGGCACCAATGAAAACAATTCCCTGGCTTTGTTATCGAGCTATGGTGATTGGGTGGATGTGGCTGCTCCGGGCTTCAATATTTACTCTGAATTACCCGAGAACCAATATGGTTATAAGACCGGCACCTCGGCAGGCGGAGCCCATGTCTCGGGCGTGGCTGCTCTGGTTTTCAGTGTCGCTGAGGATACTAACGGCAACGGCATGATCAATGACGAGGTGCGGTGGGCTATTGAAAATTGCTGTACTGCCATTGCTGTGGATGGTGTGGGGCAGGGGCTGGTCAACGCCTTCGAGGCGGTGACAAAGACAATACCTTCACTCTCACTCTAACCTCCTCCTTTCGTCGAGGCGGGAGCTCTTCGTGGGCTCACGCAGGACCGGTTTGACGCTAGAACGAAATCGGGCGGCGGCCGTGTAATCTGGAGGGAGACTCTGCGCTAAGATTATACGAGAGGAAATGGTCAAGCTTCGTGGTTGTTACTTTCCAGGTTATCCCGCATAGCTTTTCGAGCCCGCGATAGCAATCCTTCAACCGACTTTGGTGAGCGACCCATAATCTGACTTATCGCCAGCACAGGCATATCTTTGAGATACTTCAATACCAGGACCTCCTGGTAATCCTGAGGCAGACCCCCCAAAGCCTGGTGGACTGATTGTCGAACCTCTTCATCTTCCATCACGGTGTGAGTCGCCGGTTCGTCGTCTTCGGCTTGCTCTAGCTGCTTCATCACGTCAAAATCGGGAGACGAATCCTGGCGTTTAGGCTGTCGCGCGTGGCGACGATAGAAGTCATTCATCTTGTGAAGGGCGATACTGCGCAGCCACGTATAAAGCTGGCTGTCACCACGGAATCTATCCAGTGAACTCAGGGCAGCCAGGAATACTTCGTGAACCAAATCCTCGGCTGTCGTCTTGTCTCGGTCTACTTGGTCCAATACCAGCGAGTACAGTCTATTTCTATAGAGATTATAGAATTCCTCTATAGCTGCACTGTCGCCCGACCGCAGCTTCTCGACCAGCTTGGTTTCACTATTTCGAGAGACGGAATTAGCTACTCTCATATCGCCTCTATCTACTGTGTCGTGCTCCCGTAGTGTTTTCAGAATACCAGCTAGCCAGGTCTGTGGGAATCACCTGTTTGTACTGTTTGGGGTAGAAATTAGTACTATGACACTCGGGGGACAGAGTCTGCAGACCCCATATTGCCGCTTCGTCGTTGTGAAACGAAGGCGTGACAATCTCTTTGCACAGGTACTCACAAATGACAAAGCTCAAATGTCAAACCAAGCTCAAAGTCCAAATCACAAAACCGGGTGGGTTCGACATTTGGGTTTGTTCAGGATGAGATTAGAGCCTCGCGCGCGGAGGCTTGGCGGTCATTCAGGCTTGGCCTTACGCCTGAAGTAGTGATAACTACCATAGCCAAGAAGTACTATGGCAGCAGCAATCCCGGCGACCAATCCGGCATTGAACCTCATCCCACTGGTGGATACCAGCAGGCGAACGTACAGCTTCACATTCAGGAGGTCGCTGGATTCAGCAGTGACTGCCAGCCATGTCTCCCAGTCCCTGCCTGCCCATTTTTGCTCTTGCGGTATCGCTACCGTTACAGTTGCATTAGCCTGAGAGCCGGCGGCAACTGTAATCCGTGGAGGGCAAAAGCTTATCCAGCTATCATTGGGGAATTGGGCCCTCCCTTCCCTCCTTTCCTCTTCCGGAGGCGGAAAGGTAGTGATGGTGAAATTATGAGCCATTTCATCCTTATTGTGAATGGTCAGTTCAAATTCTGCCGCCTCTCCTGGGAGCAAGTTGTCTATGTGTACCTCAGCAGGAATGACACTGAAGTTAACGTCCTCAGCCAGCGTAAGAAAAGGGAAGAACATGACAAGAAAGGCGGCGATTAGCCCAGCTGATTTGATACGCGCGACCATCAGGCAGCCACTGCGCTTATCGTGATCTGGGTCTGCATCTCCCGACCACTGAAGAAGTAGCTGGGAGCCAGTAATCTCAAGCCAAATTGTTTGGTATCCCCGGGTGCCAAGCTTGAGGCTGAGCCTCCTGAATAAGGCCAAAATTCGCTTTGCGTTTTGGTGATGGGGACATAACCTCGCGCGGTATCGCCGGATATGCGGAACCATAGCCCATATATGTGCTCGCCGTTAGTGCCATCGCTGCTCAGCGTCCATTTATAAGCGTTGGGATCACTGACCCATTTGGCATCCTCCCCCACAATGAAGGTATTCACATTGCAAGTGCCCTGCACAGTCAAGGTGCACCATTCTATCGGCGGGCTTGTCTCATACTCTGTGTTTGAAGGGATGGTCCCGAGAGGCCATTGTGTTTTATCCAGACTGATGGAAATTTCACTGAGTCCTGTCATAGTGATGGTGATGGTGCTATTTTGCT
>JBATUN010000002.1:0-13848 GCA_049671165.1 Dehalococcoidia bacterium | reverse complement strand
GCTCCGCTTCAAATCCTGAATTCCAAGCACCAAATGCTAAACAAATCCAGATATCAAAACCATTCAGTTCATTGGAATTTCATTGTCTAATATTGTTTAGCGTTTAGTGACTGGGATTTATCGTCTGTAGGGGCGGGCCTTGTGCCCGCCCGGACCGTCCCAACCCCTGAGGCGGGGATAAACCCCGCCACTACACGTCAAATCCGGTCAAAATGCAAGAATAGAGGCCGGAGAGGCGGGGATAAACCCCGCCACTACACTTCAAATCCCTTCGAAATGTAAAAAGCAAGAATCAAACTGCAAAATGACAGAGCGACAGCAAGTAAAAAATTAAAATGTAGAAAGCAAAGATACAAGGCAAGGCATAAGCATTTTGGAGTTTTGGCCCGATGAAATCGGGAAGTGGTCACACACAACATCCCCAGTTTGTGTAATGAGGCAGCAATTCAAGCTAATGTACAATTTCGCCCTCAGGTGGCCGCGCTGGCCCCCTGCGTCTTCTGCGCACGAAGAAAATCGCCACTCCCACTACCGCCACCGCCGCCACTATTATCCAAGGCCACCAGGGCATCCCCACCGCCGCAGCTCCCCACATGTTTGTCTCTGTTGCCTTGGCGGTGGCTGTAATGCCGGGGGAAGTTGAGGATAACTCCACCATCACCCCGGTCAATTTATCCCAGTAGTAAGTAGCCTGGGTTTCATTCTGCGAAAAGCCTGCGTAGACTACCGTTCTGGTTGCTCCGGCATAAGTCCTGGTAGCTTCGCCTTCTATTGCTACATTGCCATACCCGGCTATGTAAACGGAGTCTCCTGTTGTCCTGTTGGCGGAGATAGCAATTCCTGCCAGCGCAGGGACTTCGCTGCCAGACACAACGTCTATAGGCCCGGTGTCGCTGTGTTCGGTCCCGTCGGATATGTGCAGCGTAGCCCGCACATCAGCGATTGTGCCGTCAATGCTTAGAAACTCCAGCTTCAACCACTCCAGATACGGCCGGTCAGCAGGCCAACCATTAAACGTATACGCAACCTTTATCCAGTCGCCGGCCTCAATGCCCACATCGCCGGCCTCAACGCCCACAAAGTTGGCCGTTATGGAGTAGTCGCCGTCCACGGTGATGTTGGTTGAGGCGGCATTGACATCAGCAATGGTGCCGACATCGCCAATCCATTGGACAAACCGGTAGCCAGCATCTGGGATCGCCACCAGGTCGACCACCGTCCCCTCGTCATAGGCAAAGGTCTCCTGGCCAGGGGTGGTGACCGAACCTCCAGCGGTGCCGGAGATGGTCAGAGCACGCTGCGACGGTGGCAATGCAAGTACCAGATTCCAGGTGGTAAACCCGGTCCCCGGGCCCGCGGCGACCACGGTGCCGTCGGACCTAAGCCCGACCGTGTGATAGATATCGGCGGCGACCTGGGTGATGCCCGTCCAGCCGCCGACATCGCATTGGCCGTAGGAGTCGTCTCCCGCGGCTACGACGGTGCCGTCGAGCTTAAGCCCAACCGTGTGAGAGTCGCCTGCGGCGACTCCCACGATGTCGGTCCAGCCGCCCACATTGTATGCAGTTGAGACCACGGTGCTGTCGGCCTTAAGCCCCACGGTGTGCTTGCTGCCGGCGGCGACCTGGGTGATGCCCGTCCAGCCGCCGACATCACACTGCCCGTAGCTGTTGTCTCCCACGGCGACCACTGTGCCGTCCTCCTTAAGCCCCACCGTGTACCTGTCGCCGGCGGCAACCTGGGTGATGTTCCTCCAGCCGGTGACATTGCACTGCCCCCAGGAGTTCTCTCCCGCGGCGACCACGGTGCCGTCGGACTTAAGCCCCACCGTGTGATACCAGCCCGCGGCGATCTGGGTGATGCCCGTCCAGCCGTCGATATCGCACTGCCCGTAGTAGTTGTATCCCACTGCGACCAGGGTGCCGTCGTTATTAAGCCCCACCGTGTGCTGCCAGCCTGCGGTGACCTGGGTGATGTCGGTCCAGCCACCGACTTCGCACTGCTTGTGGTCGGCGTTCCTTCCCACGGCGACCACGGTACCGCCGGACTTAAGTCCCACCGTGTGATAGCCGCCTGCCGCCACCTGGGTGATGTCCGTCCAGCCGCTGACTTCGCACTGCCCGTAATCGTTCGCTACAGCCACGGCGACCACGGTGCCGTCGGACTTGAGCCCCGCCGTGTGACCATAGCCTGCGGCGACCTGGACGATGTCCCTCCAGCTGTCACACCGCCCGGAGGTGGCTCCCGCGGTGACCACGGTGCGGTCGGACTTAAGCCCCACCGTGTGACTGCCACCTGCGGCGATCTGGGTGATGTCGGTCCAGCCGCTGACATTCTCTGCCGTGGCGACCACGGTGCCGCCGGACTTAAGCCCCACCGTGTGACCGCCACCTGCGGCCACCCGGGTGATGTCCCTCCAGTCGCCGACTTCCAACTGCCCCCGGGAGTTGTCTCCCACGGCGACAACGGTGCCCCAGGACTTAACCCCCACCGTGTGACCGTCACCAGCGGCGACCTGGACGATGTCCGTCCAGCTGCCGACATTGCACTGTTCGTCGTCGTTGGATCCGACGGCGACCACAGTGCCGTCGGACTTAAGCCCCACCGTGTGATAGTAGCCTGCCGCCACCCGGGTGATGTCCGTCCAGCCGCCGACATTGCACTGCCCCCGGGAGTTGTCTCCCACGGCGACCAGGGTGCCGTCGGACTTAAGCCCCACCGTGTGATAGTAGCCTGCGGCGACCCGGGTGATGTCCGTCCAGCCGCCGACATTGCACTGCCCGTAGTCGTTGTATCCGACGGCGACCACGGTGCCGTCGGACTTAAGCCCCACCGTGTGATGGTAGCCTGCCGCGACCACGGGCGTTACTTCGCCTTCAGGCGTATTCAGGGCCATTGCCGAAGCAGCGCTCGAGCTATCTAACGCCAGATGACCGGTAGAACAGTCCTCCGGCAGAGGCACGGTTACACAAGCTCCCCCTGCCGAAGCAGGAAGAATCAGGCTGAACACCAGAACCATAGAGAACAGAGCTAGCAGGTGTATTTCTCTATTTTTCATCGTTACTCCTCCCTTGTTCACTCTTTTATATTCGCCTCAGCCCTCGACAGACCCCAGAACAGGCTCTTATCCGTCCCTATGTGCTGAACTGGCCATGATGAGAACTGTGACAACCCTCTGACGCACATACTTGACCCGCGACTATATGTTGCTCTTGTTGTAACTATAGGTCACTATCGAAAGAATTGTCAATAGTTTTTACGAGGCGTCCAAGACATACTCTGGAGTTAAGGAGTGACAGAACGTTAGAATTTGTAACACTCTTAGGCCTGCAATTGAATCCCGAAGCAAAGAAAACGGGGTCAACTCTATTTTTCTGCGAGCGAAGCGTGGCAATCCCACAGCTTAAATTCTAAATCCTAATGTCTAAGCTCCAAACAAATCCCTTCGAAATGTAAAAAGCAAAAATCAAATTGCAGAATGACAGAGCAAAGGTTAGCAAGTTTGCATTCTGAGTTGTCGTTTTGATTTCTGACCGTTGGACTTCGATATTGTGCCGGATTTATGATTTCTCCCATGTTTCGGTAGGGGCGGGTCTTGCACCCGCCCGGACCGTCCCAACCCCTGAGGCGGGGATGAACCCCGCCACTACAGAATTGTTACTGATCCATATTTCAACGTCGTAGGGGCGGGTCTTGCACCCGCCCGAGAGGCGGGGATGAACCCCGCCACTACATTGGAGTTCGGACGTCGAGCATTGTTATTTGATCTTCCTTGAAAGCTAGATATCGCGATGCCTCCAGGGCGACTACGCTGTGTCTTCACTCTCCAATTGCTGGAAGAAGCAAGTCCGGTTGCCCGTGTGACATACTGGCCCCGTGGGCTCAGCCTTTATGAGAAGGGTATCGCTGTCGCAGTCCTTGATGATGGACTTCAATCTCAGGAAATTGCCTGAGGTTTCTCCCTTGTGCCACAGTTCCTGCCGGCTGCGGCTGTAGAACCAGACGTCTCCGCTGGCCAGTGTGCGCTTGAGCGACTCTTTGTTCATATAGCCCAGCATCAGGACTTCGCCATTCCTGGCATCCTGGACAATAGCTGGAATCAAGCCTTTATCATCAAACTTTAGCATTTGCCTCCTGAATTATAGCTAATTGCAGAATCCCTTTGTACCCACCCACACCGTCTTTCCCCCTTAAAGTAAGGGGGATACGGGGGTTACTTCAGTGAGCATAACTCCCTTACCCCCTCTTATCTTAAGAGGGGAATAGGCGGGGATGAACCCCGCCACTACGTTTCCATATCCAAATGCCAATCCGTAGGGGCGGGTCTTGTGCCCGCCCGGACCGTCCCAACCCCTGAGGCGGGGATGAACCCCGCCACTACACTCCAAATCCTAAATTCGAAGCACCAAATCCCAAACAAATCCGAATATCGAAATTCAAAGTCGCAGATGTTTCGCGCATCCGCAGTTTGTGCTTTAGTATTGTTTAGTATTTGGGATTTACTGCTCAGGATTCATCTCCCGTAGGGGCGGGTCTTGTACCCGCCCGAGAGGCGGGGATGAACCCCGCCACTACAAATATTAACGGACAGCCAAGGAAATGGCAAGATTTTCCCGGGGCCATAGTCTTCTGCATAATTTTGTACAAAATCCCTCTCCCTTGAAGGGAGAGGCTAAGGGGTGGGTCTTGTACCCGCCCGTGAGGCGGGGATGAACCCCGCCACTACAAATATTAACGGACAGCCAGGGAAATCGCAAGATTCCCCCGGGACCATCTTCTACATGGCTTTGTATAAAACCCCTCTCCCTTGAAGAGAGAGGCTAAGGGGCGGGTCTTGTACCCGCCCGTGAGGCGGGGATAAACCCCGCCACTACGTTTCCATATCCAAATGCCAATCGGTAGGGGCGGGTCTTGTACCCGCCCGAGAGGCGGGGATAAACCCCCGCCACTACAAATACTAACGGACAGCCAGGGAAATCGCAAGATTTTCCTCGTTTGGTTCAAGTTCCGAAATTGATTGTAGCTTCCCCCAAGTCAATAGCGCCGGTGTAGAGAGCTTTGCCGATAATGGCTCCCTCTGCCCCGAGCTCCTTGATTCTCCGCAAATGCTCCAGCCTGGAAATCCCTCCGGCCACAATGACAGGGACATTTGTTTCAGCGATCAATCTCTTCATCATATCAAAGTTAGGCTCGGTAAGGGTGCCATCCCTTTTTATATCGGTATAAATAAAGCGCCTCACCCCCGCATCAACCATCTCGCGGCTTAGCTGGAGAACCTCAACAACCGTGTTCTTCTGCCAGCCGCGGATGGCTATCTTGCCATCCCGGGCGTCAAGGCTAACTGCGATAGCCTCGCCAAATCGCTGGCATAGCTGCTTAACCAGTTCCCTGTTCTCTATCGCGGCAGTCCCCAAAATTAACCGGCCTACGCCCTGGCGCAGCAGTTTCTCTGCCACCTCTTCTTGCCTGATACCGCCGCCTAATTCTATCGACAGGCCAGTCTCCTTTGCTATCTGCCCGACCACCTCCATGTTTTTGGGCTCACCGGCAACCGCCCCATCCAAATCGATAATATGGAGCCAGCGCGCCCCCTGGGAATACCAGGTCAAGGCTGCTGTCACAGGGTCCTCATCAAAAACAGTTTCCTGGTTATAATCGCCCTGATACAGCCTGACGCACCTGCCGCCCCTGATGTCAATGGCTGGGATTATCTCCATCTCCAACTCGACTGTCTTTGTTTGCCGCTCAGTTCAACGGCGGTACTACACCGTGCTGAGTAGTTAGGTTTACCCTATCATACAATACCCCGTATAATCAGACAATCTGAAGAAGGCGTGCCGGGCCCCAATCGCTTGTCTCTGTTCAGTACCCTGGTGACATCTTTTCTGTCATTGTGAGGAGCGGGAGCGACGAAACAATCCTTCCCTCCTGTCTTTGCGAGGCTGACTTTAGTCAGCCGAAGCAATCTCGTGGTAAGGCATGGGATTGCCACGCCCCGATAAATCGGGGCTCGCAATGACACGGCAGGTCGTTACCCAAGGCACAAAATGTGAGTCAGCCGTCAACGTGAGCTGGCTCGCGCTATCACGTGTGCGGGCGTCGAAGGGCGGTTGACACTGCAGGGAGCCTGATATAGCATAACCAGGATTCAGGGAAGACCACTACCTTTGACAGAGTTAACCCCGCCCAGCCGAAACACAGGGGCAAGATGATTGAGGCAGAAGGAATGCAAGCTTTCTTAGACGCGAGATTTCGCCTTCCCATGATTGAAGGTGAAGACAAGGTCTGCTCCCTTGAAGACGCTATAAGAACGCACGTTAAGAAGGGAATGTCCATCGGTTTTGCCGGAAGGGGCGGAGCTTTAATCAACCAGCTTATAAGGGAGTTCTGGGCCAAGAACCCCGGGTTCATCATCATAAATAATGGCATCACGGCAACCGTGCTGTCTCTGATTCACGGAAGACTGGCCAGGAAAATCATAGCCAGTTACATCGGTGACGTATACCCAACGCCGGGACCGAATCCCGTGGCTCAGAAGGCCTACCTCTCCGGTGCCGTGGAGTTCGAGAACTGGACGATGCTTACCATTCCCCAGAGACTTCTGGCTGGAGCAATGGGCTGGAGGGTGATTCCCACCAGGTCAATTGTGGGAAGCACCATGGAGGAGGAGAACAAGGAATCATTTGCGGTCATCGATGACCCGTTCGTCCACGGCGAGAAGATAGGGCTCATGAGTGCATTAAGACCGGATATTGCACTGGTCCACGGCGCTGCTGCCGACCGCTGCGGAAACACAATTATTACCTATCCCCTGGCGGCTGACGTCTTTGGGGCCTGGGGGGCAAAATATGGAGTTGTCGTCAGCGCCGAGAAAATAGTCTCCACGGAATATATACGTAGCCACTCACACCTTGTCCGAATTCCATCTTACATGGTTAAGGCGGTCTGCGAAGTCCCTTATGGGGCACATCCGGCGGGGATGCCAAACTGCGGCCTGCCTGAATTCGAGCATTACTTTGAAGATTACGACTTCCTCATCGAAAGCAGGGAAGCATCAAGAGATGAGCGAAAATTCTCGGAGTGGATAAAGTACTGGGTTCTGGATTGTAAGGACTACAACGAGTATCTTGCCAAACTCGGCAGAGATAGGCTTCTTTATCTTAAGGGGAAGGCTCATTCGGATTCGTGGAGAGACGAAATAGTGGCTGAGATACCAAATCTGGATTTCAACAAAGAACCGAACTCGCTGGAGAAGATGGTGGTCATCGCTGCGCAGGTCATAAATGACAAATTGGTTGCCGGAGGATACAAGACCATACTCGCGGGCGTCGGGCTGCCACATCTGGCAGGGTGGCTGGCAACCTATAGACTAAAAGAAAAAGGCTATGACGTGGATTTAATGGCTGAGATAGGCATGTTTGGTCACCTTCCCAGAGCCTCAGACCCATTCATATTCAGCTATCACAACATGCACACCTGCAAAATACTGAACAATAACGAGACTATGCTGGGAGTCTTCGTCGGCGGCTCGTCAAATCAATGCCTGGGCGTTTTGGGGGGAGGGCAGATAGACAAATATGGTAATGGCAACTCCACGAAGCTTCCCGGCATAGGATATCTGGTCGGCTCGGGAGGGTCTAACGATATAGCTAACGGTAATAGAGAGACTGTGGCGGTAATCAACTCGGGCAAGCAAAGATTAGTGGAAGAAGTGCCCTATATTACCTTCAGCGGGAAAAATGTGACGACGCTGGTGACAGACGTCGGCATCTTCGAAAAGATTGGCGGCGAAGAAACCTTTACGCTGACAACCTATATTCCATCCAGACTAAAAGAGACAGCAGAAGAAGCCGTAGCCGGGATGAGAGAAAAAGTCGGCTGGGAACTTAAGGTCAGCCCCAATCTAAAAGAGGCTCAGCCGGCGGCTAAAGAGGAAGTGACTTTATTAAGGCTATTCGACCCTAAAGGATTCTACACGTAAGAGGGGTGAACTCCATTTTTTCATAACATTTCACTCCTCTGTCATTACGAGTCTAACGAAGGTAGCTGAAGCTCTCCCCCCTCGTGTCGTTGCGAGGAACCGAGATTCCTCGCTTACGCTTCGGAACAAGCTCCGCAATCTCTGTGGGTATGGCGGATTGCCGCGCTTCGCTCGCAATGACAAAAGCCTCTCTATTGTAGGGAATAGATTCGCGGCTTTTCAGGTGATCGCTGCGTGAGGTTTCGTTCTTCTATCCTTCTGAGCGGTTGAGATAAGTTTGTAGAGCGGAGCAGTAGCTCTGGTAAGTCAGGGAATCGAAGAGGACAAACACAACCTCTTTGAGGGATGTCGCTTGCTCCTTGAGAAACGAAACGATGGTGCTTACTGCTATTCTTGCTGCTTCATCCACGGGATAGCCGTAAGCTCCGGTGCTTATAGAAGGGAAGGAAATGCTGCCCAGTTGGTTATCGCCAGTTAATTTCAGGCACTCGCGATAGGCGCTTCTCAGAAGTTCAGCTTCATTTCCGCTGCCACCATGCCAGACGGGCCCCACAGTGTGTATTACATACCGGGCTTTGAGATCTCCCCCCGTGGTTATTACAGCTTTGCCGGTGGGCAGTCTTCCCTGCCGGGCAACGATTTCCTTGCACTCCCGCAGTATTGCTGGTCCGCCCGCGCGATGAATTGCCCCATCCACTCCTCCGCCACCCATTAAGCTGGAGTTGGCAGCGTTGACGATGGCATCGGTAGCTTGCTTCGTGATATCCCCCTGAATCATAGACACTTTTGTTTTGTTTACTTCTGCCTGCATCTTCCCTCCTTGCTCTGAAATAAGCTGCCTTACAAATTCGGCATTTGCTTGATGAATCAGGCAAACACAAGAATCTGGAGTGCCTAGACATTGAATAAGAAGGTGACTACGTCTCCATCCTGGATGATGTAGTTTTTGCCCTCTGTCCTGAGCAGACCTCTTTTTCGCGCCTCAGCGAGATTGCCGCAGTTTTCCAAATCCTTATAGCTGATGACCTCAGCCCGGATGAATCCCCTTTCCATATCCGAGTGAATCTTTCCTGCCGCTTTTGGTGCTGGAGTTCCGCCGGGTATGGTCCAGGCCTTTAGCTCAGAGGAGACTGTGGTAAAGAAAGAAACCAGTCCCAGAAGACTATAGGAGAGGTCGATGACCCGGTCCAGCGCCGGTTTGCTCAGTCCCATGGCTTCACGAAATTCCCTGGCTTCGGCATCGCTGAGCTGAGCTAGCTCCATCTCCAGCTTGCCACAAAGGGCGACCACGGCAAACTGCGGGTAAAGAGCACTTACCTCGCCTTCCAGTTGTGAAGCCTGTGATATTTGCTCCTCTCCTATGTTGAGGACTACCAGCATGGGTTTGGCGGTAAGGAATTGATAGTTGACTAACATTCTGAGTTCTTCTTTGGTCAGGCCTTGTATTCTTATCGGTTTATCTTTCTCTAGCTCCGCCTTAATCTTTTGAAGCAGCAATTGTTCCTTTAAATAGGACTCCCGTTCTGCCGCCTTCGCTCCTTTTAAGCTTGTCTCCAACTTTTCCAGCCTTCTCTCCATAATAGCTAGATCGAACATGGCCAGCTCTAAATCTAAGGAAGCTATGTCTCGTTTCGGCTCTATGCTTCCTTCAGGATGGGGAACCTTGTCATCTTCGAAAGCCCGGACTACCTGGAGCAGGGCGTCAGCAGTAGTCAGGTAATTCAGGAATTCTCCCCCTGCTCCTTCTTTGCCGAAGCCCTTGATGGAACCGGCAATATCTATGTAACTCACCTCTGCAGGAACGGTCTTTTTGGGCTGGAATATGCCTTCCAGCACTGATAATCGAGAATCGGACACCTTAGCCACGCCGATATTGGGGGTCAGGGTAGGGGAATAAGAGGCAACTTCAGCCTTGCCCCTGGTCAAGGCGTTAAAGATAGTCGTTTTGCCGCTCTTCGGTATCCCGATAATGGCAACCTTCATGATTATATCCTAGCATATTTTGGTTTTGAGCTTCTGCCAGGGAAAGTCAGCGCTGTGATAGAATACCAGGTGGGAAGAGGGCTATGCGGCGCTTAGCTGGCTGGTTTAGAAACCTCAAGAAGTGGCAAAAAGGAGGCCTCATCGGCTGTGCCGTAGGTCTCTTTTTTGTCTGCTTGGCGACAGCTTCATTTTTTATAGACACACTTATTAATACCGATTTACCAGGGATAGTGCTGAAAGGGATATTAGCGTTACACTTTTTTCTTTTCATAACATGCATTTATATGGGGGGGTGGATAGGATTTGCCGTGGCTATGGTAGTTCTCTATGGAGGGTTCGGGGCTATTGTGGGAAGAGTTCAACAGGTGACCAGTCCTTTCCGGAGGTGGCTGCTAACTGCTTTACTAACCGTTTTCCTGCTGGTTGTTTACTCGTTCAGTTTTATAATAGGGTGGTGGTTTGAATGAAGCGCTTTAGCTTCATTGCACGGAGGGTACTAAAACGGCTGCGGATAACAACACCGCCTACCACGCCCTGAGTCGCTGGTTTGCCATACCCCGTGGTTATATCCTACCATATTTTGCTTTGAGCGACTGACAGCAGCCGTTTGGCATATCCGAACCCTTCGCACGATTGAAGACAATCGGGCGGGGACAAGCCCCGCCCCTACGAATAAATGTAGTGGCGGAGTTCATCTCCGCCTCGCTCTGAGGGACACAAGTCCTACCCACACCCGCTGTGATAGAATACGGGTAAATGCTCTACATTCTTTATGGCCAGGACGGTTTCTCCCTTAACCAAGCTGTGCAGGAAATCAAGACTGGCCTGGGCGATCGGGAAATGCTAGCGACTAGCACCACCAGCTTAGACGGTCAACATCTAACTTTAATTGAACTTAGAAACAAATGTGGTGCCGCTCCCTTTCTATGCTTGCATCGCCTGGTCGTAGTTGATGGCTTATTAGGGCGTTTTGAGGTGAAGCAGAGCAAGTCAAGGTCTCGAAAAGGAAAATCGGGAAACGGGCCGGGGGAATGGGAAGGCCTGGTCTCTTACATCAAGCAAATGCCTGAAACTACCGTGCTGGTGCTGGTCGATGAGGGGGTGCAGGGCAATAATCCTCTATTAAAGAAACTTTCTCCATTAGCTGAAGTAAGAACTTTCCCCTTGTTACGGGGCAAGGAGTTAAAGACATGGATACAACAACGGGCAAAAGCAGAGGGCGGCGATATCACCCCCCAGGCCGTGAATTTGCTTGCTGAACTCATAGGTGGAGACTTATGGGCGATGGATGGTGAAATCCGGAAACTGCTTCTTTACAGCCGGGAGCACCCTATCAGCGAAGACGATGTTAGGCAACTGGTGAGTTGTATCCAAGAGGCTAACATCTTTGGTCTGGTGGATGCGGTGGCCGAAGGTCGGACCGAGTCAGCCCAGCGGCTACTTCATCGGCTGTATGATGAGGGTGTAGCACCGACCCATATTCTCACTATGATTACCAGGCAATTCCGCCTGATAGCCTTGGCCAGGGATTTGAGAAAGGGGCTGTCCCGCCTGCAGATTCAGGATAAGTTAGGGCTGAAACAAAGCTATGTCGTAGATAAAACGCTGAGCCAGGCCAAACTGTATGATTTTGAGGGTGTAAAGCGGGCCTACGATAGACTTTTGGAGACCGACTTAGCCATCAAGACTGGCAAATACAGCGATAAACTAGCTCTAGAGCTCCTGGTAACCGAACTTGCCTGCCTGAATCCCTGAGCGAAGCGAAGGATCTCAGCCCGCCGAGATGGCTTTAAAGCTTCCGCCGTTCGTGATGACGAAAAGAAGTATTGTTGCGCGCCCTGCACTTGTTGTCATTCTGTCACTGGCAGGTACTCCCCCTCTATGTCATTGCGCGTGTCGATTCATCAGAACGAAGCAATCTCAAGCACAGAATCCTCTCCCTTGACGGGACAATATGCAGGGGAGGAGAAAAGAAAGGCGGGGATGAACCCCGCCACTACATTTCTAAAGCGCCGGTCAGGATTCCAATTACCTTCAGTTATTTCGGCCGCTGAGCAGCCAGTGCTTCTTCGATGGCCTCAACATAGGTGTCCAGTGGTTTGTAGCCTTGAATGGTGAAATTCCCCACCAGAACAGCCGGTAGAGTGCTCACACCGTCTACCTGTGCCATATTCATGTTCTCTTCCACCTCGGCCTTCTTGGCCTCACTGTTCAGGCAAGTGGCAAAAGCTGCTTCGTCAAGGTCCAGCGCTGCGGCCAGGCTTGTGAGAGCTTCTATTGAGAAAACGGCATAGTCTTCTTCCTCCTCACGCCAGGCAGCGAACACAGCGTCCTGGTATTCCAAAAAGCGACCCTGGTCACCGGCGCAAAGTGCGGCCTCAGCCGCACGCGTGGCATCAGGGCTCATTGCGCCCAGCAGTCGTATCTCGATCTGCATCTTGCCGGTGGCTTCATAGCGGCTTCTCAGTTCGGGCTCAATCTCCGAGTTAAATCTCGCACAGGCGCCACACTCGAAATCCGTGTAAATGATAATCTTGAGAAGGGATTGATCCGAGGGGGGTGCTGGCCTGATATGGCCCGTCACCGCTAGTATGATTATCAACAGTGCTGCCAGGGAAGCTGGCAATATGACCCTGCGGGTGACCTTTTTCATCCTTTCTTGCCTGCCTTCGGCGCGAGTGGGAACGGGCACGCCAAAGTGGGGTCTGAATCAATAGTACCAGAGCTAAGCCCGGAGAAGCAATACTGGCAAACAAAGCCCGCACAGGTGAAAGGGGCGCGCAAGTTCTTCCCGTGTTCGGAGGCAATATCCGGGAACGGAAAGGGGGCTGGTTTCCCAGCCCCCTTCCTGCGTTCTTTTGGTTTTTAGACGACCGTTCGCGCTATCAATGGCGGAGCCGCCCGAGAACCAGTGTCATTCCGTCGCCGTCCGGGATTACGGGCTCGCCCTTCTGGTTAATAGGGCAACCAGCTTCGTTGTAGCCGGCTAGAATGGTATGGGCGTCGCCTATGGCATCCGGGTCTGGACTTACCAGGGCGTCGTGAACCAGATCAATGACGCCCTGTGGGCCCATGTCATAGTTGATGAGCGGATGCGCTGAATTAAGCAGAGCAGCTACGGCATGGCGAGCGAGGGCATTAACGCCGCCTCCGGTAGCCTGCAACGCCTGTAGCAGTGTCGGGTCAGTGATGGTCCTCCTACCACCGGCCCGAACGGTTATGGTAACATTGAAGATAGCAACATCACCAAATTTGTCGTCTGGGCTGTAGCCGGTAGGAACCCATGAAACAGCGCCCTTCTTAGCGGCGTTGTTCTTCCAGTAGCCGGGTGTGCAACCCTCGCCACCACCGCCTTCCCAGGTCTTGACATTGCTCACATAATAGGCACCATAGCCATTGGTGGCTACATCAATGTCGATGCCACCAACATTCACTGTGGCCGAGGCATGAACCGTAGCGCTGCCTGCAACAGCCGAGTTAACGGTGACAATGACCTGCCCCGAACCATCGGTTGTGTAGGGGGGAGCGCTTATTATGGCACCCGCGGTGCTGGAACCATCAAGCCACGGGGTCACATCGATACCAACGGCCGGATCCCAGCCATCTCCATCATTCATCTCCACCGTTACTGTGAAGTTATGGGCAGTGTTTACCGGGTTGGTGTCGCTCTCCTCTATAGAGATGCGGGCATCTACCCAGGTCTTCTCGTTATCAACTGCCCAGGCTCCGTAGCCATTCGTGGCTACATCAATGTCGACGCCATCAACATCCACTGTTGCCGAGGCATGTACCCAGGCGGTGCCTGCTACAGACGAGTTGACCGTGACATAGACCTTTCCGGATCCATCGGTGATGTAGGGGCCAGTGCTCGTTATGGCGCCCGC
>JBATUN010000001.1:0-104902 GCA_049671165.1 Dehalococcoidia bacterium | reverse complement strand
GGGCAGCAGTGAGGGCTGAGCGGCCGTGCGCTTGGCGGCCGGCGTGGCGAGCGGCTGGCTCGGGCAGTGCGGTTGGGTCGGGTGGCGAAGTTGTGGCTTTCTTTTTCAGCGGTGCAGGACGGGGCGTTTGGCCAGCTTTGTTGTGAGTGCGATGATTGTGTGGTGGGAGTTCTCTCTCATTTGCAGTCTTCGTAACGGGTGCGCAATTTGATAGCTTTCTGGCGTGAGATAACAGACTGGGATACTGTGACTTCTTGACTCTGCAGCGCATTTTGGACATGAGATAGGACATAGGACCGATTGATAGCATCTTAACAGGAACTTAACATTGTTAGGATATACTGCGAGAGTAAATACTGATAGACCAGTGTAAAGTCGATGGTCAGGTGTGTGCCTCAGAGGTTTGATGTGGTTCGCAAGCTTACCAGCCCGTCACATATGGAAATGTGGAGCGGGCTCTTTTCTTGTAGTCAGTAGGCTTCGGATAAATCGAACTACTACGAAGGAGGTGAGGAGATGTAGTGTATGAAGTCCAGGCGTAGAGAATTAGGAGTTGTAGTGAACGAATAAAGGAATAAACGTAAGGAGGCGGTGAAGTGACAAGGAAAGTATTTCTGATCTTGCTAGCACTGGTGCTAGCTCTCAGCGTGGGTTTGGTGGCTTGTACTACGAGCGAGCAGGAGGAAGAGGAGGAGGTCGCCCTTGCAACAGTCTGGGGAGAGGCGATCGTAAGGATGGACGAGCCCGACGGCGCGCCTATAGGAGGGACGTTCAATTTCTACCTAACCTACTACGCGGGTTCACCACCCGATACGATCGGGTTTTTGAATGTAGTCGCGGACCTGGATGCGAACGGCGCCATCGATACAGAGGAATGGATAGTTGTGAACATTCCTTTGTTACTTGCTTCCACTCTGATGACAGAGGAGCCCCTGTTAAGCGTCTGGTTTGACCCCGGCGTACACGATCTGACAGACCGCGCTTCCTATGATACTTGGGCCATCGTTTCAGAGACGGAAGTCGCTGATCCCAGCGCTGATCCCAGCGATTACTCGCTGTGGGATCACAGCGAGCTGCCACGGTATGGCGATATCTGGGGTGAGAACGACCCTAGTGGCCAGACTGGTGAAGTACCATCAAGTTCCGGAGACGCCGACGCCCGCGACGACGTGATCCCCATCACACTGAGGGGAGGCGTGCCCGACATTGCCCAGGCGGTAAATGAGTGCGGGCCTACCTCAACGGCCAACTCACTACGCTGGCTGGCCAAGGAACACGGCTTCGAGGACAAATTGCCCGCTAACGATGACGACTTGATAAGAGAGCTGATGGAGGCCATGACGGGCAGCGACGCAAGACCTTTCGGTGGGCTTCAGGGTAACCAGCTATTTGACGGTAAGTGGACATACATTGGAGAGAATAGTCTGCTTCTCGAGGTCAAGGGTGGGAATGGTGACCCGGACGCTGTAGGAGCCAAAGCATTCGATTTCGCTTGTGAGTACCTCAACCAAGGCTGCGATGTTGAGTTCCTGATCGACCTGCCGGACCCGAAGCCCATGCATTGGGTGACCGTCGTGGGCTGCGGGTGGAACGGCGACCGTCTCTTTCTGGCTGTGAACGATCCTGATGACGGCAAGGAAGGAATGGCAATTTGGGAGCTCGATCGTTCTGGCGCAATCGTTAAGCCGGCTAACATGGGTACGGCGGCCTGGGCAGTCGCCGAATGTGCAATTCCAGGTTGATTAGGAAGAACCAGAGGAGGAGCCGGTGAGCTTCCCCGACCCCATGCTAGGGTCAGCTATCATAGAGAAGTTACAGAAGCTCGGAATGGGCCCGGAGCCATCTACCCTTCGATGCTGGAAGAGATGCAAACGCTTGACGCCTCTGAAAGAGATGTCGCAGACATCAGGGGGCTGGAATACTGCAGCGGCCTAGAATACCTCGACCTTGGCTGTAACAAGATAAGCGATATCAGGCCTTTGCTCAAGAATGAGGGAGTAGACGCAGGCGATGTCAATCACCTGGAGGGCAATCCGCCAAGCCCGGTTACCGTCAGCATATAGATACCTCAACTGAGGGCGAGAGGCGTGGTTGTTGAGTATGATCGCGGTTGGGTCGCAGCAGGCGGTTCTCACATGGTGGGGCTTACGTCCGACGGCGCCCTAATCGCTGTGGGATGTCGCTAGAGCATCCAGCACAAGGCAGGGGCAATGCCATGTGGGTCGGACGCTTTTCAGCTAGGTCGCCTGAGACAACTGGATGGACATCTTGCCGGAGGGCACTAACTAGATACGCACCCTGAACGGTAGAAGTTCTATGCTGTTATGTGCCCGCAATCCCTTTGTCTGCCGTTGGGCTACTTGATTGGTAGGGCCAACCGGGCGCCGTGCTTCTTGGCTTGATGGACGATTCTGCGTGTCCACTGCGACCTGTCAGCGAGGACTTCGGCTTCCTCCAGGGCGTAGACTATGGCGTTGCTAGGCAAGCTGTCCCTGTAAGTGTCGTCCAGGACAAACCAGACTTCGTCACCCTGGTAGGTGGCTTTGAAGCAATTAGGGTTCATGGGGTGGCGTTTGGAGATGCGGCTTGAGGACTAGGATCCGGTGACCAAGTGCATCCTTGATCTCGGTGAGCGGACCCGCTGGCGAGATGAGTTTGGCCAGGTAACGACTGGTTGTTAGGGGTGAGCATCCGATAGTCTCGGCACCTTCATTGACGGCGGTGGTATAGTCATAACTGCCCTGCGTTGTGACCCTAGCCATGACCCATCGTCGGAATGCTACCTCGTATATTAAGTTGGCTTGCATCTCCGGGCTGCCGGCTCGGTAGTTTGCGTCCTCCTTGGCGATGCGTGTGGCTGGTTGGCCCTCCGATCTCTCTCTCGCTCTCTTGGCACTTCTCAGGGTTTCTGGGGTGCGGTGCTGGTTGGCAAGAGAGACATTACATTGGCGGCACAGGAGGCGAAGATTGTCAGGGTGGTTGTTGTTGGGATTTCCGTCTATGTGGTCTATGTCGAGTGTATTTTGTGTAGTCGGGTTTTGTGCAGTCGGGTTTTGTGTAGTCGGAATGGCGTGGCAGATGGAACAAGCCTCGCCGTCTCTGAGAACAAGGTAGCGGTAGGCCCAGGCTCTCGTAGTTGTGCCCCATCGGCGGGGGCTCAAGATAGTCTCCTCATTCAGGTCCTTCGCGTTTGCGTCTTTTGTTTGACCCCCCTGGTTTCTTTTTAACGTCTCTTGGTTGTTTCTTTTGGTTTGTTTTTAAGAGGCTGCTGCAATTCCGAGACGAATTCTCCGCAGTCGAGGCAAATTGTTCCTATTCTCACCCACCGGCGCTTGATGCGGACGTAGCAGGTCTTGACGTCCCCTTTGCGGATCCTGGGCTTGGTTCTGGTTTTGGGGGCTTTGGGACAGAAGTAGTGGGGCTGAAGTTTCATCTAAGGTCTACCATAAATGCAGGGCGGTTTGGAAACCGGCATTTTTTCGGGAAACAAATCACTAGGTGGGCGTGTACGAAGAGCGAAGTCAATCATCTCGCAAGCCTCCCTTTGCGGCCCTGGGGCTGAAGTCTCTGGCGGCCTCTGCTAGCAACGCCAGGCTCACCAAGAAGTCGTCGTGGCCTTCCTGGGGATCGACATAGAAGTTCATGGTCTGGTTCGGCCGATACTGGGAGCGGGCCTTTTCGAGCTGGGACATTAGTTCTCTGTGTTCGTTGGAGCCATCCTGGCGGTAGATCCGGAGGCGGCCGCTGTTGACGAACGATAGCAACTCGAAGCCCATGTCGCTCTTGCTCCTTTGGGTGAAAGTGAAGGGGATTATCCGGCTGCCCAGTTCCTTCCTGACAAAGCTGGCGACGGGCTGGCCGATCCCGGTGGCGTCCACCAGCACCCTCTGACACTTCCACCTCTTAATGGCCTCTACCATGGAAGCGTAGAGCTGGCTGTGGGGTGTGCCTGTCCAGCGGTAGTGCTCGACAACCTTCAGGACCGGCTCGGCGAGGGACGCAGTGGCTCTCTCTGGGGTGTCCACCTCGGCAATGGTGATTACTGTGGAGTCGAGCTTCTGCCTGGTTGCTGCCAGAGCCTGCTCCTTTGTCTCCTCCCTCTCTCCTGCCAGGTCGATGCCGGCGATGTAGACTTTGCCCTCCTCGGGGTCCTGGCGTCTCTCGTGTGTGCCGTGCATGGAGACGATTTGCTGGCGGGTGAGAAAGCCTCCTCCGCCTCTGATGGGGAGGAGGAGGTATTGAGTGCGGAAGAGAGGGTGGTCCTCGCCGAGGCGTTGCCTCTCCCCCTCTACAAACCGCTTGTAGTCCTCGTTGTGCCGGGCCACCTCCTGCCAGTCGAACCGGAAGTGTCGTTTTATGCGGTCCTTCTTTTCGAGCTCAAGGTTGGTGAGCTTGACTTCCTCTAGCAAGGTAGTGTCGTCCCAGGTGGTGCCATAGTGGACAGTGGTGGCGTTGGAGGCTGAGCCCATGGGGCGGAACTCCTTCGTGTACTTTTCCTTGCTGACGTCCTGTGATTCGTCAATTTCCATGAGAATGTCGACGGTGTGGCCGACTACGGATGATGACTCCTCGGCCGACAGGAACACGGCACGGGCGTTGCCCAGGACGATCATGTATCCCATCTCGGTATGATAGATGCCGTTGAATCCGAATTCATCGAGCCTTTCCTTGAGGCGCTGCATCGAGATAATGGTCTGCGGTTTGAAGGTGGGAGAACACTTTATGAGGTTGCCTCCCTGCGCCATGAAGAGGGTGAGCAGAAGTAGTTCAAGGTGGGCTGAGAGCTCATTCTTTCCGCCCTGGCGGGCGATCTCGACGGAGAGGGTAAGGCCTCTGCGGTACTGGATGCTGTCCAGGACGGCGCGGGCGACCTGGGCCTGGTAGGGTCTGAGTTTCATTTCCTGGCTATTCCTGTTCCTATGCCTATGCCCAGAGGAAAGGCAACGTCGGCCAGGACCTTGTGGATGGCCTCCTTGAGGGACTTCTTCTGTTCTTTAGATATCTGGTAGCGGGTCCTGATCAGGCGGGCGATGGTGTTGGCTGCTTCCAGCTGAAGGTCGATCCTTTCCGGCTCATGCTCGGCCAGCTCCTTAAGCTTGATCCGAAGGAAGGCGATCTCCTGGTCGATGCCTTCAATAAGGGATGCTTCTTCCAGGTCGACCTTTTCAGCCTCGGTCAGGGCGTGGCTGTAGAAGCCGTGCTTACGAGCGTTTTGGTTGCCTTTTGGGGCGCCTCTTTTTGCCATTCTCCTCAACCTTGGCCTTTACCAAGCCGTAGACCAGAACGTGGGCGGCCAGGTCATAGTGGTGGTTCTCCAGGGCGTACTTCAATATTTTCATTTGGTACCTCCGCTTGGTTGTTGTTCCAACGGGCCAGGATCTGCCGGAGCGCAGGGGTGTGATCGCGGCGCTTTTGAGCGACAAAGCTGTCGGTGGAATAGAGCAAGGCCTGGAGGTTAAACCACCGGGCCTGGTCGAGGATGACAGTGGGCTTGCCTCTGTCCAGCCAGTGCTTGAGAAGAGCCTGCGTCTCCTCCGGAGTCAGCTCGCCATCCGGCATAGTCATCGTACCTTCGTGTGCGGAGAGCTCCTGGTGACAGGTTCCACCCGGCAAGAGTGCATGTGTCCGGTGGAGGTTCTGGTGCTGTCATGCCTGTTCGCGGGCGGTGCTGGGGACAGCGCGTTCTAGCATCGTCTCGATTGCCTTCCTGGGGACCACGATTCTCTTGCCGAAGCGGAGAGTCGGCAGCCGGCCGGTGCGGGCCATTTCATAAGCCAGGGCACGGCTGATGCCTAGAAGTTCTCCAGCTTCCTCAACTGTTAGGGTGAGTCTTTCCATTTCCGTTATGTGTTTTGTGGTATTGACAAAGGTTTATAAGAGCGATATAATAGCACAAGTGTTCTAGTGAGTCAAGGAGAATTTGTCCCACTGGGGGGTACTTGCGGTTATGGATGCTACAATAGAGAGTCAGGGGGTATCAGCATGAGAGGGCATATCAGACAAAGAAGCAAAGGGTCGTGGAGCATTGTTATTGACGTGGGGAGGGATCCCCGGACAGGGAAGAGACGCCAGCAGTGGTACACGGTGAAGGGGACCAAGAAGGATGCGGAGAGGGAGCTGAGGGAGATACTTCACTCGTTAGAGGCGGGGAGCTACGTTAAGCGCAGCCGGATAACTACAGGGGAGTATCTGAAGGAGTGGTGCCAGAGCTATGCGGTGATACACACCTCGCCGAGGACCGCAGAGAGCTACCAAATGGAAGTGGAGCATCATCTTATCCCGGCACTGGGAAAAATACCGCTTTGTCAACTCCAGCCTCAGGAAATTCAGGACTACTACGCTGATGCTCTTACTGCAGGTCGGGTTGATGGAAAAGGGGGGCTTAGTGCTCGAACTGTTCTCTACCAGCATCGTATTCTGTCCGAGGCGCTGAACCATGCTGTCAAAATGGGAATGTTGGTTCGCAATGTAGCCAAGGCAGTGGATCCTCCGCGGCCCAGACGTGTGAGAATGGCGACACTAGCCTCCGAGGATATCGCTAGAGTGATGGAGGCTGCCTGGGAAACGCCCCACTATGTGCTGTTTTCTACAGCACTTTGCACCGGCATGAGATTGGGAGAATTGCTGGGGCTGAGGTGGTGTGATCTAGACCTTGATTCGGGGTCGCTACATGTGGTCCAGGCTCTGCACAAACGCTGCGGAGTTTGCCAGATGAGGGCACCCAAGAGTTCGCACAGCCGGCGCCAAATAGCGCTGCCTTCATCTTTGACATTGCTGCTATGCCAGCACGGAGCGAAGCATGAAGCAACAAGGATTGTTCTGGGGAAGCCGCCGACCGAAAGCGACCTCGTATTCGCCTATCCTGATGGGAGACCCCTTGATCCGGACACGATCAGCCATAGTTTCGCGGCGGTCCTTAAGAGAGCAGGGCTACCCCATATCCGGTTTCATGACATCCGACACACTCACGCGACGCTGATGCTGAAAGCTGGGGTGCACCCAAAGGTGGTAAGCGAGAGGCTGGGACATGCCAGCGTTGCATTCACGCTGGATACCTATAGCCATGTAGTTCCGGGGCTGCAAGAAGCGGCGGCCAAGCGTTTTGACGAAATGCTGGAGCCGGATGTTAGCAAAATGTTAGCAAGAGGGGTGGATTCAGATAGTGAGCCGCCAGGGTCTCGAACCCTGAACCTGCTGATTAAGAGTCAGCTGCTCTACCAATTGAGCTAGCGGCCCGAGGTAATTAGTAATGTTAGCATCAAGGAACAGTGTACACAAGTAGAGCTATAGCGAATGAATTGACTACATGGTTATGATAGAATGAGCCTTTGGCGATGAAGATTTTTCGTGAGGTCGCCATAACTGTTCTCATTGCTGTAGCCGTTTTTGCTCTCCTGCGGCTCACTGTACAGAGCTATACTGTGGTAATGTCCAGCATGGAGCCCAATTTCCAGGAAGGCGAGTGCATTATGGTTAACAAGGTGACTTACCATTCCTCTGGCCCTCAGCGAGGAGATGTAATAGTCTTTAACCCACCGTTTGGGTCCCAATACCCTTACATCAAACGCGTTATTGGCTTGCCCGGCGAGACCGTGGAGATCAAAAATGCCAAAGTTTTCATCGACGGCATCCCCCTGGAGGAGGATGAATATATCAAGGAGCGGCCAAACTACACGATGCCGGCCACAGAAGTTCCCGAGAACAAATACTTCGTCCTCGGCGACAATCGCAATAATAGTAACGATTCGAGTCATAACTGGACGGTGCCCCAGGATAATATCATAGGCAAAGCCTGGTTTATCTACTGGCCACCCAGCAGTCTGGGAGTGGTCAAGCATTACAGCTATTCGGAGTTAAACGAGGCTGGTGAGCAAGAAATGATGGCTAGCTATTCTTTCGAGGCGCAACTTGAGTGACGAGGTACTGGAGATATTCAAGACGGCTGGAGCAACAAAAGAAGGACATTTCTTGCTCGCCTCAGGATTACATTCGCCTGTCTATTGGGAAAAGTTTCGCATCTTGCAATACCCTCATCTTACTGAGAGATTGTGTCGCCTTATCGCCCAACACTTCAAAGGGCAGAAGATAGACGCAGTGGCGGGCCCAACCACCGGCGGCATTATTCTGGCCTTCGAAACCGCCCGCCAATTAGGAGTGAGGAGCATCTTCGCCGAAAAAGAGGGAGGTGTAAGAGTCTTCCGGCGCGATTTTGAAATTGCGCCTGGCGAACTCATCCTTATTGTTGATGACATCCTGACCACCGGAAGTTCGCTTAGAGAGACAATAAGTGCTGTAAATGAACTGGGGGGTATTATCATTGGTATTGGAGTGCTGGTCGACCGCAGTGAGCAGGATTTAGACTTTAACCTGCCTTTCTTTAGTTGTCTTCGTGCTCCCACAACGGTCTATTCGCCTCAAGAATGCCCTTTGTGCGCTGGTCACATCCCTTTGGTCAAGCCTGGCGCCCCAAGCTAGCAGCTGGTCTGGTATCACTTACTCAAGACGGCGGTCAAATGATTACGAATATACTTGCTTGACACTGGAACGGGGGAAAACCTACAATATTCCTGATGCCGAGGTAGCTCAGGTGGTAGAGCAGCGGACTGAAAATCCGCGTGTCAGCGGTTCGACTCCGCTCCTCGGCACCACGCATGAAGTTATGGACTAGAATTAGATTAGCAGGAGATTGCCCTTTGCGAAGGGGAGACCACTGAGAAGGGGATTAACGCTTGGAGAGTGAGTGCGCCGAAGTGGCGGAAAGGTAGACGCGACAGTCTCAAAAACTGTTGGGGGGCAACCCCCGTGTCGGTTCGAATCCGACCTTCGGCACCAAAACGTAATGTAGTGCCGGGTTGTGTAGCGGTAGCACAGAGGACTTTGGATCCTTTAGCCCAGGTTCGAATCCTGGCCCGGCAGCCAACTAAAATCAGAAAAGGAGTGAAAACTTGACGCCTTGGCATCAAAAAAAGAACTATAATGGAAAAAATCAAGCACGTGACCATATATACCGATGGCGCTTGCCTTGGAAATCCTGGCCCCGGTGGGTATGGAGCAATACTCCTTTATGAAGGTCACAAGAAAGAGCTATCAGGGGGCTATTGCAAAACTACCAATAACCGAATGGAAGTAATAGCTGCGATTGTTGGACTAGAGGCTCTAAAAGAGAAATGCCAGGTGACGTTGTACAGTGACTCCGAGTACTTAGTCAAGGCAATATCGAGAGGATGGGCTCAGAGATGGCGAGCAAACGGGTGGAAGCGCAATAAACGAGACAAGGTGTTGAATCCCGACCTTTGGGAGAGGCTCCTGCAACTATGTGAGCATCATGAGGTACAGTTTAGCTGGGTTAAGGGGCATGCCGGAACCCCGGAAAATACACGCTGCGATGAGTTAGCCGTGCAAGCTGCCCAGGAGCCGAATTTGCCTCGCGATGAGGGTTACATCTCTCAGAGTGAGACAAGGTGAACAGCAAGGACTTTGGGAAAGCCACCTTGAGGAAAATCCCCAAAAATGCCAAAATCAGTGCTGGCGAGCTTGAGCAATTGCGCGAAAGCATTAATTCCCCGGTAGCTCAACGGTAGAGTGGGCGGCTGTTAACCGCTTGGTTGCAGGTTCGAGTCCTGCCCGGGGAGCTGAGATTTCATCTCAAAATTTCTATAACCATTCTGTATGCTCCCCAATTCCCTAGACAGCACGGGGGATGATATAATGCAGGAGTAGTATGATTCAGGCCTAGGAGACTAGCGCCAGAAAGGGAACGAGAAAATGAGTGAGACCGAGACCTTTGAACAGTTAAAAAAACTGATCGTGGAGATGTTGGAGATTGATAAATCAAAAGTAGTCCCCACAGCATCATTTGCTGATGACTTTGATGCCGATAGCCTAGACTTCATTGAATTGATTACTGCGGTGGAAGACACCTTCAAAATCGAAATTCCCGATGAGGACGCGGAAAACCTACAAACTGTCCAAGACGCACTTGACTATATCGAATCAAAAATCTAGAGGGTAGCCATTTCTGGAATAAACACTCATGCCTCCCTTTACTGCTTGTGGCGGTGCGACAGGGCTAGAAAATTAGCTTAAAAACCTTTTCAGGCTGAATAATAGGTGTTGAACAAGAGTGAACAGGGCACTTAAAAGAAGGGTAGTAATCACTGGACTGGGTGCTGTTACTCCTTTAGCCACAGGTGTTGAAGAATCCTGGCGAAAGCTATGCCACGGCAAATCAGGAGTAGCCAGAATCACCAAGTTTGATCCTTCCGGCTTCAACGTGCAAATCGCTGCTGAACTCAAGGATTTCCATCTCGAAGATTTTCTAGACAAGAAAAGAATCAGACGGACAGACCCCTTCATACAGTACGCACTGGTGGCTGCTCGCTTGGCAATACATGATGCCGGACTGACTATAAATGGAGATAATACCAGCAGGGTAGGAGTAGTGCTAGGCTCATGTGCCGGCGGCCTGAACATGTTCGGAGCGAACCTTCTCACCCTTCGTGATGAGGGACCACAGAGGGTTTCTCCTTTCTTCATTCCCGGATTTCTACCCAATATGGCGGTAGGGGAGGTATCCATGGAGTTCGGTATCCGGGGACCGAGCAAATGTGTGGTTACTGCCTGTGCGACCGGAAGCAATTGTATTGGTGATGCTTTGAGGCTTATTCAATATGACGAAGCAGATGCCATGATTGCTGGAGGGAGCGACGCCTACGTTATCCCCATTGCCGTTGCGGGATTCGACAAAATGAGAGCCCTATCCCGAAGGAATAATGAGCCCGAGAAGGCGAGCCGTCCCTTTGATAAGGACCGGGATGGTTTTGTAATCGGAGAAGGTGGGGGAGTTGTTATCCTGGAGGAAATAGAGTCAGCCATACGAAGAGGGGCTAAAATCTATGCCGAGCTTATTGGCTACGGCTCCAACATCGATAGCTTTCATATAACTGATCCTGACTGGGAAAATCAAGCCCGGTGTCTTGAGCTGGCTTTGAATGACGCCGATATCTCGCCTGGCGATGTTGAGTACATTAACGCTCATGGAACGTCTACCATTAGCAATGATGTATCGGAGACCAAGGCGATAAAGGCAGCCTTAGGAGAACACAGCAAAAACGTGCCCGTAAGCTCCAATAAATCCATGATTGGTCATTTGCTAGGTGCAGCCGGCGGAGTAGAAGCTATCTTCACTGTTCTCACCATAAGAGATGGTATCATACCGCCGACCATAAACTACGACACTCCGGACCCCGAATGTGACTTAGATTATGTCCCCAGCATCGCCAGAAAGGCCAAGGTAAATGTGGCTCTCTCCAATTCCTTTGGCTTCGGTGGAGTCAATGCTACTCTTGTCTTCAGGAGATTCAAGGAATAGTAGTTCCAAAAACGTCGTGCAGAGTATTCCACAGCTCTGTTTCACGTTGAAACGCGCCAATTTTTGCATGCTGCACTAAACCTTCGCTATCAATCAATAATGTAAACGGAATATATCCTCGTGTATTGTTATAGGCTAAGGAGTAGTCCACGAAAGCCTCGCCATTCTTGTCCAGTGCTATTATCATAGTCGGTTCATAGTCGCCGAAGAAGGTTTGTATTCCTGCAGCATTATCAGCCACATTAACGGCTATGACTTTTAGCTCTCCTTCATTTTGTTGGGCCACGGCCTCAAGGTAGGGCAGTTGTTGTCTGCAAGCAGGACAACCTATGGACCAGAAGTTAAGCACTACCGGAGTCCCTTCCAGCGTAGATAGGGTTGTTTCATTCCATGTAATAATGGGCAATGTGAGGTCTGACGGACTGGAGGAACCACGACTCAGAACGATTCCAACTGCAGCAGCAATTACGACAATCACGATTGCCAGTATTATCCAAGTCTTTCTTGACATTCTCATGGCTCTATTAGTAACCTCCTGGCATAAGCCCGCCGAGATACTCCAGGTAACCGGTCAACATCAAGATTCCTATAGTGATAAGCAGTACTGCGGCCACTATGGAGGTCGCGAAGGCGTGGCGGCTAAGCCATCTGACATATTTTGATGCCGCCCCTAACGCTAGACCCACGGCAATAAAAGGCAGCCCCAGCCCTAAACAATAAGCAAGTAAAAGATAAACTCCTTGCCACACTGTTTGTGAGCTCGCTGCCAAGGCTAGTATGCCCCCCAGAATTGGGCCAACACAGGGAATCCAGCCCAGGGAGAATATTACCCCTATTAACAGGGACCTCAGATAGCCTGTACCTTTGGTCCTGGCAAAGTCAAGGCGTTTCTCATAATTGAGCCAGGGCACCTTAGTAGCAGCCACCAGGAATATACCGAACACGATTAATAGGGCGCCAGCCACTTTTTCCAACACTCCCTGTGGCACCGCAGCTCCTAATAAACCGAGAGAGGCTCCCAAAGTGGTGAAAACCAGAGAGAAACCGACTATGAAGCTGATGGTATGGAGAAAAATATGTCTTCGGTCAGCAAGTTCTGGAGTAAGAACTGATGACCCAGCTATATTAGCCAGGTACACCGGAACCAGCGGTAGAATACAAGGCGATAGAAAGGATAGAAGCCCTGCAGCCAGAGCCGTTAAGAAAGTTATACTCGGCACCTATGTATCCTCTTTCTTTAGTATAGCAATTATGCCATGAACTCAACAGCATGAAATTACTGGCCAATCAACACATGTCATGGCGAGGCATCCCGAGCGCAAGCGAGAGAAATCGCTGAAGCAATCTCTTGAGATTGTCACGCTTCGCTAGCAATGATGATTCGAGTTATTGAACGGACTCCCTGCATAAAGCTTTTGCTACCACACAGTATTTGATACAATGATTGACGTTGGGGCTGTAGCTTAGTCGGGAGAGCGCCTGCTTTGCAAGCAGGAGGTCAGGGGTTCGAATCCCCTCAGCTCCACCAATGTAGTTAGTCATAAACCGGGGATAGACCAAGGAGTCGCGAGATGAAAATCGTAGGTATAGTCGGCAGCCCCAGGAAAAACGGCAACACTGAACTGTTAACCAGACATACGCTTAAATCAATTTCTGAAGAAGGATTGCGTACCGAACTTATTCGGTTAGCCGGCCTGGAAATAAAACCGTGCACTGCCTGTATGGCATGCAAGAAACAGGAGACTTGCTCCATCGAGGATGACCTATTTCCAATATACCTCAAAATGAAAGAGGCCGACGGTATAATTCTGGCTTCACCGGTGTATTATGGCTCGGCGACGGCGTTGATCAAGGGACTTATGGAGCGCGCTGGCTATATCGCACGTTGGAACGGTGAACCCTTCCACGGCAAGGTTGGTGGACCCTTGGTAGTGGCACGACGTTCCGGCAAGAACTTCACCATTGCTCAACTTACCTTGTGGTTTCAGATTCTGGGGTTTTATATTCCTGGTTCTACATACTGGAATGTGGCCATCGGCCGAGAGAAAGGTGAAGTGGAACAGGATGAAGAGGGACTCCAAACAGCCTGGAACTTCGGCAAGAATATGGCTTCTCTAATCAAGAAGTTGAGTACTTGACATAATCACACTTGGCCAATTTGTATGGATAACATATCACGTACCTGTCTGTTAGCCCTTCCTACAGGCCTAGCGGGGTGTTGTTATTGTCATAGTGTCCGAGAGACTCAGGACTGAGGAGAGAAGGGGTTCTGATTGTCAGAACCTTTTCCAGCTCGCTAAGCATCTTCTCTCGATCTCGCGGCAATCTTCCTCGGACGGAAGGATAATTTTAGGCGAGTCTGATAGACGATATCATATTAGGTAGTTTCCTAACAAGGCAGTGTCGGAATTAGCAGACGAGCATGACTTAGAATCATGTTCTTTAGAGGGCGAGCGGGTTCGAGTCTCCCCTCCCTACCAACCCAGAGTTCGCCAAACAGTGGCCTTATAGTCATCTCCGATATGCTATGGTATGATTCCAACAAATGAAAGAGGTATTCCGTGATAAATCAAGAGATGAATTAGCTCGGAACCTCAATTCGTTGGGTATTAGAGCGGACTTGGCTGAGCGCGGCCGGGCTGAAGAGAAAATAGAGAATTCATGGTATCAACGTTCTTTGGGCATTATAGACATACCCGAAGGATTGGTCAGATGGATAAACATCTTGAAAAAAGATGCGAGTAGAAACAGCCCTCCTCTATGGTGGGTTATTCTCTGTATACCGGATGAGAGACCCCTTACAAATCACAAAGCGGTTGAAATCAAGACAATAAGGAAAAAGACATTCCCGTTATTCGGGAGAGTAGTCGATGTGACTTGGAAAGGTAGCGATCATCATACCGGACTGACAGAGGTTCTTTCCAACGATGAAGCAGTAAAAAACCTGACGAAAAAGATCGGCAACCTGACAATTCATAGTTATGCCAAAGAGTTTCAGGGGTGGACCTTGCAGGTGGATAGGCGATTTGAGCCGACAAACCAGGATTGGGCAACTATTCAGAAGATTGCTGATTATATCCTTTCATCATCTCGCATGTTTTGACCAAAGCCAAGATACTTGATGAGTAATCAAGGTCTGAGGGAAACCACGAACTGTGTCGGCGGTTACAGGTATCGATGGACAAACATCTCGGATGCTTGTTTGAAGATAGAAAGCTAGTATCCGTGGTGGCTTCAGGGACAGTCACTATTACATGGTTAGTCCGGACCTCTGTTCGAGCGCCTCACTGATTCTGCCTAGTTGATACCCGGTTCCGTCAGCCTGGTTCCTACATAACTTCTCGCGTAAGCTACCATTACTCAGCCTTCCAACTAGTTGTCCAGAAAAATTCCTTCAATGAACCACTTGACAAAATTTGTCGGTGTGATACAATCATGCAAAGTACTTTGTGGCACAAAGTATAATATTCAACAGATTATTAGAGGAGGCTCACCATGGTATCAGACGTGAATTTGAAGGAAATCCAGCGCAAGGTCTACATGTCATTTTTCCAGGACGGTCTTTGGGACATCTTCTTGGGGCTTTTTATACTGGGGTGGGGTCTTACCATACTTACTGAAGCACCCTACTTGCCAGGCATTTTTTTCACAGGTATATATTTTACGATATGGGGAATAAAAAAATGGGTGACCTACCCACGTATCGGCTATGTCAGATTTAGTGCGACCAGCCGGCGGAGAATAACGGCAAGGTTTGTTATTCTTGGGACGGTAGTGCTGTTGCTGGGAGTAATGGCAGCGGTGCTATGGGGGATCGGCACGAGGCCACAGTGGCTCGCTGACTACTTTCCGTTGATATTCAACGGAATGCTGGCAGCAGTTGTCTGTTTTGTTGCCTACTGGGCAAGAGTTAACCGCTTCTACCTGCATGCCGCGTTGATCTTTCTGGGAGCAGTTCTTCATTTGTGGCTAGGTACTCGATGGGAATTTGGCTTCATCGGTGCCGGCGGGATCATAGTGCTAATCGGTCTGGGGATACTAATCAGCTTTCTACGCAAGTATCCCAAGATGATTGAGGAGGTACAGGGTGAGGGCCGGCAATAATGGCGGTCAGATTCAGGAGCCTATCAGCAAAATCGACAAACTAATCCATGAACCTTCACGATATACGCTTATGGCCTATCTGTATGTTGTCGAAGCTGCCGATTTCTTGTTTCTATTGCGTCAAACCGGCATGACATGGGGCAACCTGTCTGCACACTTAGGCAAGTTGGAAGCCGCCGGTTACGTGGTGATCGAAAAGGAATTCCTAGGTAAGAAACCCCACACTACTGTTCGACTTACCGATGAGGGGCGGAATGCTTTTGAAGAATATCGGGGAAACATGAAAATGGTTCTTGATAATCTACCCACCAGATAGAGAAGCTTGGGAACCGTCCCCCTTCCTCACCAACTTGGTTAATTGAATTACCTATCGGACTACCAATGTGGATTTCTCTCGGCCAGCATGCTTCTAAATAAACCTGCACAGTATTCCAGATTCAGTCTCGATACCTGACGTATTTTACAGGTAGTTTTCCCGGTAATGTAATGGGGACCTGACAAAAAGTAAGGTATATAATACTATATGTCATGAATACGATACTCAGAATAACTGGGAAGACCAAAGGAGGATAGGAACTATGGCACCGCTACAGAAAAGGGCATTGTACAGCTTCGTTATCGGACTTGTTCTCACGGCAGCTCTTATAGCAGTTTTGGTTATGCAAGGCGACATCACTGCCTTTGAGAGAGATTTAAACCTCAGGTTTATTATGTACGCTGTTTTGATTGGAGTACCCCTTGTTTACCTGATTCTTGTGAACGTCACTCTTCGAAAACCGACACAGGTTGATGAGCGTGACAGACTAATTATTGAAAGGTCGAGCCGGGCTCAATGGTTGGCGGTGATATTCACACTGATTGTGTGGACAATAGCACTGACCGAAACCTACCGGAACCAGGGACAGGTGCCAATTGCATTCCTGAACCTGATATTCATGTCTACTCTGATTATCAGTACCTTAGCCCAATCCCTTGGTATCCTGCTGGGTTACTGGAGAATGAATCGCAATGGGTAGAATAAAGAATCGGATTAGAAGGCTGCGTTTCGATCATGATGAGATGACGCAGGAGGAGTTGGCTAATCGGGCAGGCTGCACCCGGCAGACCATTATTGCCTTAGAACAGAACAAGTATGTTCCCTCTATTGAGCTAGCCTTTCGTGTTGCCAAGGCATTTGGTGTGCCCCTGGAAGAAGTCTTCCAGGAAGAAGATAACTAAGGACGGTAGAATTGAACAGAATCATATTTGTGGGAGGACCATGCATAGCGATAACATGCGCTTTGCTCTTTGTATTTGCTGACACAAAAGAACTGGTAAGTTCATTTACCGTACTAGGCGCAATTGGGATATTGTCGATCGGCGCCTCCAAATTCCGCATAGTTAAGGCGTGACTTCTATATTCTTGATTGGAATCATATCTATAAACGCTGGCATTTCTCACAGTAATAGACACTGCCGCCCATATGGGCTTCTTTTTTGATTGCCGTCCCACAAATCGGGCAGGGCTTATTTACTGTGTTTTTGCACAGTATGGTCTCATAGCCGCCGGGACAGCCAAATAAATCCAATTCAGTATCTCTGCCTCCCTGGGCTGCCATTGTTGAGATAGTAGTTTTTACAGAATTAAACAGGGCTTCCTTTTCTGTCCTGGCAAGCGTGTTCACCTTTTTCTTCGGGTGCATCTTCGCATTGAACAAAATATCCTGCAAAACACCGTTACCGAGTCCAGGGATTCTCTGCTCGGTAGCCAAAAAAGCCTTCAGACTTAATTTCTGAACCTCTTGCGCGGAAATTAAGCGGTCAAAATAGACTTTATCAAACGCCGGAGAGAACGGAGAAGGCTTTTCCTTCGCTACCCTGTAATAGGGATTATCCAGTTCACCCTCAAGAAAGACCCCTATTCCACCGTACATTTGGATTGAGACGCTTATGGCAGAATGGTCGTCGAATTCAACCAGAAGCTGGTGCTTGGCAGGACGCAGTTCGTTTTTGCGGTGAAATCTTGTTCCCGCGCCTTCCCCTAACAGAGTATTGGTATTTTCAGCCTTGATTTCCACCATGCCCCCATAAGCATTAGCTTTCTCAATGGTCTTTCCTACCAGAAGGACAGAATATTCTGGTGGTTCTCCGTAGTACCATGCCAACTTGTGAGGTGCTTTTGCCACCATCACACCGGCGACTCGCTTCCCACGTATGGTATCGTTAAGCTGACTCGCAATATTTAGAGCTTCCGGTAATTCAATCACAGAAACACCCTCGTTCTAATGTCAATTCTACGACTTTTCGGGCCATATTAAATCATCAACCTGCCTTTACCTCAAGCGGCTAGAAACGACAAGCTGCAATGTCAGTATCAGATGCCTCTTCTGTAGTAGAAGTTTGGAAACTGACTGCGTTGGGGCGGTACCGAGATGACCAACCGGCAGAGCTTCAATGGTGAGTTTCAATATCTCCTCGTGATAGAATGAGTGGCTGTAGAGTTCAACAAGATTTCAGGAGATTGCGATTTGCTGGTGATCCGTCCAGAAAAACCTGAAGACATAGAATCCATTCGCAATATTAACAAGCAGGCGTTCGGGCAGGACAAAGAGTCTAAGCTCGTAGACAGGCTTCGAAATCGTGGCGTCTTAACGATATCGCTGGTCGCTGTGCAGGACGGTGAGGTTGTAGGACACATCGCATTCAGCCCGGTGGTAGTAGCATCCGTAAATTCCGGCTTTACGGCGATAACCCTTGCTCCGTTGGCGGTTTCACCAGCTCACCAGCGAAACGGAATTGGTTCACAACTGGTTGGGGCCGGCCTTGAAGAATGTAGACGTCTCGGGCACGACATAGTGTTTCTGGTCGGTCATCCGGATTATTACCCACGTTTCGGGTTCGTGCTGGCCATGCCCAAAGGCATAAACTGTGAGTTTGAAGTTCCCGAGGAAGCCTGGATGGTTTTAGAGTTGACAGAAGGAGCTTTGGCAGGTAGACGAGGCATGGTGAAGTTTGAACCTGAGTTCAAAGAAGACTCGTAAATAAGCAGTTGTCGAAGTGGCGGAATCAGCCCCTTTCTCTCAAATAGTAGTTCGGGGACTGTCCTCCCTGCCCCACCAACCTGGTTGCTGAATAACTTGTCCCGTAAGCTATCCCTGCCTAACATTTCTTTGCTGTGTTAGCTCTATTTGTCCTGCGCCTTATGAGGTAAATGGTGAGAAACACCGCAGCCATTATAGCCACGAAGCCAATGACGATCCAGGCGGAATACTCGGGTCCCACATCCTTCAAGCCTAGCCTGGCCAAAGTCCCCAGGATGATTAATGTTCCGTCGTAGACAATGAAAGAAAATACGATAGCCAGCAGCACCTGATAATAGGGGACGCGCATTGTGCCAGCAGCCACCGATGATACCTGCATCAACCCCGGCGTCAATCTGGCAGCAACTATCACCGGTATGGTCCATCTACCTAGCCTATTCTGAAATTGCTCAAGATTACGCCTCAAGAATTCGGAACGTTTACCGACCCAGTCCACGAATCTTGGGCCCAGGAGGCGGCTTACCCAGTAAAGAATACTTGTTCCCAGCAGGCTGCCACCCAATAGCATCATAAGGACAAGGAGCACCGGCCATGACAAAGCCCCCATTTGGTAGGCAGTGAAAAACACAATAGTGTCCAGTACGAACGGAAATGGAATACCGATGTCGCACGACACGGTTATGAAAAATATGGCTACCAGGCCCGCGGGATTATCAACGCTTATGGAAGCAGCCAGTGTAGAAAGTGCTCCGTTTATCCAGTCAATCATAGTACGATTCGGGCTATTGTTGCACAGAATATAGAGAGGGACAATGCCTAACTCCGATGCAATTAGATTGCCTGGCTAGGCTATAGCTTCACGTTTAGGACGTGCCGAGCTCCCTATAGTAGAATATGGTTGCATGGACTCATACTGGTATAACACCTATGGAGAGAGCTAATGCCAAAAGCGGTGCCACCCCGGTGTGTCCTGATATTCTGGCCTGTGGCGGACAGACTTCTGAGGGTAATTGAGCATATCAGGCCGCTCAAAGCCGATAATGACGGCATCATTCGCTTCAGCCTTGGCCACTACAAAGGCGTCACCAGAGTGCTAGATGACGGCTCTGAAGTGAAAGCCGGAGACACAATCATGGAGCTTCATTTGAACAACGAATGGTTTAAGAGACGGCGCAAGCTGAACTTAAGCGCCTCTCAATCGCCCCGGGAATTCCTTGGTTGCCTGGCGCGAGACCTGCACATTCTAGCCGAGCAAGTGGCCGGCGGGACGTTTGGCAATAATATTGCAGCGCTGCATGGCAGCACCATCTTGCATGTAGCCGCCAGACGGCTGGGATTTCAGGTTGGTGAGCTGCCTGATAGCTTGTGGAAGAAAGGAGCTCGCTTCTACATGGCCGGGTTAATGCAAGTCTATCATTTGCGGGGAGATGAAGTATCGGGGCGCAGAGAGAAGCTCTGGGAATTAAAAGAAGTCTGGCTTTCCAAAGCAGCGCTTCTGAGTAGGTATGGCCCAAAACATGAGTGAGTTCGCTGGGAAGCCGAACCCGACTTGCTAGGCGGAAAGCTCTCTCTCTGACTCGAGAAGCTCGGGTATGGTGGCAAATTCAAACCCTCTCTCTATGAGGGTCTCGATGACAAAGGGTAGAGCTTGGAGCATGTGGCTGCGGTCATATCTTAGCCTGGTATCGCGGCCATCATGCAGGACAATTACGCCTCCAGGCCTTGCCCGCCCAAGAATAGCCAGTATGATTTCGTCGCCGGACTTTTCTGCATTCCAGTCACTGGTCATGTTGTCCCAGGTAACGACCGTGTAGCCGAGGTTGCGAATAGTCCGCATCATCCAGGGAGTACGGAAGCCGTGGGGAGGACGAAAGAGCTTGGGCTCAAGTCCGGTGCACTCATAGATTGCCTGATGAGCCAGCTCAATGTCCCGAGCCAGCGTCTTGCCCCGTCTCAGGCATAGTGACTTGAGGTGATGATAGGAGTGATTCCCGATCGCATTTCCGGCAGTCACTATCCGCCGGCATGTCTCAGGATAACGCCGGGCATTTTGTCCGATGATGAAGAAGGTCGCTTTTATTCCATATTGCTCCAGTATGCTGAGAACTTGAGAGGTGTAAGGCTCGTTGGGGCCGTCATCAAAGGTCAATGCAATCCGCAGACGGTTGCGGTCGCCATTAGAACACACCTTGCCATAGAACCGGGAGTGAGGATTGACCCCATGGTAGGCAAACAAGGTACTTAGAACACCGATGTCAAAAACGTAAATGAACCTTCCCACTGCCTCGAACGCGGGACTGATATTCAACCAAAGTAAGCCAAAGAAAAGGGCAACATACACCCAGGATGCTCTAACTCTCTGCCAGGACAGACTGGCAATCACTGTTTGCCACGCCTTGGACGGCCAGTTTTCCAGATTTTCGGGAATTGGTGTGTACCAGAAAAGCACAGTGAAGTAGTCCACCATCCAGTTCCAGTATTGATTCACTATACCTATCCTCTTCAAGCGACGGGCTGAGGTGAGGACAAACAGGTGGGGCATAATGCATCCCTTGCCAGCTTTCTTCAGTCTCAGGGAGAGTTCGTACTCCTCGCCATAAAACTTGATGCTGGTATCAAATCCACCCACTTCCAGTAGCGCTGAGCGTCGCACGGCAAAGTTACACCCCCACAGGGCACCGCCCTTCCTAAAAACTTTGCGGAAAAGCTGGTCGGTGATAATGCTGAGGAAATTACCCACGTAGGAGGTAATCCTGGTGAACTTGCCGGCATCGGAGTAGGCATAGGGCCCGGTTATCGCCACCATCTCCGGCTCACAGAGAAAGCGCCACACGGTGGTCGAAAGCCAGTGGGCTGGTGCCCGAGTATCGGCATCGATGAACGCGATGATTTTACCTGTGGCTACTTCGGCACCTTTTTGTCGAGCGCAGGCAGGACTTCGCTTACCTTCGTAGACAACATTGGCTCCCCAATCGCGAGCTATCTGGGCGGTATTGTCCGTGCTGGCATTATCAACTACAATGACCTCATACTCGCCGGCGTAGTCCTGCTTTCTTATAGACTCCAAACACGAAGGCAGGTAATCCTCTTCGTTATAGGCAGGTATCACCACCGACACGAAGGGTAACCCCTGAGGGCTGGTTGCGTGTGCCTCCGCTATCTTATCCTCGCCCATCATTCCTCAACGCTGGAGTACATCGTTTCACGATATATTATATCATCTTTGTCAAGACCCGCTATTGGCACATCTGTATGACATATAGCCACTAGGTAGATGGCGTCTTTCATCTTCCGTATGGGGACAGCAGAAGGGGACTGCTTCGTGAACCTTGACGAGACAGGTTAAATGAGGGTATCTTTTGATTACCTATGACTATCCGATTTCAACTTGCCACCCGGGAGCGGGTCGTTCATCCGCCGTTGCAGAATCGAAAGAGACTGCACGCCGTGGAGAAGGATCTAGAGTGAGAAATTACATCCTGGCTATTGACCAGGGTACCACCGGGACAACCGCACTCGTCATTGACCATGATGGAGTCATACGGGGACGTGGTTACGCCAAGATTCCTCAGTACTATCCCAAGCCGGGTTGGGTAGAGCATGACCCCTCGGAGATTTGGCAGCACACTTTACGGGCGGTCAGCCAGGCTAAGCATGCTGCCGGAATTGAGGATGCTGATATTGCCGCCATAGGCATCACCAACCAGCGGGAGACGACGATACTCGTAGATAGAATAACCGGAGAGCCTGTAGGGCGGGCTATCGTATGGCAGTGCCGCCGGACGGCCGACAGGTGCGATCAACTCAAAGCACAGGGGACGGCGGAAATCATCCAGGCCAAGACTGGCTTGATAATCGATGCGTACTTTTCGGCAACCAAGATACAGTGGTTTTTGGAGAATTTGCCCGGAATACGGGAGCGAGCAGAACGGGGTGAGATTCTATTCTGTAACGTGGATGGCTGGTTGCTCTGGAAACTCACCAATGGCAGAGTACATGCCACCGATTTCTCAAATGCATCCCGCACCATGCTGTTTAACATCAATACTTTGGATTGGGATGACGAACTGCTGCGACTTTTTGACATTCCGCGTTCTATGCTGCCAGATGTTTACCCCTCGATCAACATTTTTGGCCATACACATGAGGGAATTCCCATTGCCGGAATAGCTGGTGACCAGCAGACAGCTTTGTTTGGCCAGGCATGCTATCGGCCTGGCATGACCAAGGTGACATACGGCACAGGCGCTTTCGTGCTTATGAACATCGGCAAGAAACCTGTCGCAGCCAGACATGGTCTGCTGACTACTGTGGCTTGTGGTCCCGATAGGAAGGCGGAGTATGCTTTAGAGGGCAGTGTATTTATTGCGGGGGCAGCTATCCAATGGCTACAGGATTTAGGACTAATCAAGGAGGCAGACGAGTCGGAGCAACTGTCAATGGCAATAAAGGATACCGGTGGTGTGTACCTGGTACCTGCTTTTGTTGGCCTGGGGGCACCTCACTGGGACATGTATGCACGCGGTACACTCGTCGGGCTGACTCGTGGCAGCGGCAAAGCCCAGGTTGTCAGAGCCACTGTGGAATCAATTGCTTATCAGGTGACGGACATTCTGGAAGCGATGGTGGCTAACTCGTCTCTTCGGCTGGCGGAGATACGGGTGGATGGTGGGGCGGCGACCAACAACTTCCTGGCACAGTTTCAGGCTGACATCGCCGGGGTAGAAGTATCTCGACCTGAAATTCTGGAGACTACGGCTCTGGGAGCAGCCTATCTGGCCGGCGTCGCTATAGGATTCTGGAAGTCGGCCCAAGATATAGAGACACTTCGGGGAGTAGGGCAGCGGTTCGTGCCGTATATGAGAGCTGCAGAACGCCAGGCATTGCGTGGTGGCTGGGCAAGGGCATTAGAACGGGCTAAGGGTTGGCTCATGGTGGAAGAACAAGGATGAAGCGTATATGCTTGTTAAGAACTGGATATGGAGCGATACCAGTAGTAGAATGGAAGTGAACCGGGGTTAGTAGTGCGAGCACTGAGGTATTCCGTTCGACCTCTGCCGGTACTGAAGTATTTCGGCCAGCTCTGCATTGTTCTGGCACTACTTACGTTGGTGCCGCTGATTGTATCCATTCTACTCGGCGATTATCGTGTTACACTCCGGTATTCCATTGTTGTGATAGGTGTCTTTCTGATGGGATTCTTCCTGCAAAGGCTGCCGACTC
Organism: Dehalococcoidia bacterium; assembly: GCA_049671165.1. Classification (GTDB taxonomy): domain Bacteria; phylum Chloroflexota; class Dehalococcoidia; order GIF9; family AB-539-J10; genus RBG-13-51-36. Next base: position 81,184 of record JBATUN010000001.1, on the reverse strand, counting down.
CCAAACGCATACAAACGAACGAAGCCATGGTCGTTACCGCTTTGATATTTCTATTTGGAGCGCTGGTGATGACGTGGCCTACCATGGCCTCCGGTCTAAGCTTTACAGATGCGCTATTCGAGACCATCTCTGGCCTAACGACGACAGGCTTGAGCGTTACAGCTTCAGTGGCAGATAAACCGGCTACCTTTCTGTTCTCCCGTGCCTGGATGCAGTGGGTTGGGGGACTGGGTATCGTGATTCTGTCCGTAGCAACCATGATTCGGCCGGGTCTGGCAGCCAAGCGTATTGGCGATTTGGAAGACTATGAAGACGATCTGGTCGGTAGTACCAGGACACATGCTCGTCGTATGCTGATCACTTACTCAATATTGACCGGTTTCGCCATTATTGTATTGGGGTTCCTGGGTGCTGGATGGTTCAACAGTGTACTGTATTCTTTTTCTGCAATATCGACGGGAGGATTCTCACCTCATGATGCCAGTCTGGCCGGACTTAATAGTGTGCCGCTGCAAGCTATGGTGATATTGCTGTCAGTGGCAGGTGCTATTCCTCTGGTTTTATACTTTCGCTCATTCAAAGAGAGCGGAAGAGTGTTAATACGAGACCGCCAGCTGCATGGACTTCTTATAGCTGGTTTGGTGACATCGTTACTCATGGCATTGTTTCTCTTTACTCAAGATGGTTTTGGCTGGGTCCAAGCGTTGCGCCACGGAGTACTGAATGGTTTTTCTGCTCAATCAACGACGGGCTTCTCTACATTGGATATCTCTCACATCGGCAGCGGCGCAAAACTTACGCTTATTTTTTCCATGCTTCTGGGTGGTGGCGCCGGATCTACTGCCGGGGGCATCAAGATTCTACGTTTATTGATTCTGGTACAGCTACTCTATATTTTTCTACAGCGCCCCAGTATGCCCAAGCAAGCTGTTGTCGAGGCTAGTCTTGGCAGACGCCGGCTGGAAACAGACGAGATACAGAGCGCGCTAAGCATTGTTTTTCTTTTTCTGACTTTCATCGCGATTTCATGGCTGGTATTTGTAGGTATGGGGCACAATGCACTTGACTCATTATTCGAGGTTGCCTCGGCCATTGGTACGGTCGGGTTATCGACTGGAGTGGCCGCTCCCGATCTGCATCCGATTCTTAAGGGAGTTCTATGTGCAGATATGCTTCTTGGGAGATTGGAAATTATTGCCTGGTTAGTGTTATTCTATCCTCGTACTTGGATTGGAAGAAGACTGGAGGAATAATATGAGGATTGTATTTTCAGGAGCCAGCCCGTTAACAATCATAACAGCCAAAACATTGATAAAGCAGGGACACGAAGTAATTATCATAGAGGTCGACAAGGAAAAGATTGATCAGATTTCAGATGAACTGGACTGTAGCTTCCTGAATGGGGATTCGACCAAGCCGGCAGTACTTAGTCAAGTTGATCCCAGAAACAGCGATATTCTATTTTGCCTGAGCAATAGTGACCAGATTAACATCATCACGTCCTTGCTGGGACGCTCGATGGGCTTTAAGCGCGTCATAACCAGCATCGAAAATACGGATTTGGTGCAGTTGTGCCGCGAACTTGGGCTTGAAGATACCATTATCCCGGTATGGGCGATGAGCCGGCACCTGGACAATATGGTACGGGGACTTGACAATATCAATTTATCCGCGTTGTTAAAGGAAGACGCTAGATTTTTTACTGTTACGGCTGGCGAGGATGACGCAGTTGGTGTTAGTGAACTGGGGCTTCCTAAAGATGCGAAGGTTATTTTTTACTATCGTGACAATAAATTTCACTTTGCTGATGACGACACAAAACTCCGTAGAGGCGACGAGATTGTCATCCTAACCCATTGTAAAAACCTTCCTGATTTTAATGAACGCTGGTATCCCAAAGAGGTCAAGAGTAAGGATGTCAAGAAATGACTCAGCTCCCCCACTTATAAATCCGCAAATACCTGGGGGGCTAGTTCTTTTGCTATCTTCCGTATTTCCTCGGCGACAGTTCTGAACTCAGGAAGGGCCCGTTTAGATGTGCGCAGCTTGATGATATGGCGAATTTCGCGGAAATTCCAGGTGCAGATTATCTGGGTCTCACAGGCGTTGGGCAGGACGTAGCGGGCAATCTCAGCTTTTATCCCCTTGGCCAATAAGTCACCATAGGCTTGCCAGCAAGTCGTCATTACCTCTTCGAATTGCTTATGGGCAGATTCGTTGTCTTTAATCGGAGGCGGCTCGATATATCTTGGCTCGGTTTCTTTCACATATCTCTGGCTTCTCTGGCTGTAACTTGCCAATCTATGCCTGACAAGCTCATGGGTCAGGGCGCGGCTGGCACGAATGTAGAAGGTAGCGCAAGCATGTTCAATCATTGACTCATGCCCGACCTCCAGCCACTTCTGAATTCGGTCGGGTACCGTGCCTGTTTTATCTTGTGTGTCCCAACACAGCCTCCCCGCTGTCTCTATCAATTTTTCGGCGTCAGGTGTGGCGGCGAGTAACTTCACTTCTACGTCATACTTATGGGTCATCGCCTATTCACTTAAGTGCAGATTTAGCGTGGCGTCCCTGGAGGGATTCGAACCCACGACCCGCTGCTTAGAAGGCAGCCGCTCTATCCAACTGAGCTACAGGGACAACCAGATTAAGTATAGCATGATGGAATTTGAATGATAAGAATATAAGGGTGAGCTAGTCTTTGTGAGCCTGTGCTACATGCTTCTGCCAGCATTTCTCGTGCACATAAACAGCACATTTGGCACAGTGGTAAATACGCACTCTGGCTTCTTTGCCGCAGACAGGACATTTCATGACTTGCTACCTCCGTCATCTTTCCTTCTGGATCCTTCAGGATTCGTCCCTTTTTCTCTTTCATTTCTGGAGTCAGTTACATAAAAGCCTGGTCCGTTGAATATGATAGGGACGGGACAGAAGATGCGGCGCGCAATTCCGTGGCAGCTAGGGCAATCAGCTATGGGCTTATCATTGAAGCTCTGCTTGAGCTCAAATTGCAGGTTACAATTCAGGCAACGATATTGATAGATAGGCATATGTATCCTCCGTTACTCCAGAAGAGGTGCCTTTCGTTCTTCTGAGCTCTGCTGGCCAGAGACTTGCACCTTGGAGACCTGTTCCTCTTTGCTGCTCTCTCTCGCTTCGAATTCGCCATCCAAGTTGACGCTACCTATCTCAAAGGGTGGGCGATGGGCCTGCAATACGTGCTCATCCCAGCAGTAGGCGTGCATAAAGGCACCACAGGAACAATGGAAAACAGCCCTGTCATAAAGCAATGGATTTCCACACACAGTGCAATTCATCTACTCACCTCCTATGATATTACCCCTGAAGGACTTTGTCTTTTCAAAGGGCCCAGATTCGTGCATCGACATTTTCGGTATCCCAATGAAGAAGAGCAAAGCGAATTTCTTGTTAGACATTGATTAGCAGTCTTCATATCGAATTGCTAATTATAGCGTGCTTATAGAGTTTCATCAAGCTTCATGTTGGTAGTTATCCTTTTGGGTTATTTGGACCTTTGGTCCTTTCTCCGAAGACTCTTGAAAGAGACACAAATCCCATCTAGTTGACAATATGTTTTTCTAGCCGTTAATATGGACTGTCTTCTATGAGCATAAAACATAGCTTGCCGAAGTCCTTCACATCTTATCGGGACGCAGTGAGAATTGAGTTAAAGCAGGTCATGGATAGCTGTCCTCCAACGCCTGGTAATATGCTACGGTATCATATGGGCTGGCAAGATGAGCACGGGCATTCCTGCAGCAAGGAATCGGGGAAATTCATTCGCTCTACCCTTTGCCTTCTTAGTTGCCAGGCAGTGGGCGGTGATACGTCGCAGGCGATACCCGCCGCCGCAGCCATCGAGCTCATCCACAATTTCTCTCTAATCCACGATGATATCGAAGATGCTAGCTACGAGCGTCATCACCGGCCAACTGTGTGGAAATTATGGGGTCAGTCCCAGGCGATAAACGCGGGCGACGCCATGTTCACTCTAGCTTATTTGGCGTTACTTAGACTGAAGGACAGGGGGATAGCTGATGAGGAAATTGCCTGTTCCATCAAGATGTTGAGCCTAGCTTGTTTGGAGCTTTGTGAGGGACAATATCTAGATGTGGAATATGAAAACCGTCTGGACATCACTGTCGAGGATTACCTTGATATGGCAGCCAAGAAAACAGCGGCCTTGTTTGCCGTATCAACTTCTTTGGGCGCATACCTGGGCAGCGAAGATAGTAAGTTGGTGGATCTTTTTCGCTTGTTCGGCAGGGAGTTAGGCATGGCGTTTCAGATTCATGATGACGTATTGGGAATCTGGGGAGTGGAGGAGAGCGTTGGTAAGTCTGCTGGCGATATCTGTCAAAGGAAGAAGACTTTGCCGGTAGCTTATGGGCTGCAAAATAGTAAGGGTGCAGCAAGAAGGAGCCTCGGGAAGCTTTACTCTCAGGAATCTATCGAGGGCGAAGATATCAAAGAAGTTACGAAGATTCTGGACAAGTTAGGGGCCAGAAACTATGCTGAGAATCTGGCTGAGCAATACTACTACAGAGCTCTGGCACGCCTCGGGGCCACTCGCCTTGACACATCCAGTCTGGCTCCACTTAAAGAAGCTGCCACCTTTCTATTGAAGCGCGATTTGTAGGAGGGGAAAATGCCGAAAAAGACCCTTGCAGATATAGATGTTGAAGGCAAGAGAGTTCTGCTCAGAGTCGACTTTAATGTCCCACTGAATAGAGACAGCGGCGCCATTAGCGACGATACCCGCATCCGAGCTTCTCTACCCACTATCAAATATCTAGTTGAGCATAAAACCAAGGTGATCATCTGCTCGCATTTAGGACGTCCTGAAGGCAGAGTGGTGGAGAGCTTGCAGATGGCGCCAATAGCGCACAGGTTGTCACAACTAATGGGCTTGCCGGTCAGCGCGGCATCCGATTGCATAGGGCCAGAAGTGGAAAGCAAAGCAGTGGCACTGAAAGACGGTGGTATTTTAGTTTTGGAGAATCTGCGCTTTCATCCTGAAGAGGAGGAAAATGATGCCGGCTTTGCCCAAAAGCTTGCCAGACTAGCTGATGTCTATGTTAATGATGCCTTTGGCACCGCTCATCGGGCTCATGCATCTACTGTGGGTGTAGCCAAATACTTGCCAGCAGTGGCTGGCTTTTTGATGAACAAAGAGCTAAGGGTCATGGAGAAGCTGTTGCATAATCCCGAGCGGCCCTCGGCCTGCCTCATAGGGGGTGCTAAGGTGAGCGACAAGATGGAGTTGTTGCAGAATATGTTAAAGAAGGTGGACACGCTGTTGGTTGGTGGTGGCATGGCCGCAACTTTCTTAAAGGCGCAGGGATATGAGATAGGGCACTCTTTGGCAGAGGACGACAAGTTGGACTTGGCCAGGAAGTTGCTGCGGGAAGCCAAGGAGTGGAAGGTGCCATTTCTGCTCCCCATTGATGCAGTGGTGGCGCAGGAAATCAAAGCTGGAGCTTCAGCCAGAGTAGTACCAACAACTAATATACCCGCGGGTAGTCATATCGTGGATATTGGACCTAAATCCATTGTGCTTTTTCATGATGAGCTAAAGAGATGTCGTACCATCATGTGGAATGGCCCTATGGGGATTTACGAAATGCCCCAGTTTGCTCAAGGGACCAGGGCTATAGCCAGTTTTCTATCGACCCTCGATGCCACTACTATCATTGGTGGTGGCTCTTCTGCTGAAGTAGTTCAGGAAATGGGATTAGCTGATAAGATGACCCATGTTTCCACAGGCGGCGGTGCCAGTCTGAGATTCTTGGAGGGCGCCGCCTTACCTGGTGTGGAAGTTCTGCTGGATACAAAATAACGGGAGGTTGTGAAATGCGGATTCCTCTTATTGCTGGCAACTGGAAGATGAATACCACGGCGGCTGAAGCCGAACGGCTTGTTCTCGAGATGCTTGAGAGACTGGACAGGATAAAAGGAGTGGAAAAGGTACTCTGTCCGCCATTCGTATCTCTGGTTGCCATAAGTATGATGCTTCAGAATTCATCTATCAAGCTTGGCGCCCAGAATATGTACTTTGAGGCTAAAGGAGCTTACACCGGTGAAATATCTCCCTTGATGCTGAGCGAGTTGTGTGAATTTGTCATACTGGGACACTCTGAGCGGAGATGGTATTTTGGGGAAACCGATGAAATGGTTAACAGGAAAATAGAGGCGGCTTTGGCAAACAAGCTTAAGACTATCTTGTGCGTTGGGGAGAGGCTTGAAGAGAATGAAGCCGGCAAGACACAGGAAGTGGTGAATAGGCAGGTGACGGCAGCTTTGAGTGATATAGAACCTGTCCGTGATTTAGTTATTGCCTACGAGCCGGTTTGGGCTATTGGCACAGGCAAGGCGGCCAGCGGCAAGCAGGCGGCAGTCACTATCCGGTTTATTCGTGACGTCGTGGCTAAGCTATGGAATAAGGACATAGCTCAGGATTTACGCATCCTTTATGGCGGCAGCGTTACCAGCACTAATACCGCTGAGTTTATTTCCCATCCAGAAATCGATGGTGCCCTGGTTGGCGGAGCCAGCCTTAAAACCGAGGAATTCGTGGGTATTGTTGAGATAACTGCGGAAATCAAAGGAAGAACGAAGTAGACAGTAGACGGTAGTTAGTATGTCAGCTAAGAGTTTTAAGGATCTGATAGTCTGGCAAAAGGCTCATCAATGGGTCTTAGAGATTTATCATTTCACGAATTCCTTTCCCAGCAAGGAGCAGTTTGGGCTAATATCTCAATTGCGACGGGCAGCGATTTCGATACCAGCCAATATTGCTGAGGGATTCAAGAGAAAAGGAAATCCCGACAAGGCTCGTTTTTACAATATTGCTCAAGGCTCTATCGAAGAATGCCGCTATTACTTAATCCTAGCCGCGGACCTTGATTACGGAGATACAAGAATGCTGGAAAAGAATCTAGAGGAGATCAGTCGGCTCCTTGAGGCATATGCTAGGAGAGTAGCCAAGTCATAAATACTGAATTCTGACTTCTGATTACTGACTACTGACTTCTGACTACTGACTGCTTGGGAATGATTGCTATTGTTGGTCCCACCGCTGTCGGGAAAAGTGAGCTTGCTCTGCACCTTGCTCAGTACTTTCCCCTGGAAATAATAAGCGCGGATAGCTGCCAGGTCTATCGGTATATGGATATTGGAACTAGTAAGCCGAGCTTGGCTGATAGGGCATCAGTTCCTCACCATGTCATTGATGTAGCGGATCCCGACGAAAATTTTAGCCTGGCTATGTATCACCAACTGGCCTTTGAGGCGCTGAAAGCCATTCGACAGAAGGGTAAATTGCCATTACTGATCGGCGGCAGCGGACTCTATGTGTGGTCGCTGATAGAAGGGTGGAAAATCCCTGAGGTGCCACCTGACCGGGAGATGAGACGCCGGTTGGAATCCAGGGCGGAGCAAGAAGATAGCCAAGGCCTTTATCGGGAATTGCAGAATATTGATCCTGCGGGAGCGGCAAAAATCGATGCCAGAAATATCCGGCGCGTGATAAGAGCCCTGGAAATCTACTATGCAACAGGGGAGCCTCCTTCTCAATTACAGCATAAGGAAGAGCCAAGTTTCTCCGTTCTGGTCATCGGCTTAACTCAGGAAAGAAGCGAGTTATATAGAAGGATTGATGGGCGGGTTGATAGGATGGTACAAAGGGGATTGGTTGAGGAAGTGGAACACCTATTCAACAAAGGTTATAGCCCTTCGTTGCCTTCTATGTCGGGAATAGGTTACAGGCAAATAGGCCAGTTTCTACGAGGCGAGATGACTTTGCCCGAAGCTATTGATAAAATAAAATATGAAACCCATAGGCTGGTACGCCACCAGTATGCTTGGTTTCGCCTCAACGATAACAGAATTCGCTGGTTTGATGTGAGTAACACAGAGGGAAAAGCCAGCATCGTCGCTCTGAAGGAAGCTAAAGGTCTCATAGAAGGTTTCATATCATGAGATTCTCCAAGTTACAAGCCACGGGTAATGACTTCATCCTGGTAGATGCATTCACGGAGCGAAGAAAAGCTGAATGGGGAGAATTGGCCCGTGCTATGTGCGACCGCCATTTTGGCGTAGGAGCTGATGGCTTGATACTGGTGCAAAATTCGACCAGCGCTGATCTGAAGATGCGTCTTTTCAATCCCGATGGTTCTGAGGCTGAGGTTTCCGGCAATGGGCTGAGATGTTTTGCCAAGTATGCTATTGAGAAAGGCTTTACTGGCAAAATGCCACCGAGAGCGGGGCAAAGCACTCGCTCTCTGTCCATAGAGACTTTGTCGGGGGTGAGAAAGGTCAAGGCTTATATGTCGAAGAATAAGGTGAATCGGGCTGAGGTAAATATGGGGTTGCCCCGGTTCCGACCGGAGCAAATTCCTGTTGAGGTCAAAGTTGACATAATACCGGTATTGGATTATCCTCTAGTGATAGACAGGAAGAAGTTGACGTTGGCTTTTGTATCCATGGGAAATCCGCATGCCGTAAGCTTTCCACCGCGGCCAGTTGCCGACTTCCCTTTGACTGAGATAGGACCGAAAGTAGAGAGGCATCCCATGTTCCCTCGGAAGACTAATTTTGAGGTAGCTAGGGTCTTGAGCAGGGAGAAGATAGAAGCGCGCGTGTGGGAGCGCGGTGTGGGAGAAACTCTGGCCTGTGGCAGTGGCGCTTCCGCCATAGCTGTGGCCGCCCGGTTATTGGACTATGTGAATGAGAAAGTGGACATAATACTAGAAGGTGGGACTTTGACCGTATCATGGGATAGGGTGGGAGAGGTGTTGGTTAGCGGCCCGGTGGAGGAAGTCTTTAACGGTGAGTGGCTTGAAAGAAGGAACTGATGGAATTAGCCAAGAGATTCAGTAAGTTGCCACCCTATCTTTTTGCGGAAATAAACCAGAGAATCGCTGAGCTTCGGGCAAAAGGAAAATACATAGTCAATTTTGGTGTCGGCGACCCTGATTTGCCCACGCCATCTCATATCATCGAGCGTCTGTGCCAGGCAGCACATGATGCCACAAACCATCGTTATCCGGAAACCGGCGGCTTACCTGAGCTTCGTCAAGCCATTGCCGACTGGTATGCCGGACGGTTTGGGGTTCGGTTGGATCCGGCTAAAGAGGTCTTGCCGCTTATTGGGTCTAAAGAGGGGATTGGGCATGTAGCTTTATGCTTTGTCGAACCTGGTGACCTGTCTTTGGTTCCTGACCCTGGCTATCCACCATTTTCTGTGGGCACTATATTAGCCGGTGGTGAACCTTACTTCATGCCTTTGAGGGAGGAAAACAATTTTTTGCCCGATTTTGGAATTATTCCAGATGAGGTGGCCGATAAAGCGAAGCTCATGTGGCTGAACTATCCCAACAATCCCACTGGGGCTATAGCCGGCCTTGATTTCTTTGAAAAGGCAATTCATTTCGCACAGCAGCACGATTTAGCAATCTGCCATGACGGTCCCTATACGGAAGTTGCCTTTGACGGCTACAAGCCACCAAGCTTCATGCAGACACCTGGGGCGAAAGAAGTAGGTGTGGAATTTCACTCCCTGTCCAAGAGTTATCACATGACAGGATGGAGAATAGGCATGGTGGTGGGTAACGCTGACATGGTCAATGCCCTGTTCAAAGTTAAATCCAATCTGGATTCAGGCATTCCCCAGGCGATTCAATATGCTGCTGTGGAAGCTCTGCGTGGCTCCCAGGAACACATCGCTGAACATAACGCTATTCTTCAACGGCGTCGAGATAAACTGACAAAGGTTCTTAATGAGGTCGGGCTAAGCGCCAGAACACCAAGGGCAACCTTCTATATCTGGGCTAAGATTCCCGCGGGATATACATCCGTGGATTTTACCAAGAAGTTGCTGGACGAAGTCGGGATAGCAGTAACCCCGGGAACTGGCTATGGTAACGAGGGAGAGGGATACATCAGATTTTCTCTGACCATTTCCGATGATCGTCTGGAAGAAGGGGTGAACCGCTTATCATCCTGGCAGGGGAGGAGTAGATAAAGCAGAAATTCTTTGCTACTGAAGCCAAGGTAGAACAAGTACTCTTGGTAGGAGTAGGAAGCAGGGTCTCCAATCACGATTGGTCAGTTACAGATTCCTTGGAAGAGCTATCCCATCTGGCGAAAACAGCGGGCGTCAATGTGGTAGGTAGGTTAACTCAAAAGCTGGACGCACCTTCGCCCACTTACTACATAGGTAAAGGTAAAATTGGGGAGCTAATCAGCCTGAAAGAGCAAACCGGATACGATACGGTAATCTTTGACGACGAGTTGTCGCCGCGGCAGCAAAGAAATCTCGAAGAGGCATTGGGCGTTAAGGTTATTGACCGCACTGCTCTGATTTTACACATATTTGCCCGAAAAGCTCGAACTCATGAAGGAAAACTCCAGGTTGAACTGGCCCAGCACCAATATCTTCTTCCCCGGCTCATCGGACAGTGGAGCCATCTAGAGCGGCTTGGCGGTGGCATTGGGACCAGGGGACCGGGAGAATCACAATTGGAAACGGATCGTCGCCTTATCCATAAGCGCATCAATCTCCTTCAGCACAGAATAGAAAGTGTTAGGAACCAGCGAGCACTTTACAGGAGGCGCCGTAAGGAGACCGGCACACCCGTCGTAGCTCTCGTGGGATATACTAATGCCGGTAAGAGCACTTTGTTTAACACCTTAAGCAAAGCCAGCGTGGATGTGGAAGATAGGCTCTTTTCTACCCTGGACCCTGTGACCCGGCGACTGGCTTTGCCCACCGGGCAAGGATTCCTAATCACCGACACCGTTGGCTTTATACACAAACTTCCGCCTTCAATTATTGCCGCCTTCCGGGCTACTTTGGAAGAACTGGACGAGGCTGATTTACTTCTACATGTAGTTGACATAACACACAAGAATGCAGCTAATCAGTGCCTCACAGTAGAAAAGATACTCGGCGAGCTAGGTCTGGAGAAGAAACCAAGAATCACCGTGTTCAATAAGCTGGACTTGGCTCTAGACAGCGAGGCAGAACTGAATGCATTAACTACTATCCCTTACTTTGAAGAAGAAATCATATTGCCGGACGAAAGCATTGCTCTCGTCTCTGCTGCCAAAGGATGGGGAATGGACAAACTCCTAGACAAAATAGCTCACCACCTTCAAGTGTGAGTCTCTTATTAGAAAATGAAGATCACAGTTGTGTACGACAATGAAGTAAGAAAAGCGGGCCTAAGAGGAGGTCATGGCTTTTCTGCTCTTGTTGAAGATGTAGAAGTATCACCGCTCTTGTTTGATACGGGTGCTGATGGCCCTGCATTACTACATAATATGAGGGAGCTCAATATTGACCCGTGGGACATAAGCACAATCGTAATCTCACACGCTCACGGCGACCATACTGGAGGACTCTCTGAAATCCTTAAGATGAATAAGATTGCTGAACTTTATCTCCCAAGCTCCTTTAGGGGAGCATTTCCAGGAAGGAAGGTAACCGTCGTCAAACGTCCCGTTCAAATTCGCGAAAATGTCTTTTCCACTGGCGAGCTTGAAGGAGTAGAGCAATCCCTGGCTCTCAAAACGGACAAAGGGATATTTGTGCTTACAGGTTGTGCTCACCCCGGGATGGAGAGCATTCTTGCCGCTGCTGCGGAGTTTGGGGAACTCTATGGAATTGCCGGCGGGTTCCACGGATTTCGTGATTTCAAGGTTTTCAACGGCTTATCACTGATTTGTCCCTGTCATTGCACTGTGTACAAACAGGAGATAAGAGATTTATTCAAGGACAAAACCTTAGAGTGCGGGGCAGGGTTGGGTATCCAATTATAGGGAACGAACTATTTCGCCGAATATCCTGGTGCCTATCCTGATTATATTGGCGCCTTCTTCTAGAGCAACTTGATAAGAATTGGTCATGCCCATGGAAAGGTATTTCATCTCGACATTGGGCAACTTTTGCGCTTTGAGTCTTTGAAAGACCTTCCTTGTCTCCGCAAAATAGGGCCTAGAGTCCTCAGGATTTCCAGAACGAGGCCCCATGGTCATGAGACCCATTACCTTGGTATTCTTAAGCCCCGATATTTCTCTTACTAATCGTTCCACATCTTCTGGTAGCACCCCTGATTTCTGGGGCTCTCTGCCACTGTTCACCTCGATTAATACGGGCATTATTTTGCCAATTTGAGCACATTTTCTATCAATTTCCCTAGCTATTTCTAGGGAATCGACACTTTCTATCATGTCGAATATTTCCAGCACCGTTTTCCTGATGTTGTGCTTTCGCAGGATCCCAATAAAATGCCATTTCGCTCTGTCTCCTATCAGTTCATGCACCTCTTTGGCTTCCTTGACATAATTTTCTCCAATGATTCTTATTCCGGCCTGAACAGCTTCTAGGATTTCCTCGGGCGTTCTTGCTTTTGCCGCTGCGACCAACTCAACTCCATCAGGGAGGGTGGCTAATAATTCGGCAACGTTTTGTTTAATTAGCTCGCTGGCCACGCCATAATTGTAGTCCATAGGACTCGCCGGCTTCAAGGATAAGAATGGTGCGGATAAACTTATGAGCGGATTTATGATCCAGAGGGCAAAAGGAACAGGCTGCAATAGAATCCCAACACTAGAAATTCTTGACCCTCGCTCTGAGAGGCGATTCTAGGGGATGAAGAGGTCAGGGGTACATCTAAAATATCCCCCGCGCTTTTCTAGGGCCAGTTTAGTTGGCGTTCCGGCGGCGGATTGTTAAAGAGTAGCAGAGCCCACTTCCTTAGACACCAAGAGCCTAACTGCGACGTTGGTCGTCGTAGAAAGTGCCACTTCGGCTTGAGTGAAACAAAAAGTGTGGGGAATGGGGCACTTGACATGAGTGTGAGAGAGGTGGTAATCTAAGGTCATGTCGCAAACTGTCACTTTTGCGACACAAAGCGGTCGGTAAAACGTAAGAGAGAAATATGACACTGCAGTCGTTGATCGGCGAGTTCTTAGAATACCTGGAAATCGAAAAAGGCTGCTCGCCTCTTACCATTCGCGAGTATAGACATTATCTGAAACGCTTCTATAACTGGGTTGCGGAAGATTCCCCTGTCATAGAAATCGATGGGATAAATTTGAAACTTGTGAGAAGGTACAGGTTATATTTGGCACACTTTCGTGGGGGTGATGGTCTACCGTTGAAGCCGGTCACTCAGAGCTACCATATCGTTGCGTTGAGGGCTTTCTTGCGGTATCTCTTGGTCCAGCGCGACATACCTACCCTGTCCCCTGACAAGATAGAACTTCCCAAACAGGGGTCCCGTTCCATTACGTTTCTAAACCTGGAGCAGATGGAGAGACTGCTAAGCAGCCCTAAGATATCAAATAATGCAGGACTGAGGGACAAAACTATTCTAGAAACACTTTTCAGCACAGGCTTGAGAGTCTCAGAATTAGTCAAATTAAATCGTGACCAGATTGACTTAGAGCGAAAAGAATTTGGTGTCAAAGGCAAGGGGAATAAGCTACGAGTAGTTTTTTTGTCGGATACAGCAGCAGAGTGGATTCAACGTTACTTGCGGGCGCGGAAAGACCATTTTAAGCCACTGTTTATTCGCCATAGTGGAAAAGTAGATACTCAGAAAAACGGTGAAGAAATGCGGTTAACGGCGAGGTCAGTTGAAAGAATTGTTGCCAAGTATGCAAAAAGGTCCGGTTTGCCAATCGACGTAACTCCTCACACCCTGAGGCATTCTTTTGCCACAGACCTTCTGATGAGTGGTGCCGATATTCGCTCTGTTCAGGAAATGCTGGGCCACGAAAGTATTAGGACAACCCAGGTTTACACTCATGTTACCAACAGGCATCTAAGGGATGTTCATAAAACCTTCCACAGCAGAAATAGGCCAGTGTGAGTCTTATGTCAAGTACCACTAGAGAATTTGCAGAAACGGGATTGCCGTGGCACGTTGTTGAAGAGGCCATCAATCGTGAAATTGAATGGCTGGAGGGAGTGATTGAGCAGACGGTTATAGGGAAAGTGCCGGGCTGTGATGACTGTAGATACACTTTCAGAAAAACCGCCCTTTTGATCCTCACAGGTAAAATTAGGGCGAAGGAATTTATTGCCAGAGAGGGGCATGACCTATGGGATGATTTGACACAGAAGCATGCCCTCAAGAGATCCGCGCGTCATGGTGGCGAGTGGCACAAAAGAATGATGGATGTAATTACTGAGTATTTCGAAAATCAGGGGTTTGAGGTAATTCCCGAGCCTTTCCTCAGCCAGGGCCGTGCCGACTTAGGTATCTATAGGGATGGGCACATGGATTTATTTGTCGAGGTAGGCATTACTTCTGCTTATAAGTTATGGTGGAACCTGCAGATGTTAACTAATTCCAAGATTCTGCTAGTGCCGGATGAGAAACGAGCCATAGAATTTACCTGTCGGAATGATCAAGGTGACATATTGCGCAGCGCGCAGGAAAAAGGACCAATTCAGATGCTACCACATATTGATGACTTTCTGCAGGACTTGCGGGCTAACCATTATTCTGTGAACACAGTTCATAACTACGAACGATATCTAACCGTTTTCGGTCGCTTCCTGGATGACAGCAACATTCCCTTTGATAGAATCGATAGGCAGACCATTACCTCCTACAAAGCATATCTTGCCTCGGGCGGTCGAAATACAGCGACACCGGGCAATGGTATCGAAACACAACTTGCCCCCTGCACCATAAACTACAACTTGGCAGGACTGCGGGTTTACCTGCGCTACTTAATCGACATTGGCTATCCCTGTCCTTTGCCACGTGAAGCAGTTAGAAACCTGAGAGCTGTCCCAAAGCGGCCTGAGCTACCCGAATTCAAAAATTTGCTCCGGTTGATTGAAGCGCCGTCCCCTGAGGCAAATATTATAGAGCTGCGGGATAAAGCTATTATGGACACGCTGTTCAACACCGGGCTAAAAGTATCGGAATTAGTCAGTTTGAATTGCGAGCAAGTAGACTTGGAACGGAAACGACTTGGCCTCGAAGGTAAGGGAGAAAAGATACGTATAGTATTCCTATCAGATACAGCGGTGCGCTGGATTGGGCGCTACCTGCAATCACGCCGCGACCACTTTCAGCCGCTTTTTGTTCGCTACAGTGGTAAAGTAGACTCCTGGAAACGCGGTGAAGGGATGCGGTTGACACCGAGGTCTATCCAAAATACTGTTACCAAGTACGCGAAAAGATGCGGCTTATCAATCACAGCAACTCCTGAAACCTTGAGACATTGCTTTGCTATCTACGTGGCCGGGGAAGGTGCCAATCCAATTCCCCTTCGATTTCTTTTGGGTCACGAATCGTCAAGTCACATCAGCCACTATATCCATGCCTCCGACAAGTATGCTGAAGAGACTCACCGCAAATATCATCCGTTGGCTAAGGCAGGATGAAATCAGACAGCCAAAATGTTATGTCAACTACAAGTAAGGGAAGGTCGCCTGCTAAAGACTAAATGCCCGATTTTCAAGCGCCTTGCAGCAGAGTTTTGATAAATACCATGCGTAAATTAAGACTTAGTGGTGCTTCTACACCCACAGCCCTGCCGCTAGTAACTTCAATCAAAAAGGTCATCCACCATTTTGCCTGCGTATCTGGCAATGGCCAGCGCGGCAGTAAGCCCCGGGGATTCTATCCCAATTAGATTTATCAAGCCTGGAAAGCCTGCCTTCTCGTCATGGGCGATGACGAAATCGCGGAAGTCTTCGCCTGCTGCCTGAAGCTTGGGCCTTATGCCGGCAGATTCAGGGGCTAAATCCTCAAGTTCGACAAGGGGAAGGAATCTCTTGGCTGAATTGTAGAAATACTGCTTATAAGTCTGGTCAATCGAATAATCTATCGCTTCAACATAATGGGCGCTGGGACCAAGTAACACCCTGCCATCGAGCGCCTGTCTCCAATGAATTCCGTGCCCGGCTTGCTCTGGGACTGGGTAGATGAGCCTGCTTACAAGATTCCTATATTTTGAGTCTAGACTGAAGTACTCACCCCTGCAGTAATGAAGCCTGTAACCTGATTTAGCTATGTCTATCCCGGCAAGCTGCGCTATCTTGTCGGAGTTCAGGCCAGCGCAGTTCACAATAGTATGCGCAACAAAAGCAGAAATCCCGTCTCTGTCCTTTATTTGAACTTTGTACTTTGCCCCTGCCCTTTCTATCCCTATAACCTCAGTGCCAAACACAAACTCAGCTCCCTTTCCCCTCGCTTGGTTGTAAAGGAACTTCAGCAGATTGTGGGAATCAAAAATTCCGCTGGATGGGGATAATAGTCCGGCTCTAGCTTCGACATTGGGCTCGAGTCTCTTCACTTCCGTCCGGGAAAGGAGCACTAGATCATCGACGCCGTTCTTTCTTCCCTGCTCGTAAAGCCCTTCGAGCCAGCTAATCTCACTTTCATCTGTTGCCACGATAATCTTGCCGCACTCCTTATAGGTGATATTATGCTTGTTACAAAGGTTGTAAAGCAGGTTTTTGCCTTCTACGCAAAGCTTAGCCTTAAGAGAGTCTTCAGGATAGTAGATGCCGGCGTGAATTACTTCGCTATTCCGGCTACTAGTCTCAAGTCCGAAAGTGCGGTTCTTTTCAAGGACGAAAACCTCTCTTTTCCCTTGTGCGATTTCACGAGCCGTAGCCAGGCCAATCACTCCAGCACCAATGATTGCTACGTCGACTTCGGCAAGCATTTGTCTTCTTGGCTCCTAACAACGCTGGAATAACTAAACAGATGCCCTATCATCCTGCGAGTCCAATTTGTCAGTCAAGACTCCCTCCTAGCTATCAGCCTGCCATGAGAAGGATGACGTCAATTAGTCACTCGAGTTTCCAACCGAGTCTGGTGTACAAGACTGTGCCGACAAGGAGAAGTGCGATGGAAAGAATTACGGTAAGAGTCACCTGGCCAGAAGTCAAAGGGTTATACGCAACCATATCTGATCCGGCCAGTAAGTGCACGATTGATGCCTGTGCTGAGGAAATGGGATAGACTCGAGCAAATGTCTGAAGTGGCGCTGGTAGGACCTCGTACGGAGCAAATAGGCCCGATATGGCGGATGTTACTACTGCAATGCCAACCCCTGTCATAATCGCACCCTGAAGATTCTTAATCAACGTGCCGGCTATAAGCCCTACCCCGGCAGAGGCGCAAATTACCAGAAAGACGAAGCCGATGGCCTGTGGTATCTGAACTCCGGTTCCTGCAAAACGTGCACCAAGTGCGCTACCAACTACTATAACCAGAGCTGCTGCCAAGAAAGAGAGGGTAATAACAGCAGAGATCCTACCGATGAAATCTTTGTAAGGTTTTACAGGCATTGATATGAGTTTGGCAAGTAAACCATTCGCTCTATCGCCGGCAATGCTGGCTGGAAGGTTAGACATGCCGGCTATCATCAGCGCGAAAACCATCATTGAAATAGCGATAGAACCCTTGATGTAGGGAGTTACTTCTGGAGGCGCACTACCTGTGAATGAGAAGCTGCCAATAACTACCCACATCATCGGCCAGGCTATAGTCCAAAACAGTGCTGCCTTCTCCCTGAACAGTTCCTTGACCGTCTTGATATAGGCTGCGGATATCTGCCTCAATTATCCGGTTGCCTCCTGCAAGTGCTTTTCGGTAAGTCTGAAAAAGACGTCTTCGAGGGTGGGTCGTGCCATTTCAATACGCATCACCTTATGTCCAGCCTGGTCAAGACTTCTTACCACATCGGCCAGCACTCTGTCTCCGTTTTGCGAGTAGATTTTGTAGCCAGCTTCCGACTCTACTACCTTTCCGTCGATGCTAAAGCCCTTCAATATTGAGAGCACGTTATCGGTCTTTGCAGCCGTCTCGACCGTTATCACATCCTCGACAGCATGTTTCCTCTTGAGCTCATCAGGAGTGCCTTCAGCTATCATTTTGCCATTGTCTATCAAGCCCACTCTTGAGGCTAGCTCGGCATCACTCCCTATATGAGTAATCAGGATAATACTGGTTTTCTTGCCCATAATCTCTTGAGTCATACTGAAAAAAGACCTTCTGGCAGTGGGGTCGAGACCAGTAGTTGGTTCATCCAGGATAAGGACCTTTATACCGGGGAAAATCGCTGTGGCGACTTCTAACCTTTTCCTCATCCCACCAGAGTACTTGTCGACTCTCTTATCTGCTTCTTCAGAAAGCCCAACGTTTTCTAACACTTCAACCGCTAGCTGATTTGCCTGGCCTCTGGAATATCCCAGGAGATTAGCGAAGTACACCAGGTTTTCTCTTCCTGAAAGCTTGGGCGAGGAGAAATTCTCCTGCGGTACATAGCCTATGAATTCCTTAGCCTGTGCCGGCTTCTTTCCATGGACTTCAACAATACCGCTATCTTGTGTTTTCACCGCGGCAATTATCGAAGCCAGTGTAGTCTTGCCCGAACCATTCGGCCCCATCAGGGCATAGAACTCACCCTCCGCCACATCAAGGTTAACTCCATCAAGAACACGTCGGCTATCATATGTCTTGACTAGGTTCTCTACATGTATCGCAAACACTTAGAAATGCCCCGATTCTGTAAGCGGATTCGGTGGGATATTCATAGAATCTTCACTGACACAGCTGAGAGGTATTATACCCGATGAGCCGACTTATTTATAGAGACAGCATTTGAGTTGATGACGTCACTTTCCAAATGTGATGTTATGTATTACATTCCGGGCTATTGACAGAATAAACCTAGCATGGTACTATATCGGTAGACGATATAGCGGCACACGATATATCAGTAGCTAATATAAAGAACAACTTCAATGATAGGTGACGATACTAACAAATACCTTCCTCTTACTGAATCCACATATTATATGATGCTGACTTTAGTCGAGCCTCTCCACGGATACGTGGTCATGAAGAAAGTAGAAGAAATAAGCAAAGGCACAGTCAAGGTCGGCCCTGGAACTTTGTATGGTGCGTTTACAGCATTAGAGAAAGAGGGACTGATTGTTAAGGTCAAGGAAGAGAACCGACGAAAGAGCTACGTTTTAACGCCAAAAGGGAAGAAGGCGTTAATGAACCAGATAAAGCGGCTGGAAATAATGACCCAAAACGGTCTATCCGTCGTAGATATGCTATGAGCTAAACCCTATTGTAAGGAGGAAGTGATGGCAGAGAATACGATTCGAAAAATCAAATGGTTTTGGGCTTGGCAGGATGAACAAGAAGAGGCGTGGCTTAGGAGCATGTCCCAAAAGGGTTGGCACCTATCTTCAGCAGGGTTACCATGTATCTACAGATTTAGGGCTGGTGAGCCGCGAGACTACGTCTACCGGCTGGATTATCAGACGTTTCCAAAGAAGGATAAACAAGAATATCAACAGTTATTCCGTGATGCCGGTTGGGAGTATATTGGCGAGACGTCTGCCTGGCAATACTTTCGCAAGGAAGTTAAGGAAGAAGAGCCCCTAGAAATCTTTACTGATGTTGAGTCGAAAATAGCTAAGTACAAAAGAATACTAACCTTCTTGTGGCTTTTCTGGATTATATTGATTGTGATCCCTGTGAGAGGTATATCAATCGATAATCCCTATCCATGGTGGGGTGCTATTCAAGCTATTCAAGTGTTCGCTCTTTTAATATGGCTTTACGTATACCGTCATCAGACTCATGCTAAGGATCAGGCAGCTGAGAAGTCTTTGAAGAGAACATTGATGAAGACACGACAATACCCGCAGCTTTCTGGAATAACAGGACTCCATGTTGGGGAATGACACATTGCCCGGAAGATGGGCGTAACGATTGCTCTCGATCCGCTGGCCAATGCTAGCCAATGCTAGCTATATAGGTATCTTCTCTCCTTTATGCGAGGATCTTCTCTGCCTCTTCCCTATAAGCATCCATGACGTAAGGAATGCCAGAAATCTTTGCCGCCTCTTCTGTCAACGCCATGATGTCTTTGCGGGAAACTGTGGAAAGCCGGAAGTTTCTACTGCCGGCCATCAGTTGTTGTAGCCCTATTTTGATTTTTTGGCAGAATGTATATATGCCAACCGCGCCGAGCGGTATGCTCTCCATTTCCTTGCCGTACTTGCTCTTCAGAGTATCATAGGTGACAAAGATTTCCTCTGGAGTGTTACCATACTTGGAGACTGTCTTCGGCAGTTTGTTGTCCTTGAGCCATTGCCCGATATTCTTTCCAACCATGCCTGGAATCATCAAGGCCCTACCCATGCAAACTGCCTTTACATGCGGAGCTCCCATGGCAATTGCCTTAAATACACCAGCTTCCTCAGAGAATCCGCCAGCCATAGCTAGATCTGGAACCCTCAATCCCTTGCTGATCAGTTTTTTAGCGAACTGATAGGCGAGAGCTTCCAGGTAGAAAGTCGGAATTCCCCACTCATTCATCATGGACCACGGGCTCATTCCAGTTCCACCACCAGCACCATCTATCGTAAGCAGATCGATCTTCGCTTCTGAACCATAGCGCAGCGCCATAGCAAGCTCCACTGCAGAATAAGCTCCGGTCTTAAGTGTGATTCTCTTGAATCCGAGTTTGCGTAGACGCTCCACTTCTCGTAGAAATGCCTCTTTGGTAACGAAACCGAGGCGCGAATGCCGCTCAAATTCCTTGATCGCCCCAGCTTTGTATGCCGCTTGAATATCGGAACTCGTCGGATCGGGAGTAATCATATAGCCTCTGTTCCTAAGTTCCAGGGCTCTTTCAAGTGAAGCAATCCGTATCTCACCACCAATACACTTTGCCCCTTGCCCCCATTTCAGCTCAATGGTATCAAGGTTATGTTTCTGCAATACGTATTCAGCCACCCCAAACCTTGTGTCTTCCACATTCATCTGCACGAGGATCTCCCCGTAGCCGTCGTGATATTTCCTATAGGCTTCTATGCGACGATCCATGTCCGGAGACTTCTTGATCTTGCCATTCCTATCTAGCTCAAGCCCGGGGTCGATTCCGCACACGTTCTCACCACACACGAGTGTAATGCCTGAGACAGCAGCCCCAATGGCAAAGTGCTCCCAGTTTCTTCGGGCGATTTCCGTCGAACCCAATGCACCCGTGAAGACAGGTATCCTCATCTTGACCTTTTTACTCCAACCGTATTCTGTCTCAGTATCAACATTGGGGAAGAGGGCTGTATCAGGGCCAGCTTCAACTCCTTCGGGCAGTCCTGTTGCTCCCACTGCATATCCTTGAATATTGAGGTGAGAGTAATCGACCGGATAGTCCTTGTCGGCACCGGCGGTTGTCTCCCCGTAAGGTCCCGGATAGATAACCTCTCGACCTCGAAACGAAGCTAACCAAGCCTCACAGCGTCCTGCGCACCCGTCAAGGCATATTGTGCACATACCGGACATAGGGACGACGCTCCGTGAGCGATTGGCCGTTTCTGTTGCTTCATTGGCATTTGGTCGTCTTAGGTTCACAGTTCTAACCCCCTGTATTCTATTATTGATTTCCTTATTTGTCTGACATTTGCGAGGCGCCTAGATTTTTACAGTCAACCGTTTGGCTTGGAGATACTCCTTCACTTCTCTAATAGAGATCTCACCAAAGTGAAATACGGAAGCCGCAAGGACAGCCGATGCCTTGCCGATAGCTATTCCTTCGTAGAAATGCTTCAACTTCCCTGCTCCACCCGAAGCAATAACTGGAATTCTCACAGCTTCGGCCACAGCTTCAGTCATCTCCAGGTCATATCCTTCCCTGGTGCCATCAGCATCTTTGCTGGTCAAGAGTATCTCCCCGGCTCCCAGTCTCTCTACCCTCTTTGCCCAGTCAACGATATCCAGTCCCGTTGATTCGCTGCCACTCTTGACTACCACCTCTAATCGAGGAAGGCCACTTCCAGGCGGGTTCTTCCGCCCGTCTATGGCAACAACGATTCTACTCTTGCCAAACTTTTTCGAAGATGCCTCTATCAGATCAGGATTCGTAACCGCGGCCGTATTTATCGAAACCTTGTTCACCCCAAGGTCAAACAGGGTCTGCATATCCTCAACGCTAGCGATGCCACCTCCTACGGCAAAGGGAACCGTAACCACCTCACAGACCTTTTTCACCCATTCAAAACGCGTCTTTCTATTCTCTACAGTGGCGAAGATATCAAGGAATACCAGTTCATCCGCTCCCTGCTGACAGTAGGCTTCCGCCGCCTCTACAGGGTCTCGGGCATCTCTCAGGTTCATGAACTTCACTCCCTTGACCACTCTGCCATCCTTCACATCCAGACACGGTATGATTCTTATCAATTTCATTTCACAACTCCCAGAATTTGATGAAGTCTTCATATTCCATGATAGCAGTCATAGCACGATTTTCTACCTCTATGCCAGATTCAACGGCAGCAGCCACAGGGTTAAGTCCACCTGTGAGTATCATGCCTACCTTGTTCACTTCTACGGGAACTCCACATACAGGTTTGCTTACCTCACCCATCATAAGCACTCCACCCAGATGAGCTTCTTTTAGGCCGGCAGCGACTTTCTCTACTAAGGGTTGGCACATAGCTGGTATTTCTCGAAAATTAGCTAAAATCCTTCCTTGCCCTTCTCTAACCACCTGACCGACGCTAGTCATCCTGCTGGTAATGTATATCTCTGAAGGGTCTAGGGATGAGGCCGAATACTGAATAAGCTCCACAAAACGCAAGGGCTTATGGTTCTTAATTTGAAGGATGCCGCCAAACTTGGAGTCCATTGGGACACCTGCTTTAAGCAAAGAACCATTAATGATAATGCTACAGACAGTGGCTAGCCCTATTTTACCTTGGGGCACAGTTATCCCCCCTAATTTTTCACCATGGTGACCCATAGCTACAAGCTCACTAACGCAAATCCCGGCCTGAAAGACTCCCTTCATGACTGCGATTGCTTTCTTAAGTTGCCTCTCAGGGAAAAACGAGATATTGACAGGGATCTTGCCCCGTCGCTTGCGTAGATCGAACTCCGTTTGGTAGGCCAGAAGCTCAATTTTGGAAGCCACAAAGCCGACTTTATCACTAACCAAAGCACTTTCTAGTTCTTCACGACCTAACTGTGTAATTAACCTTCCGTCCCTTCCCATGTTTTTCGTGAACCCGCGTTCATCCATTAGCCTAAGGTGATACCGCACCGCCCTTTCGCCTAGCTCAATCCCCTGTTCCTTCAAACTCTGGGCAATAACCCTGGCTCCAAGAGGCTCCGGCGAGTCCCTCAGAATTCTCATGATGGCGACTGTCTTTCTTTCTACGTCCTGTGTTTCGAAACCCATGTTAATGCTCTGATATCGTAGGCAATAGGAAACCGTTTTCCATATTACCAGAGCCAAGTTATGTTTGTCAAGCATAATAAGAGCTTGCTTAGTTTCGTTGCCTGGTGTATCATGGTCTTAGACAAGGAATAATCACTTGAGTCTGCGCTTGGAGCGCGAGTTTAGCCATCGAAGATCGATTCAGGAAACCTACAATCTACAAGATATGAGAGTAGGTGTTCTCGCTCTGCAGGGAACGTTCATAGAGCATATTGCTATTCTGCAACGATTGGGCGTGGAGGCTGCTGCAATTCGTCTGGCTCGTGAGCTGGATGCATTGGACGGACTTATCATTCCCGGTGGGGAAAGTACTACCATGCTAAGGCTCATGGAGAGTTTTGAATTGATTCAACCTGTAAAAGAGATGGCTCGATATGGTTTGCCTATTTGGGGAACCTGTGCCGGGATGATTTTACTTGCCAAAGATGTTTCCAATTATGAAATGGAGACTCTGGGTCTCATGGATGCGAAGGTAATGCGCAACGCCTTTGGCAGCCAGGTTGATAGCTTTGAGGCAGACCTGCAGATACCGCTTGTGGGCCGGGAGCCATTCCATGCTGTTTTCATTCGAGCCCCGATCATCGAAGAAACCAAGCCAAGCGTAGAAATCCTGTCCCGTCTTTCTGATGGCACTATCGTCGCCATCAGGCAAAATCGGCTGCTGGCCTGTGCTTTTCACCCAGAGTTCACCGACGACTCGCGGTTTCATAGCTATTTCTTGAATATCGTCGGGCAAAAACCAGTTCACAACCCTGAGGATAGAATCCTACGGGGTAGCCGGCTTGCATCTTGAAAGATGGTAGGTTCCTCGAAATTATAGAAAGGTAAGTCTCTTGTTTTGGATTGAGGTCTCAGTGAAGGCTAGTTTCCCCGACCCTGAGGGAGATAAGCTAGAGAGGGACGTCCGTGACGTTGGCATCACGATTTTAGAACAAGCCAGGGTCAGCGAAGTATATCTGCTGGAAGGAGAGTTGGATGAGGCGGAGGTAGTGAGGATTGGTGGAGAACTGTTGGCTGACCCCGTAGTCGAAGAGTTTTCCTGGGGTAAAGGGCCCTTATCTCGTATTGAGGATCAAAATACCCACGTTATCGAGGTAGCTTACAATCCTGGTGTGGCAGATCCCGTGGCGTGGAGCGTGGGCAAGGCAATCCGCGACCTCGGCATAGTTACAGTTGAGTCAGTCAGAACCGCCCGCAAGTATTCCTTGACGGGTGACCTCTCAGAGGAGACCCTTCAATCTATCTGCGACAAACTGCTGGTTAATAACCTGATCCAGCATGTTGTTACGAAACGAGAAGCGGCTGGTCTCCCCTCCGCAACCTACAAATTCGCCTTGACCACCGTAGATTTGCTTAGCCTGGATGATGATGGTCTGATGGAGCTGAGCAAGGACAGGCTCTGGTTGAATTTAGACGAGATGAGGCGCATCAAAGATTACTTCTCAAGGCTGAACCGCAATCCCACCGATGTGGAGCTCGAAACCCTGGCACAAACCTGGTCCGAGCACTGCATCCATAAGACCTTTAAGAGCAGAATCAAGTTAGGTCGGTTTGTTGTCGACAACCTGCTTAATAGCACGGTGATGAGGGTCACCGAGGAGTTGAAGAGACCATGGTGCCTTTCGGTTTTTCGAGACAATGCCGGTGTAATAGACTTCGATGGTCGCTACGCCGTTTGTTTTAAGGTAGAAACACATAATCATCCCTCGGCGCTGGAGCCCTACGGAGGGGCGGCGACTGGTATTGGTGGTGTCATCCGAGACATCTTGGGGACGGGATTGGGGGCCAAACCTATCCTGAACACCGATGTATTCTGTTTTGCGCCTCCTGATTTCTCCTACGATAAACTCCCCTGTGGCGTGCTACATCCCTGTCGTATTTTCAAAGGCGTCCGCGCCGGCGTGGCTGATTACGGAAACCGTCTCGGCATACCAACGCTAAACGGTGCTATCCTCTTTGACGAGAGATATGTAGGAAACCCTCTGGTCTTCTGTGGGACGGTAGGTCTGTTACCCGCGAGCATGGGCCAGAGGGGCCAGCAGCAGAATGGAGACTTGGTTGTCCTGGTGGGGGGCAAGACCGGACGTGATGGGATCCATGGCGT
This sequence comes from Dehalococcoidia bacterium, assembly GCA_049671165.1. GTDB lineage: Bacteria > Chloroflexota > Dehalococcoidia > GIF9 > AB-539-J10 > RBG-13-51-36. Next base: position 55,773 of record JBATUN010000001.1, on the reverse strand, counting down.
TACCTTCGCCTCTGGAGAGCTTACCAAGGAATCTGAGGCTATCTCCAGCAGTTCCGTTCAGATTGGCGATCCCATTACCGAGAAGAAGCTGATTGATGTCCTCCTCAAGGCGCGGGACCGGGGACTATACCGACGGATTACCGACTGTGGAGGGGGTGGACTTTCATCGGCGGTGGGGGAGATGGCCGAGGAAACGGGTGTGCGTGTTTACCTGGATCGAGCCCCTGTGAAGTATTTGGGGCTCTCCTATACAGAGATATGGATATCTGAATCTCAGGAACGAATGGTATTGGCTGTGCCGCCGAACAGGGTCGACCAGCTGATTTCTCTTTTCGAGAGTGAGGGTGTAGAAGCTACCGTCATCGGAGAGTTCACCGATACACAGCGGCTTGAGCTTTTCTACGAGGGCAATCTGGTTTGCGACCTCGATATGAAGTTCCTGCATAAAGGGCTCCCTCAACTGGAGAAAGAGGCTGTCTGGGAGCCGCCGCAGCATGCAGAACCGGACTTCCCGGAGCCAACTGACCTGCGTCAAGACCTGTTGCGTGTTCTGGCCTCCTGGAATGTTTGCAGCAAAGAATGGGTGATACGCCAGTACGATCATGAGGTACAGGGCGGCAGCGTTGTTAAGCCTCTCACAGGCATAAACAATGATGGGCCCAGTGACGCCGCCATCGTCAGGCCGATACTCGATTCAGACATGGGCATCGTCGTCGCCAATGGCATCAATCCCAAGTATGGTGACATTGACCCGTACTGGATGGCGGCCTCCGCTATAGATGAGGCATTGCGGCAAGTTGTGGCCGTCGGGTGCAGCCTCCGCAGGGTGGCGCTGCTGGATAATTTCTGTTGGGGCAATCCGGATAAGCCGGACAGACTGGGTGGCTTGGTGCGAGCAGCGCAGGCCTGCTACGATGTTGCCCTTGGCTATGAAACTCCCTTCATCTCTGGAAAGGATAGTCTCTACAATGAGTTTGAGACAGAAAAAGAGAGCGTCTGTATTCCACCCACGCTGCTTATCTCCGCCGTCGCGGTGATGGATAACGTGGAGAAGGCAGTTACAATGGATTGCAAGCGCGAGGGCGACCTGATCTACGTCATTGGCGCCACTTGGAATGAGCTTGGTGGCTCACAATATTATGGCATTCATGGATATGTAGGGAATAAAGTGCCCCGCGTTGACTGTAAAAGAGGGAAGAGGCTTATGGATGCCCTCGGCACGGTCATGGAGAAGGGCTTGATCAGAGCTTGTCATGATCTAAGCGAAGGGGGTCTTGGGGTGGCTGCCGCTGAGATGGCTTTTGCCGGAGGTTCAGGAATGGTGATCCATTTGGGGCAGGTACTGCTGGGCGAAGCCATGAATCGAGATGATTATGTTCTCTTCTCTGAATCGAATACTAGATTCTTGGTAGAGATAGACCCCAAGGACAGACACAGGTTTGAAGATAGTATGGCTGGAGTCGATTTTGCACCTATCGGTCAGGTTACAAATACAAAGAAACTTGAGGTGTATGGTCTTAGTGGAGAACTGGTGCTTTCGGCTCTCATTGCTGAACTCAGGGAGGCCTGGCAAAAACCTCTTCACTGGTAGGAGTTGACATGACGACTAGAGTGAAGACATTGATGCTGCGAGCTCCGGGAACGAACTGTGATGTGGAATCCGCCTTTGCCTTTGAAAGGGCCGGGGCACAAGTAGACTTGATCCACGTGGCTGACCTGATCCGTCGGCAGAAATACCTCTCCGATTACCAGATTATGGTCATCCCCGGTGGTTTCACTTATGGAGATGACATCTCGGCCGGGAGAATTTTGGCCAACGAACTGAAACTCAAGCTAGGAGACGAGATTCAGGAGTTTGTGGACAACGGCAGGCTCATCCTGGGGATCTGCAATGGTTTTCAGGTCTTGGTAAAGGCTGGCCTGCTACCCAAATCGACGGGTGAGAACTCACAATTGCTGACCATAGCAAGCAATGATTCCGGCAAGTTTGAGTGTCGCTGGGTTTACCTCTGCGCCAACAAAACAAGCCCCTGCATTTTTACACGGGGAATAAACCTCATGTATCTCCCCGTGGCCCACGGAGAAGGTAAGGTGGTGATTGAACCGGGGGCACTGGAGGACCTGAATGTGGCGCTTTACTACGCTGACGAGACAGGAGACATTCGGGCCGGCTACCCTCACAATCCCAACGGTTCAATGAACAATATAGCCGGCATCTGTGACGCTACCGGTCGCGTTTTTGCTCTGATGCCCCACCCAGAGCGATTCATCCGTTGGACGCAACATCCAAGGTGGACCACGGAACCCCGGCGGGACTATGGTGATGGCTTCCGCATTTTTCTGAACGCCGTGGAGTGGGCCAAGGGGATCTGAATAAGCGGGTGCGCTGTCCTACTATTGGTCTCTGATAGATTACCGAAAATGCCTAATGATGTCTGGTATACTATAGTTCGTTGTCAGAAGGAGGCGAATTGCACAACATCAGGGTTGGCATAGCCCAGATTAATTCCACTGTAGGCGACCTGAGCGGTAATACCAAAAAAATAGTGCAATCCATTGACCAGGCGAAATCGCTGGGAGTTGACCTGCTCACTTTCCCCGAACTGGCTATAACCGGCTACCCTCCTGAAGATTTGCTGCTTAAACCACAGTTCATCAGGCGGAACAAAGAATGTCTTGACAGAATAACAGAGCATAGCTCAGGCATAGCGCTAGTGGTGGGCTTTGTTGACAGCGATGGCGATATATACAATGCTGCCGCGATGCTCTACAACAAAGTATTGGTGGGGGTTTACCATAAGTTCCATTTGCCGAACTACGGTGTGTTTGATGAGAACAGGTATTTTCAGGCAGGGGTGGGCTGTCCCGTTTTTATCATTTATGGGATTGGCGTGGGCATAACTATCTGTGAAGATATGTGGTATGAAGCCGGGCCAGCGCTTGTACAGGCCTATGCTGGAGCAAAGGTGCTGATCAATATAAGCGCTTCTCCATATCACGCCGGAAAAGGGCTCTTCAGAGAACGGATGCTTGCTATCAGAGCATCAGACAGTATGGCTATTGTTGTCCATAATAACTTGGTTGGAGGGCAAGATGAGCTAGTATTTGACGGCAATAGCCTGATTATCAATGAAAAAGGAGAAGTCATTGCTAGGGGGAAGCAGTTTGAGGAAGATTTTGTCGTGGTTGATTTGGATGTGGAATCGGTATTCCGCTCTCAGTTACATGATCCTCGACGGAGGAAAGAAACGCCATGGGTCAAGGAGAAACTACAAGAAGTTACCAAGATAAAGGTCGCAACTGAGTATTCGGCAATTGCCGGGCCTCATTTGTCACCAAGACGAGTTGAAAGGTTAGATGAACCTGCTGAGATTTACCAGGCTCTCGTCCTCGGCATCAGAGACTATGTGCGCAAAAATGGTTTTGAAAAGGTAGTTATCGGTCTATCTGGTGGGGTTGATTCAAGTCTGGTGGCTGCCATAGCAACGGATGCCCTTGGTGCTGACAATGTCGTAGGTGTTTCTATGCCCTCTCGCTACTCATCTGCGGGCAGCAAATCAGACGCTGAAGCTTTAGCAAGAAATCTAGGCATAGAATTCGAGGTAATACCTATTGAGAAGGCGTTTAGCTCCTATCTGGAAACGCTGGCGGAGCCATTCAAGGATACTCAACCGGATGTCACCGAGGAAAACATCCAGGCAAGAGTCAGGGGCAATATTCTCTTTGCCCTATCCAATAAGTTTGGTTGGCTGGTGCTTGCTTGCAGCAATAAAAGCGAGACAGCTACAGGCTATACTACCCTTTATGGGGATATGGCTGGAGGGTTCATTCCCCTGAAGGATGTCCCTAAGACACTGGTCATTGAATTAGCCAGACATAAGAATCGCCAGGCTGGGAAAGAGGTGATACCTTCTGCTGTCTTAACCAAGGCACCGTCGGCTGAACTAAGACCAGACCAAAAAGATATCGATACCCTGCCACCATATGAAGTATTGGACCCTATTTTGAAAGCTTATGTGGAAGATGACGTGACGATTGACCAGATTGTCGCCATAGGTTTTGACCGTGACATAGTTACAAGGGTAACTCGCCTGGTAGACAGGAGTGAATACAAACGTCGCCAAACTGCTCCCGGCATAAAGATAACTCCCAGAGATTTTGGCCGGGATAGGAGATTACCCATCACTAATAAATTCAGGGAGGAGTAGCTTGAGGAAGATCGGCGGTATTTTGCTAGCTGTCGGCCTGGGCATTTTGATAGGCTGGGGGCTTTATTGGTTCTTCCGTTTGGCTTTCTTATCACTGCCCTTGCCAGTTAAAATTGCTATTGCGGCCATAGCCGTAGGGCTTATCATACTCCTGGTATCACTGGGCTGGGAGAGGTACAGAGCATCCAAGGAAGAAAAGGAGAAATTCAAGGAGGTAGAGAAATGATTGTGGTTACCACAGGACAGATAGAGGGCAAAAGGATAACAGAAACTCTGGGTTTGGTTAAAGGCAGCACTATCAGGGCCAGGCATATGGGGCATGATATTATGGCTGGCTTGCGCAACGTCGTTGGTGGTGAAGTCAAGGATTACACAGTAATGCTGGCACAGGCTCGGGAGGAGGCATTGCAGAGGATGGTCGAGCAAGCTGAGAAGATGGGTGCTAATGCCGTAGTAGGTACTAGGTTTGCAACGTCAATGGTGATGTCCGGAGCTGCCGAAATGTTAGCGTATGGAACAGCAGTGAAAGTGGCGTGAGTCTAAATTGGCTGATGTCCAGATTTTTGTAGTTGCCTGATTTATAAGGCTCGGTTGCCCAATTTATTGGGCAACTACATTTTTAAACAACCTCTCCCTTGAGATACTCGTTCCTTGAGTGTATATCCATCCTTCCCGTAGCGCAGTTTAACCTATGTCAGCATAGCAACAATCGGGCTATATCTTAATGTCTCTTGGTTAGATTTTAGGCTCCAATTGCAGTTGGACAAATAGGTGAATTTTATGATATCATCTCCTCAGTTTATGATTAGGAAAGGAAAGGAAATCTCAGAAGGAGGACATGCGATGTTGTGAGGCAAGCGAGATGAGCTTAATCTGGGGTTATACCTGCTTTTTACAGACAGATAAGAGCTTGATTATCTAGTTCATAATGTTCATAATGCAAAGTTAGTTTTGTTTATGTCCTGACTTCTGGGTTTCCCAAATTACAAAGAATGAATCCTCGCTAAACTCCTCCACACGCCCCAGTCGAACACACATTACTCCCCCGGATTTTGTCTTACGCGAGTCAAGAGCACTGACTCGCAGCATGCTGAATGAAAGGAAGGTTATAGTAGTATGTTTATCACTGACGATAGGGTCGCTGTCGATATTGAAATCGACAAAAAGCAAGTATGCCAATACATAGGATATGAGGATGATAAGAATCTGTCAGCGCGTATTTCTTCTTTAATTGATGACTACGCAGAGCACGCTCATGACCTTATTAACCCGTTATATTCATATGTTATAAAAGATGTGGAGTGGGCTCGAGGCTCCATCTCCCTTATTGAAGGTTCGATTATCTTCAAAAGCCGAATTGTCACCCAGTTGTTGGAGCGTTGTCCTCAAGTGGCAATATTCTTGGTGACAATAGGCAAATACCTGGAAGAGACAGCATTTCAACTAGCCAGAGACGGACTTATACTCCAGGCAACTGTTTTGGATGCAATAGGGTCGGATGCTGTGGAGAAGGTGGCGGACACTGTCCAGGGCAGAATAAAGGAGATAGCTGGGACTATGGGACTTGTCACCAGCCGACGCTTCAGCCCTGGCTATTGCGACTGGAACATTGGCCAGCAACGGATGCTCTTCTATGCTCTAACCGGTAATACGGTAGGGATTCGCTTGACCGGGGAGTGTCTAATGATTCCTCAGAAGTCAATTTCGGGCATTATCGGTATCGGACCCTCAATCGACAATGTCGAGAACTACAACCCTTGCAAGACCTGCACGAAACAAGATTGTCCAGGAAGGAGGTACTGGCAAGGATAATGGCTCGCAAAGGATTGGAGGGAGGCAGTTTCAAGGTTTTAACTGAAGAATCCATATTGAAGGTGCACCAGACTGCGATGCAAGTGATTGAAGAAGTGGGCTTTGAGGTGCAGTCGGAAATGGCACTGGAGCTTTTCGAGGGAGCTGGAGCCAGAGTGGATCGGGAAAAGCATCTGGTGCGGCTGGATGGGAGTAAAGTTAAGGAGCTTATTGAAGCGGCACCATCGGAAATTAGACTCTGTGGACAGGATGAAGCACATGATATTATTTTGGGCGGCCGGCGAGTGTATGCTGGAACGGGCGGCACGGCACTTTATGTCTATCAGCCTGATGTTAATCAGAAAAGACTGGCAAGCATGGAAGACCTGCGATGCATCGCCAGATTGGTTGATAAGCTAGATAACATCCACTTTTTTCTGCTGCCGACATATCCCAATGAACTGCCTTTGGAACAGGTAGATGTGAACCGGTTTTTCGCCGGACTGGATAATACCACCAAGCATGTCATGGGGGGTGTTTATACGCTTGATAGTGCGGAACAGGTAATACGGATGGCACAAATTGTTGCCGGCTCTGCTGAAAATCTTCGCCAGCGCCCCCTGATATCCATGATAGCATGCATCATAAGCCCACTAAGGATAGACAAGACATATGGCGACTTGCTCGTGACCATTGCCAGAAATGGCATACCTGTAGCTTGTCCCGCCGAACCATTGTGTGGAGCTACTTCACCGGTTACGCTCGCTGGAACCTTGTTAGTCCAAACCGTAGATTCGTTGTTGGGTGTAATGCTTACCCAGATTGTAAACCCGGGGACACCGGTCCTCTTCGGTTCGGTCGCCACAAATACTGACCTGAGAGATCTAAAGTACCTGGCAGGTTCGGTTGAGATGGGCTTGCTCAACGCAGCTGGCGCACAAATGGCACAGTTCTATCAACTTCCTTTCTATGCTACCGGTGGCATGACTGATTCTAAAGTGCTCGATGCTCAGAGTGGCTATGAGTCTGCTTTGACCAACCTGCTCTGTGCCCTTTCAGGAGCTAACTTCATCCATGATGCTGCTGGGCTTATGGAGTTCGCAATGACCGTGTGCTACGAGAAGTATGTCATGGATAACGAGATACTGGGCATGGTGATGAGAGCCGTAGATGGAATCAAAGTGGATGATGACACTCTGGCCTTTGACCTCATAAAGCAGGTAGGACCGGGAGGTGATTTCATAGCTGCCAGGCATACAAGGCACTTCATGCGCAGCGAGCACTACCAGCCGTCTCTGAGCGACAGGGATAGCCAAGAGGAATGGCTAGCCAAAGGCGGAAAGGCAACATGGGAAAGAGCTTCAGAAATTGTAAAGGAGCTTCTGGTTAAGCCTAAATACAGCCTCCCCGCACCGATAAGACAGCAAGTACTATCACAAATCAAGGGGATAATTGCCTAAAATATGCCTGTAATCGGAGAAAACATGAATGCAACAGATTTCAAAAGTACCGATAGAAACCGTAAGATTCAATATAGGTTAGAGTGAGCATGTACAATGCTCTAACTGATGTCCAACAAGCCAAGCAGCTTAATAAATTATTGAAACTGGAGGATGATAATGCCAGAGGACATAATCAGCTTAATCCGGGAAAATGTTATCCAGGGGAGGACAACCAAGGATGACGAAGGTATTGATGAATGGATAGTAGGTCAGCCGGGCGTTACCGAGCTTGTTGAGAAGGCTCTTGCCTCCGGCTTGAGTATTAAGGACATAATCACTAATGGGCTCTCTGGTGGTATGAACATTGTGGGGCAAAAATTTGAAGCGGAGGAATACTTTATTCCTGATATGCTAGCTTCGGCACAGGCAGTTGGAGCAGCCATGGAAATACTTGAGCCATATCTTGCTGGGAGTGGTGTTAATGCCAAGGGCAAGATAATTGTGGCTACGGTAAAAGATGACCTTCACGATATCGGCAAGAACATAGTGTCCATTCTGCTCCGTGGGGCAGGATACACTGTCAAAGACCTGGGAAACAATGTTGACATTCAGGTCATTGTAGATGCGGTAAGGGAGGAAAAACCACAGTTCCTGGGTTTGTCTGCCCTGCTCACCAGCACCATGGCTTGCATGGCGGATGTGATACAAATGCTTGAGGAAAATGGGCTTAGGGATCAGGTTAAGATTGTAGTTGGCGGAGCACCTGTCTCAGAGGAGTTTGCCAAAAGCATCGGCGCTGATGGATATGGCGCAGACGGCTTTCAGGCTATAGCTGTGGTGGAAGCTCTCAGTTCTGGCACAGAGAACTAGAATAGCGATAATCTGATTGCAGTTGCCCAGTTTGCTGGGCAAGCGAGCCTGATAAATCAGGCAACTATAAGAACTAGGAGGAATCTGGTGCCAAGAAAAGGAATACTTGTCCATAGACCATACGAGCGATTGACGAGGGAACAGGTGGAGCTAATTCACCGAGCTTCCATGCAGATACTAACTGACCCCGGGCTAATAAGCTTCAACAGGGAAGCGGTGGATATACTCCATAGTCATGGCGCGGCAGTTGAGTCCATCGCTGGTGACCGTCAGAGTTGGCAGGTGAAGATTCCAGAGCAATTGGTATTGAAGGCGCTGGACACTGCTCCCAAGACCGTGAAACTGGGGGCTCGGAATCCAGATAATGCCCTCATCATGCAGGGTGATGAGCCCAGGGTATATTTTATCACGGGGTCGGAGACCAATATCTGGCTGGATGTGGATTTTCCTACCTATGTGAATAAGGCTGACCCTACCAGGGAGATTAAGGTACCCGAGTTTAAGCCCAGGCGAGGTACAGTTGATGACCTGTGCCAGTCAGCCCATGTTTGTGAGCATCTTGAGATGGTTGATGGCTACATTCGCACCGTGAACATCCAGGACCGCGACATAACCGAGGAGAACAAAGACGTCAATAAATTCTTCGCCTCGCTCAATAACAATACTAAGCACTTCATGAGCGGTTTGACCAGTCTAAAACAACTTAACAATGTGGTGAGGATGGCAGAACTCGTCGCTGGAGGCAAGAAAGCACTTGAGGATAACCCCATCATCTCGTTTATTACCTGCCTGGTAAAAAGCCCACTCCAGTTCGTCGATGACACCACAGCCACTTTCATTGAAGTGTGCCGCCGAGGACTACCAATCGTTGTGTCATCGTCACCACAAGCAGGCAGCACCGCACCTATCAAAGAAGCCGGTATCATGGCTCAGATAAATGCGGAGGTGTTGGCAGGCATAACTCTAGGGCAAATGGTGAAACCAGGGACTCCAGTGCTCTACGGTAGCGTGCCGGTCAGAGCCAGGATGGACACCCTGGGTGATTCTTACGGTTCTGTCGAGACCAGTCAATACAACATCGACTGCGTCCAGATGGCACGTTTCTACAGGCTCCCCAACTATTCTACCTCCGGCGTCTGTGACTCGAAGATACCTGGACAGCAATCATCGATAGAGAGGTTATTTTCGGACATAGTGGTGGCCATGTCAGGACCTCAATTCCTGCACTGTGCCTTTGGTTTGCTGGACTGTAATTCTGTCTTCTGTCTGCTTCAGGCGGTCTTGGACGATGCCCACTTCAAAATGATAGAGTTTTTCTTACGGCAGCCGCGGATTGACCAGCCGGAACTGGAAGCAATGCTGAAGCAGATACGGGAGGTAGTGGCTACGCCGCAGAAGCTGTACATAGGCCATATTCGTCCCTTGTTGCGCAGTGGGGAAATATCTGGGATATATCCCTTTGAGGGAAGTGGTGAGGCGGACGATGTTTTCGAGCTTGCCTATGAGCGAATGAAGGAATTGCTTGCAAGACCGCTGGACTACATCGATCGAAAGACAACTGCCAGAATATTCGAGGAAATCCCCGGCATATTACCAAGACTTAACATTTATGAAAGCAGGAGTTAGTATGAGCAATGATATAGTTGCGACAATTAAAGAGAATGTGATACAGGGACGAAAGACGCAAGATGATGTGGGGATAGATGACAGCCTTGCCGGAACACCCGGCGTACTGGAACTCACACAACAAGCTCTTGAGAAGAATATCTCCCCGCAGGTGATAATAACCGAGGGCTTGACTGCTGGGATGCAGGTGGTCGGTGAGAAGTTCTCTGCCAATGAGTACTTTATTCCGGACATGCTTGCCTCGGCTGAAGCGGTGGGAGCGGCGATGGATATTATGAAGCCGGTGCTGGAGTCAGCGAACATTGAGACCAGGGGGAAATTCGCCATCGCCACGGTGAAGGGGGATATCCACGATATCGGCAAAAACATCGTTGCTATCCTGTTGAAAGGCGCTGGTTACGAGGTGCATGATTTGGGAACAGACGTGCCCACGGAGAAAGTGGTTGAGTTCGTGAGGGAAGAAAAACCGGGATACCTGGGACTATCAGCCTTGCTTACCACCACCATGACTGAGATGGGTGTGGTGATCAAAGCTCTTGAGGAAAGCAAGCTCAGGAACAGTATAAAAGTACTCATCGGTGGTGCCGCTGTCTCCGAGGAGTTTGCCCGGGAAATAGGTGCTGATGCCTACTGTGTTGATGCCTTCGACGCGGTCAGAGTGCTCGATGGCTACCAACAAACAGCCTGAGGCATAGACGCAGTCAGTAGAAATACGTGCGACAAAGGAGCGTTGTATGGCAAGCATAGCCGGAATCTTTTCACTGAATGGAGACGTGCTGGAGGGATGTGGACAACAGGTTGGCAATATGCTGGAGCGAATGCGGCACCGCGGTCCAGACAATACGATCGTGCGGACTCTGCCTGACCGCCACGGTGCTCTGGGCGCCAATGAAGTCAATCTGACGCCGGAGAGAACTTGCTGCACCTCGCTCTCAAGACCTCCATTCGTCGTTTTTGACGGAGAGTTGTTCAACGAAAGAGCCCCGGGCCAGCAGGATATTGAGCTGTTCAGGGAGTTTTACGAGAGGCACGGCAAGGAGTGTTTCTCCCTGCTCGAGGGAAGCTACACGTGCGCTATCGTTGACGCGGGCGAAGTAATCCTGGCACGGGATCCTGTGGGTGCCAGGCCTCTCTTCTACGGGTCGGAACACGGCTTGTTATGCTTCAGCAGCGAGATGAAGGGACTGATAGACCGCATTCGCTTTGACGTCAATGAGGTGCCCCCTGGTCGCATCTACAGCACCAACGAAGGACTGAAACCATTTGAGCCTTTTGTTCCTGATGTGCCTGAGCCGGGAACCATAAAGGAAGCAGCTATGACGCTCCGTCAACTCCTCATAGAGGCGGTGCAGAAAAGAATGCCAGGCGTACGGGGCGTCTCGTTGAGCGGTGGGCTGGACAGCTCTATTGTGGCCGCCATCGCCAAGGAGTACAATCCGGACCTGCATCTGTTCACCGGCACCATTGACAGCGCGCCCGGTCTCGACCTGGAAAATGCTGTGCTGATGGCCCAATTTCTCGGTCTTGAGCACCGGCTTCACATCTACCGGATAACCGATTCTGACATTTGCGATTTGATTCCCCAGGCAGTCTGGCACCTTGAGAGTTTTGATGAGGACTGCATATCGGGCATTATCTCCAACTACTACGTTGCGCGGATGGCAAAGGAATACACCGATGCTGTCCTGGTTGGTGAAGGGGCCGATGAACTATTTGGGGGATACCGTATGGTTCTAAAAAACCCCAAAGTGACCGACGACGCACACCGGGAGCAGCTTGCCCAGAGGTTGCTGGACATCGCCTACAACACTGCTCTGAGGCGCCTCGACCGGGGCTGGATGGCGAACGCCGTGGTGTATCAGATACCATTCCTGGACGCCAGGATTGTTGCTTTCGCCAAGAAAATACCGATGGCGTGGAAGATTTACGGTGACCAGCAGATAGAAAAGTTCATTCTGCGTGAGGCGTTCCGCGACATGCTTCCTGAGAAGATTGCTAATCGTGAGAAGCTCAGGTTCGCCATGGGGGTCGGCACAGATGGCATCATGGACATGCTGGTGTCCAAGGTAATCGACCCCGAAGAGATAAAGAGCCGTCCCAAGTCAGCCTATGGCACGCCATTCGCCACGTTCAAAGAACTACTCTATTACGACGAGTTTTTGAAGCTGTTTCCGCCTGCCTATGAGAAACAGACGGTGCGGTGGGACCCCTTCAAGTAGAAGGGTGTTCCATGGCTATCGTGTTGACAGTATCTCCGACCGACTAGTCTAAGGGTATCGCGGACCGAATATTAATCTACTAAGCGTAGAGTCGGTCATAAGGGCGGAGGTAAAGGGGGAAAAGTCTGATAGATTTGTGCTTCAGTATCTCCTCGGCATCGTAGCCGAAGTCATAAGCAAACTCACCTACGAGCTCTTTTGGAACAAGGCAATCGCTTTTATCCAGTTCAGCGACACCTACTTCCTTGCCTCTTGCTGCCCAAAAGTAAGGTCGAAGTAGTCGTTCTGGATGAAGATGTTGCCAGAATACTGAATGCTATTACTACAGCGGGAAGAACCAGAGAGATGGCTGATGGCAGCCTCGTTCCCCTGCCAGTCGAGAACGCAGTGCGCGTCAGGATCAGGGAAGAAGGCGCCAATGCTATTTAAGCCAATGACGGAGAGTGCAAAGTATAACATATAAACAAATAGTGGAAGCTTGATATAATGTACGAAATAAGGAGGAAAAGCATGGCGGACAAAAAGACCAGAGAGGAAGCAAGGCAATATGTTCTAAAGATGGCAAAGGAGCATGACGTAAGATTTGTCTGGCTGTGGTTCACCGATATTTTGGGTTTCCTCAAAAGCCTTTCCGTCGGTGTAGACGAACTGGAGACCACTCTGGAGGAAGGGATGGGTTTTGATGGCTCCTCAATTCAAGGCTTCGCCCGTATTGATGAAAGCGATATGATCGCTATGCCTGACCCTGACACCTTTCAATTACTCCCCTGGATGCCCGGGGAGCACACGGCGGTGGCACGCATGTTTTGTGATATCTTGAAGCCCGGTGGTGAGCCTTTTGAAGGCGACCCCAGGTTTGTATTGAAAAAGAATCTGGAACGAGCTGCAAATCTCGGTTACACTTACTATGTTGGCCCCGAGTTGGAGTACTTCTATTTTAAGGACTCAAAAAGCTGTGAGGGTTTGGATGCGGGGGGATACTTTGACATGACCCCGCCAGGTGCAGCTGATGACTTGAAGCGAGAGACAGTGCTCGCACTAGAGGCCATGGGCATTGGTGTTGATAAGTCCCATCATGAGGCTGCTACCAGTCAGCATGAAATAGACATGCGCTATACTGATGCTCTCACTATGGCTGACAACGTGATGACCTACCGCATTGTGGTCAAGGAGATAGCGTTGAGACATGGAGTCTATGCCACTTTTATGCCCAAGCCGGTCTTTGGCATGAATGGTAGCGGCATGCACGTTCACCAATCGCTGTTCAAGGCCAACCGCAATGCCTTTTTCGACAAGAATTTTAAGTATCACCTCTCCAAAATAGCTTTAAGCTTCCTTGCTGGACTTCTGAAATATGCGCCCGAGTTTACGGCAGTTACCAACCAGTGGGTCAATTCCTATAAACGGCTTGTCCCAGGCTGGGAGGCGCCGGTCTACATCTCTTGGGCGACGCGCAACCGCTCCGACCTGATTAGAGTGCCACAATATACGCCAGGCAAAGAAGATGCGATCAGATTCGAGCTTCGTTCTCCTGACCCTGCCTGTAACCCCTACCTTTGCTTTAGCGTGATGCTGGCCGCTGGACTAGCGGGAGTCGAGGGGGGATTGGAGGCACCGGGACCCGTGGAAGCGAACGTTTATCACATGTCCGAAGAGGAAAGAAAAAGGCGAGGGATAGGTAGTCTGCCGGCTAGTCTCCTGGAAGCGATTCAGCTCACTGAAGAGAGCGAGTTGGTGCGGAAAGCCCTCGGTGACCATGTCTTCAAGGCTTTTATCGAGAATAAGAAGATCGAATGGGACCGCTATCGCATCCATGTTACCGACTATGAGATTGGCAGATATCTACCAATCTTATAGTCTAATCCTATATTGATTGCGTTGTTCAATTTGCTGATAGTGCCCCAAAGAGGGGGAATAAGTGACATCCGTCGGTGTTGATATTGTGGAGATAGAGCGCGTTGAATCGGCGATCAAACGACGGGGAGAGCGCTTTCTAAACCGGATTTACACCGAAACGGAGCTCAGGACTTGCCAGGATAGACTTTCATCCCTAGCATCGAGATTTGCCGCCAAAGAGGCGGTGATGAAAGTGTTGGGAACCGGAGGGATAGGTATCGCTTGGCGTGAAATTGAGATTCTCACTGGCGATGACGGCAGGCCATCAGTCAGACTTTATGGGCAAGCTTTGAATAAAGCTACGAAATTGAACTTGAAAGAGGTCTCTGTTAGCCTTTCTGATAGTAAGGAGTATGCCATTGCTGTAGCCATAGGTACATAAAGTCCTTTACGTTAACTCTCTTTTTAACTTCTCCATTATGCTGGCAAACTCTTGGCTATATCTTTTTTCCTGGTTGGAGAGAAAAACTCGCCACTGAGGAAGCTGTTTTATCGCCTCATCGACAGTTAGTTGAACAACCATGGTGTTTTGTCCTTGCTGAACTTGTTTCACCCTTAATCGGGGATTTCTTTCCACCTCGGCTCTTATACCATCGTAGGCCTGTTCTATTTCTGCTCTATACCTCTTATGCAATTCCTCCATCCGGTTCAAATTCAGCTCAATTACAGAAGTATTCTGTTCCTCCTTTAGAGTATCTATGGCCAGAATTCCTTCCCTTTTTCTTTGCAGTTCGGCTGGAGTAATCCCGAAACTAAGCGAATCCACCAGTCTCACCTGGGCTTCCCTCAGAAGGGATGGCTTCCCTTCTTCTTTTAGCCTCTTCCACAAGCTTTCAGGGTTGAGCTGACCTTGGTAGAATTCTGAGAGTAGAGAGTTTACCTTCTCAGAATCTATCATCCTTTCTTTTTCTTCTTGGGTCAACTCCCCAATCCTGGCTAGTCTTTCTCTAGCGATTGGTGAAAGGTCTTTCTCCCAACTTCTCATTGACTA
Organism: Dehalococcoidia bacterium; assembly: GCA_049671165.1. Lineage (GTDB taxonomy): Bacteria > Chloroflexota > Dehalococcoidia > GIF9 > AB-539-J10 > RBG-13-51-36. The sequence goes on along the minus strand of JBATUN010000001.1, from coordinate 40,730 downwards.
ATCTCCCACAAACAGGCGACAGCTATTCTGCACAACGGCAGACGAGAAGATAGTATATAATATAAAATCAGATCTGGGGAGTGCGATGGGAATCCGACTTTATCAAGAGCCACAGCTTGAGAATCCGATTTTGGTAGCTAGTTGGCCGGGAATAGGCAATATCGGGATAACCGCTGTTGATACTTTGAGACGGATATTGGAGGCAGAGGAATTCGGAGAAATTGAGCCCTGGGAATTCTTTTATCCCAAGCAAGTCTTGATTAGGAAGGGAGTCTTGGAATACCTGGAATTTCCCAGCAGCAAATTTTATTTCAAGAGAATAGGTGGAAGAGACGTAATGCTTTTTATCGGGGAAGAACAGCCCACCGAAGGGGGTAGGATGTACGCTGAGGGAAGAAAGGCCTATCGCATGGCTGACCTGGTTTTGGATGTAGTTGAGAAATTCAAATGTCGCAGAATTTATACTTCGGGAGCTGCTGTGGCTTTGATTCACCATACTGCAAAGCCCAGAGTCTGGGCTGTGCCTAATGCAGGGAGTTTAATCTCCGAGATAAAGGCGTACCAGAACACTGTGCTCATGTCCGATATCGAAGGAAGGGGAGGGCATGGAAATATCACCGGCTTGAATGGACTTTTGCTGGGAGTTGCCAAGAAAAGGGGGTTTGAGGCTATTTGCCTGATGGGCGAGATACCCGTATATCTTCAGGGATTGCCCTTCTCCTACCCCAAAGCTTCGAAATCTGTGCTGGAAGTCCTCAGCCATAGTCTAAGAGTAGAGGTTAACCTGGACACGTTGGATGAATTGGACCAGAAGGTGCAGCAAAGAATTGAAGAATTCTACCAACAAATCCCCTTGGAGATAAGGGGGCAGTTGGATAGGCTAAAGCGTGTGGCCTATGCCCAGCCGGCGGAGCCCGGGCCGATTACTGAAGAAGAAGAGAAGAAAATTGTGGAAGATGTTGAGAAGTTCTTCAGGAAGCGAGGAGAGGGCGGTTGAACCAGGGATATCCTACTGCAATCCATCGGGAACCAGACCTTCATCAATCCTCTTTAGTGCTGGGTTGGAGCGAAGACGCTGGGGACCTAGGACGAAGAGTTACGGACTACTTGAATTTGAAGCTGAAAGGGCAAGAATTTGCCGAGATTGAACCCGAGAATTTCTTTTCCATGGGTGGAGTTGCCATAAAAGATAATATAGCCCGATTTCCTGAGAGCAAGTTCTATGCTTGCCCGGAATACGAACTGGTGATTTTTCAGACTGACTGTCCCTTAGCTGAGTGGTACAAATTTCTAAACTCGGTTCTGGATGTGGCTGAGCATCATTGCCGGGTAAGAGAGCTCTATGTCCTTGGAGCCATGATTAGCTTTAGTGCTCATACTACCCCCCGGCAGTTGCTTGGCGTAGTTAACTCGGCAGAAATGAAAGAAATACTGAGCCAATATGACTTGAACAGGGATATGGATTATCAAACTCAGCCTGGTGAAAGGCCAACACTGAATTCCTTTCTGCTATGGCTAGCCAGGCAGAGGAATATCCCCGGGGTGAGCGTGTGGGTGCCCATACCTTTTTACCTAGCAGCGCTGGAAGATCCTCAGGCTCAAAGAAAGGTCCTGAGCTTTTTGAAGGAAAGATTTGGCCTGAAAATCGATTTTAGTGATTTGGATCAGGAAATTAGAAAACGGAATGAGCAACTAGCGCGGGCAAGGTCTCGTTTTCCTCAAATCGATGATTATATTAACAGGCTAGAAAGCAACCTTCTGCTATCTGAAGAGGAGAACGGAGAACTAATTAAGAAAATTGAGGACTTTCTAAGGGAAGGAGACTGAGTCTCACTTAGGCAAAGGGAGCTTTGTCAAAATGCTAGCCAAAGTAAAAAGTGCTGCTGTGGTGGGTCTGGAGGGAGCCGTGGTCGAAGTGGAAGTGGATTTATCACCGGGCTTGCCTTCCTTCACGATCGTTGGACTAGCAGACAAGGCGGTCCAGGAGGCCAGAGAAAGAGTCAGGTCAGCCATAAGGAACTCTTACTACAAATTCCCCAACAGACGTATCACTGTCAATTTGGCTCCAGCCGATTTGAAAAAGGAAGGCCCAGCTTACGACTTACCCATAGCCATAGGCATACTGATGAGCTCAGGACAGCTCAACGCCGACCCCTCCCAGAGTATCTTTCTAGGGGAACTGTCTTTGGATGGCAAGCTACGCCACACCCATGGGATATTGCCCATGGTAGCTTTGGCCCGTGACAGAGGCTTATCTACTGTATTTGTGCCTTGTGATGATGCTAAAGAGGCTTCCCTCATAGACAATATACGCATATTCCCTGCCGAATCATTGGCGCAGCTGGTCGTTCACCTGCAAGGTGAGGCAGTCATCCCCGAGTACCATAGCGAGCTAAATTGGGAGCAGGAATTTCGCCCTAGTTACGCCTCTGACCTCAGTTATATAAAGGGTCAGGAACATGCCAAGAGAGCTGTGGAGGTAGCGGCGGCAGGGAGACACAATATTCTAATGTGTGGCCCGCCGGGGAGCGGCAAGACTATGCTGGCTCGCTCTCTGCCCTCGATACTTCCTTTGTTGACTATGGAGGAAGCTATCGAGGTAACCAAGATTTATAGCGTTTGTGGATTGCTGCCGCAAGACACACCTATTATGGTAGAGCGTCCTTTCCGCTCTCCTCACTACACTATTTCTCACGCTGGCTTGGTGGGAGGAGGGCAATGGCCGAGGCCCGGGGAGATAAGCCTTGGGCATCACGGGGTACTTTTTCTGGACGAATTCCCTGAGTTCGGGCACATCACTCTGGAATCGCTGCGCCAACCAATAGAGGACAGGACAATTACTGTCAGCCGTGCTCATGGCAGTGTTACATTTCCCGCCAGCTTTATGCTGGTTGCCGCCATGAACCCTTGCCCCTGTGGGTATTACGGTGACCCGTTTAAGGAATGCAAATGCTCGTCAGGAGAAATCTCCCGCTATCATAAAAGGATAAGCGGACCCTTACTGGATCGTATTGATATCTTTGTTGATGTTCCCCACATTGATTATGAAAAACTCACCGAGGATAAGCCCGGGGAAGGTTCGGATAAAGTCAGGGCCAGGGTCAAGGCAGCACATGAAATACAGCTTGGTCGTTTTCGAGAGACGAAGCTGAAGTGCAATGCTGATATGACGCCCAAGGAGGTGAAGGAATTCTGCACAGTGGAACCAGCGGCTCAAAACCTGCTTCGCGCTGCCATGAAGCAACTTCATCTCACTGGCCGTGCCTTCCATCGGATACTAAAACTTTCCCGGACCATAGCTGACCTGGACCATAGCAACATAATCAAAACACACCATATGGCTGAAGCTCTGCAATACCGTCATAAGGAAATAATCTAGACGCAGAGCCTGTTCGGCATACGCGTCGAGCCAGAAGTAGCATGTGACAGCACCAAGCCGTGAGGCACGAAGTAGTCTTTTTCTTCATTAAGATATTTTTAGTATTATTACCGCTGAGAAGGCATTTTCAAGGAGGTCAGGGCAATGGAGCATAGCAAGAAGACATCGCGGAAGCAGGTAGGCAAGAAATTAAGAGCGCAGTTCATCACGGGGATTGTCATTGTTGTGCCGATCGGTGCTGCCATATTGATACTGCGCTGGCTTTTCCTTGCCATCGACAACATTCTACAGCCTGTAGCCGAGTCACTATTAGGTTACACGATTCCTGGCCTGGGCTTGGGCATCACCGTAGTGGTAATCTACTTGGCTGGAGTTGTAGCGACCAATGTTATTGGAAGGAGACTGATTCGTTATGGTGAGTCTCTATTGGCAAGAGTGCCATTGTTTCGATATCTCTACACAGGCATCAAACAAATCTTGCAAAGCTTCGCTACTCCTGGTGAAGGTGGATTCCTGCAGGTGGTACTAGTAGAATTCCCTAAAAAGGGTATGCGAGCTATAGGCTTTGTAACGAGTGAATCACGCGTCGAGTCTGGTGAAAAGCTGCTCAGCGTGTTTATACCGACATCCCCCAATCCAACATCTGGCTATTTAGAGATTGTAAGGGAAAGTGATGTTATCCGGACTAATATATCAGTTGATGAAGCGCTGAAAATGGTCTTGTCTGCCGGCAAAGTGTCACTTCAGGAGGTCACCGATAGACTGGGTACCGAGAGTTAATCGCCCACGCATTTCATATGAGTCGCCATTGGTCAGGATTTAACCAGTTAACCTTGTGGAGGCCGATGTGGATGTCTATCGCAGAAAGATACTACTGGCGTTCGTACCATCTCAAAGCTATTTCAACATAATTTGCCGAAAAGTCCCTCGCTGCCCTACGGTACCATGACAAGCTTAAGACGCAAGAATCCCGCCAATAATCAGCAGTACAATGCCCACGATAAGCGAAATCCAGCCCCCTATTTTCCAGGCGTGTAGCCAGAAGCGCTCGTGTTCGTGGGTTATAGTCTCCTTAATATCTCTTTGGGTTAACAAAATGGAGTTGTAATATTTGTTCTTTTCCCTTCTGTTCCAGAGAATGAAAACAATACCCAGGAGGACGAAAAATCCTCCGAGCCCCAAGATAGCCTGGTAATTGCCCTGAAGCATGTTGCTCAACCTCCCCCTCAAGAATTCGAGAGCGTTGAGATGACCCTACTTGATTTCTACAGTTGCTCCAGCAGCTTCCAATTTTTGCTTTATTGTATCGGCCTCTTCCTTGGGGACGCCTTCTTTTACCACCTGTGGAGCAGCTTCTACCAAATCCTTAGCTTGCTTCAATCCTAGAGTGGTTACCTCACGCACTGCCTTGATAACTTCGATTTTCTTCTCACCAAAGCTCTTCAAGGTGATGGTGAATTCCGTCTTTTCCTCTGCTGCAGGTGCTCCGGCTGGCTCACCAGTAGCAGCTGCCGGCGGGGCTGCCGCTGCTACTGCTACGGGAGCAGCGCTAACCCCGAATTCATTCTCCAGTGTCTTGACCAAATCAGCCAGGTCCAACACTGTCATAGTCTTAATAGCAGCGATAATTTCTTCCTTGGTCAAACTCTTGGCCTCTTTCTTTGGCCTTGGAGCTTCCTTTACCTGTTCTTCATTAACTTCTTTCTGTGCCGTTGGAGGTCCCCCTGCCTCCCCTTCCTTAACTTCTTTCTTTGCCCTTGAGGTTTTCTTTACCTCCCCTTCTTTAGCTTCTCTCTCTACTTCTTCTGGTGACATGATTTCCTCCTTTGTTATTTGCCAGTTGTTTGAGCCTTGTTCTGTAATACGGTTAAAAGCCCCCGCAACGGAGAGTTGAGAACGTTATGTAAAGTTACTATAGGAGCCTGCAATTGGCCAAGCAGTCTGGAGAGGAGAACTTCCCTGGGTGGCAAATTAGCCAGGCCTGCCAATTCCTCCGGGAGCAAAATTCTGTCCCCCAACAATCCTCCTCTGATTTGTAAAGACAATGCCGAGGATTTGATGTGTTGGTTAAGGGCTTTAGCTGTATTGACTGCGTCATCGTAACCGAAAGCCAGCGCCACAGGACCCTCGACTATATCCTTCAGGTGTGGCTTATTTGCCTGGTCAGCGGCACGATAGACCAGAGTATTCTTGACCACATGATACCCGACACCTGCTTTTGCCAGAGCATTACGCAGATCGGCCATTTGTTTAGCAAGCAAGCCCTGATAATTGGTAGCGATGACAATAGTGCTCCGTGACAAATCAGCGGCTAGATTGCTTACTATCTGAGCCTTTTTCTCTTTTAACATAGTCGCCCTCTTTTTGACCCCTCTCACCATGGGAGAGGAAGTCCATAACAAAAAATCCCTGTGCCAGTGGACACAGGGTTAACCTCAGCCTCGGCAGGCAGACTATTTAAACCCTCAGGGTACCCGCTGTCACTGGCGCTCATCTATTATAGCATAAGGAATTAATTAGTAAAACAAGGGTGTGGTCGGTAACAAGCCGCTATTCCCTATGCACATTTTGTCATGCTGAGCTCTTTCCCTAGTGTCAGTGGAATTCGATTATCTCTATGCCAAGGGAAAGTGCTAGAATTATATTAACCAGGAGGACCAGAAAATGGGTGATATTTTAGACGAAGTTACGGCGCTCGTCAGATGTAAGGAATGTCCTTGGTATAAAAACTGTCTAACCCCGGTTCAGGTTAGCATCGAGGATATCGCGCAGTTTAGGATAGCGATGCAGGGGACAAATCTCCCTGAACAGGCGAAAGGCGAGCTGGACCAGATCATGGAAAGCATAGCCTCTACGAGTCAGGAGATGATTCTTCAAAGCTGCCCTGTATTTACACAGCGTCTCAAGGAGGATCCCGAACTTGCCCAGCGAATCAAGAAGATGATGCAAAACTGGGGAAAAGAAGGAGAGCTTGATGAGTAGTACTCGTGAAAAAGGGCTTTGCTCTTTTTTGCATAAGCCCATCTCACTGTAAAGTGCCCGGGGGCTCGGGGGACTTCCTTTTTTGGAGACAAGTAGCCATGCCGGAGCAATTAGGCAAAATAGAGAGGCTGGAAGCTGAGCACTTCAGGCAGGGGAAGAAGCTCTACCTCATTCCACTTGTATATTTCGGCGGGGAAGCCCCCGATGAATATAAAGAAAAATGTAATCGTTATTGGCAACAGGTGGCAGAGCAGCTAGCCAATTTAGCGGCGAAGATTGGAAAGGTGAACCGGGTTTACCACGAATCAGTCTTTCAATGTGGTGAGGATGGCATGAAAGCACTGGAGAGGCTAAATCCAAGCAGTTATCAAATTGCTAGAAGTCAGTGTGATAACGGCGCTATCTTTGAGACAATTGAAGAAAGGGAATTATTGGAAGAAGTCATGGACTGGCAGAGATGCCTAATGCTAGGCTTCATAAGCGATAGGGTGGCAAATGAAGTCTCTGAATTTTACGTTGATGCGTCAAGGAAAAGAAATGAGTCTATGGCTAAAAAGATAAGCGAGACACTCAAAGACGATGAGGCTGGGCTTCTGTTCATCAGAGAGGAGCATTCGGTGCAATTTCCTGGTGATGTGGAAGTGTTCAGTATTTTCCCACCAGCTCTGGACGAGATACACCGCTGGCTGCGTGACCAAGCCAGGATGGGAGTAGATAAGGTCACAGAAGAGAGCAAAGAAAAGACTGAGGGAGAAGCTGAGGGAGTCGAGAAAAAGGCCAAGAAAAGGACGAAACGAGAGCCTAAAGATAGTCCTGATTTGTAGGGTGTCCCATGAAGATAAGAAGACCTGCTGTCTCTGGTATGTTTTACGCTGGCACTGCCGGAGAATTAGAAGAACAAATCGGATGGTGCTACAAACATGAGCTTGGACCCGGGACTATACCCCGGGTGAATAGCAAAGGGTTGAGGGAGATTGTGGCCATCGTTGTCCCCCACGCTGGTTATTACTACTCTGGGCCAGTAGCAGCTCATGCGTATAAGGAGGTTGCTGATGACGGGGTATTCGATACCGCAGTGATACTTGGTCCTAACCACACAGGGTATGGGTATCCTGTTTCTTTGTGGGCAGGAGGTGGTTGGAGCACGCCCCTTGGTGAGGTAGAAGTAAACAAAAAGCTTGCCCAAAGGCTTTTGGGGGATGTGATCAGAGCAGATGAGACAGCCCATATACATGAGCACAGCATTGAAGTGCAATTGCCCTGGCTTCAACACCTCTATGGGAAGGTGAAAATTGTGCCCATAACTATGCTGGCTCAAGACATAGAAACAGCTCGAATAGTAGGTAAGTCTATTGGGCAAGCGGGCGACAACTTGATAGTCATTGCCAGCAGCGATCTTACGCATTATGAACCTCACTCTGTAGCTATGGAAAAGGATAGCTCGGTGATAGAGGCCATAATTGCTCTTGATGAGGAAGAGCTGTACGAGCGCTGTGAGAGACTTGGTTGTACTATGTGCGGGTATGGTCCGGTGGCTGCAGCTATCGTCGCTTCCAAAGAAATGAAAGGCAAGAAGGCAAGTCTATTGAAGTATGCCACCAGCGGAGATACTAGTGGCGATTTCTCCCGGGTAGTTGGCTACGGCTCTATTGTGATAAAACGGTAAACAGTTATCGAGAGCTGATTATTTCTCCTTTGGCTTCTCCATCGATCGTGAGAATACCAAAAGAGTCTGCGGCCTTGCCGGGATTGAAAAAGAGAATATCATTGATGACCTTGTTCTGGGATCGATGGGAATGGCCATAGATGATAATATCAATTCGGTCTGACTCAAACACTTTTCTTACCCTCTCCTCTATTCCCCAAGGACCGCCTGAGCCATGAGTTATACCAATTCGTTTGTTCTCTATTTCGACTATTTCCTTGACCGGGAGTACAGATTTTAGCTGCTTTGAATCCATATTACCATGGACCGCCCTAACCTCTCTTAGCTGTCTCAACTCTTTGAGCAATTGCAGATCGGTGAAGTCTCCAGCGTGGATTATCAAATCTGCTGTGGAGAGGGCATCAATTGTTTTCCTATGAAGGTGTTCAAGCCTGTTCGCATGAGTGTCGGCAAGCACGGCTATCCGCATAACAAGCCTCCTTGAGGTGAAAGACTGTATAATGCTTCTTACTGATGGTTTTGGGATGTAACTTGTTTCACCAATTGGATGGTTTTGTCCATACCGGATAGGGAGAAGGATAACCCCAGTTGCTTAAGCTCTTTGCAGCCTAATCCCTGGAACGATTTGCTTCCGGCTACTCTGGTCATTTCATCATAAATAGCCGGCCACTCTGGGCTCCGCCTCTGTGCACAAAAAAGAATAAAATCCCGAAGCTGGGGGGATACGTCATCCATATATTGCTATTCTACGCCCGGGGGCCCTGCTTTAACAAACTTGTTTGTGGCCGCTGGGATGTTATCTTCTCCCTCGTTTTCTCCTTAAATGACCCCTTGTTCAAGGCTTAGGTCTCATTGCTGTCCTTTGATGCATACAAGCCCGGGCAAAATTTTTGGGCGAGTAAACCTGTAAGCCGAGTCCTGTACCCCGACCAAGTCGGGGCGGTGACCATCCATCTAGCCCTGATGTCGCCACCAGGGTCAAGCGACCAACCCAAGGGTCTCGGCCGAGCACCTTAAACTTACCCCAGAGTCCTGAGACTTCAGAGTAGTTGAGCCCTCTTATTCGGTCTTGCTCCAGGTGGGGTTTACCCAGCCAACTAGTCTCCTGGTTGCTGGTGAGCTCTTACCTCACCATTTCACCCTTACCCGCACCGGCTAAGCCAGCCGCTGGCGGTGTGTTTCTGTGGCACTTTCCGTAGGGTCACCCCTCCTGGGTGTTACCCAGCACCCTGCTCGGTGGAGCTCGGACTTTCCTCCCTGGCAGATTAAATCCAGGGCGGTCACCCGATTTACTCACCCAAGTCTATTTTATAGTCAACTAGAACACAGGTCAAATTCTCGAATTGACCACGATTTCTTGCTGGCGACAGTCGGTCTCAGGCGGTTTAGCGCCAAAATACCGTCAATTTGGGAGCTTTGAGTTAGAGCTAGTGGCTGAAGGTGACTTGCAGAGCAGCAACAAGACCTATTCTTGAGGTATAATAAACATGAGAGGATGATAAAAAGGCTCCAGCAATACCGGCATGGGCTGAGCAAAAGTATAGTCGGAGGTGAATCGATGCAACCAGAAAACATGACCTGGGTTATGGCAGGTAAACGATACCGTACAGACACAGCCACGCTGATAGCGCATGACGAATACTGGAATGGCCATAACTGTGAGCAAGGTGGCCGCAATACATTCTTATTCAGAACGCCAAGGGGTAATTTCTTTGCCCAATATCAAACACTGTTGCCGGTTGAAACCGGGAAAATTGTTCCCTTAGAGATAGATGAAGCCGTATCTCTATACCACTCATTGTATAAAAAAGAGGTCCCCTTCGCAGTTGCCTTCCCAAGTGTCAAAGCAAAGGACGCTTAACATTCCTTAACCTTCCCTTGACCCACGCCTGTGCACGTGTGGAATCCCGGCTATCATAGATTTCCGTTTGCCTAGACTATGATTTGAGTCTAGTATTTAGTATATGTCCATGCTGATGTGGGCATTACCTCATAGATTGTTACGCTCGCCTCAGATACCAAGGGTGCCTCTGGCTCTCGTAGTATCTGTTGTCTAAGCTTTGAACTCTCCCATGTCTCCCAATTCTGAAGTCCTTCCCAATTGTATGACAGAGCAGCGGTAGAGCTGCCTTTCACGCTCCTGATATGCTCAACGCTAATGATACCTGGAAATGTCATGGCATATGACCTGAGTTTTAGAAATATAGGCTGTATATCTGCGCCTTTCTTAAGTTCGTAACCTTCAATGACCTTTGTCATTCTTCCCCTTCTCCGTGATGAGGTGTACGATATGAGTCTCCATTGTTCCAGTAACAGTATTCTATCCCGCCCTGTGGATCAAGATCTGGTAGAAAAGTCAGCGCAAGCTCGGCAACATTGCCTGAAGGCCTTGCTTTGAAGTAGAATTTGGAATCTGGAGGGGTGACCGAGCGGCTTATGGTGGCGGTCTTGAAAACCGCTTTCGCCTTTTTTGACGAACGTGGGTTCGAATCCCACCCCCTCCGCTTCGAGGAGCAAGCAGGTAAATTGAAGATTCATGAGTATCAGGCCAAGGCACTTCTGGCTCAATATGGTATTCCTGTTCCCAAGGGCAATGTAGCTTGTACTCCGGCCGAAGCTAAGAAGATAGCCGCTGAGATTGGCAGAAAAGCAGTAATCAAAGCCCAGGTCTATGCTGGAGGAAGGGGCAAGGCGGGTGGTGTAAAGATGGTTAATAGCCCAGAAGAAGCAGAGAAGGCGGCGAGCCAACTGATCGGGACCAGATTGGTGACCCATCAAACCGGACCGGAAGGGGTGCCCGTAAGTAAGATTCTGGTGGAGGAAGCAAGCGATATCACATGCGAGCTCTATCTCAGCATCCTCGTTGATGGAAGCATCCGTTTGCCAGTGATGATGGCCAGCGAGGCGGGAGGCATGGAAATTGAAGAGGTGGCTCAATCGGCTCCGGAGAAAATATCTAAGAGCTATATTGACCTTGCCATTGGCTTTCAGCCGTTCCAGGGTCGCAAGCTGGCTTATGGGATGAATCTGGATGGAGGTCAGACAGGCGAGGCCACGCGGTTGATGACAAATCTTTATAAGCTCTTTACAGACAAGGATTGCTCCCTGGCTGAGATAAATCCTTTGGTGGTTACCGCCGACGGAAAACTGCTGGCTCTCGACGCTAAACTCAATTTTGATGATAATGCCCTGTATCGGCACAAAGATATTCAAGAACTTCAAGATAAAGAGCAGGAGGAGCCTCTGGAAATCCAGGCTCGTGAGTGGGGAATTAATAATTATGTCAAGATAGATGGCGATATTGGCTGCATGGTCAATGGCGCCGGGTTAGCCATGGCAGTCAACGACCTTATTCAATATTGTGGCGGTAGAGCAGCAAATTTCCTGGACATAGGCACGCTTAATAACACTGAGAGAGTGGTCAACTCATTCAGGATGTTTATTGCTGACCCCGGAGTTAAGGCCGTCCTGGTGAATATATTCGGAGGTATGGCCAGAGTGGATGTCATCGCCAGAGGGATAGTTGAAGCTTATCAGCAGATGGATATTCCTTTCCCCGTAGTCATTAGACTGGCCGGGACAAACCTAGAAGAAGGTCAACGCATCCTAGTTGAGTCAGGGATAAGTTACATCCGGGCTAAAGATTTCTATGATGGCGCCCGCAAGGTAGTCGAGGCAGCAAAAGGAGCAGCAAAATGAGTATTCTCGTTGATAAAGGCACCAGGCTTCTAGTTCAGGGTATTACGGGCAGCGAAGGCAGTTTTCATACCCAGCGCTGTATAGAGTATGGCACCAAGGTAGTGGCCGGGGTTACACCTGGCAAGGGGGGTAGTACACACTTGGGTGTGCCTGTATTCAATACTGTAGAGAAAGCCATGGCTGAGACTGGAGCTAATGCCAGCCTAATGTTCGTGCCCCCTGCCTTTGCCGCAGATGGCATTCTGGAAGCAGTTGATGCTGGCATACCCTTGATTGTGTGCATAACTGAGGGCATACCGGTATTAGACATGGTGAAAGTGCACCGCTATCTCAAAGACAAATCAACCCGTCTCATCGGTCCCAATTGCCCGGGGGTCATGTCCCCGGGCGAATGTAAGGTTGGGATTATGGTGGGGGAGATTCATCTCGCCGGCAGCGTGGGGGTAATCTCTCGCAGCGGCACCCTGACCTACGACGTTGTATCTCAGCTCACCAGCCTGGGAATCGGACAATGCACTTGTGTTGGCATCGGTGGTGATGCTTTGCCTGGCAGCACCTTTGTTGACATCTTGAAATTATTTCAAGCGGACCAGGATACCGAGGCTGTGGTTCTTATTGGTGAAATAGGCGGCACTATGGAGCAAGAGGCTGCTGAATTTATCAGTCACAATATGACTAAACCTGTTGTCGCTTTTGTTGCCGGTAGTACTGCTCCGCCCGGGAAAAGAATGGGACATGCTGGGGCCATCATTACTGGCAGTGCTGGCAAGGCTTCGGAAAAGATGAAGGCTCTATCACAGGCTGGGGTTACCATAGCTCCCAACCCCGCGGAAGTTGGCCTCACCACCAAAAAAGTGATAGAGGGCGTGTAAGGTGTTACAATTTGAACCCAAATGGTTATTGAAGAACAAATTACCAACCTAGTTCAGAAGTATCAGACAGAGCCAGACAGAAATCAAACTGAGGCAGATATACAAGCTGGCTATATTGACCAACTTTTTCTGGCTTTAGGTTGGAACGTCTACAATGAGCCTGGGCAACTTACTAACTACCGCCGCCAGGGCTATCTTCGCGGGGCCGGAATCATAGATGTAGGGTTGGAAGTAGTTGGAGAACCGGCTCTTATCCTCGAAGCCAAACGTTTTGGGGTGATACCCCGCTCTAAGGAGAGAACTGGAGACCGCACTACTGAAGAAAAGCAATTATTCCGCTACGCCCGTTCCCGCAGGATTCCTTTCGGCATTCTTACCAACTTCGAGCGACTTCATGTATTTAATGCTGACCATGAGCGCCTTATTTTAGCTTTCGATGACCCTCAAGAATACTTAGACCGTCTACCTGAACTTCTCCGTCTGTCTCCAGACAAAATAAAAGCTGGAAGCCTTCCCGCTTGGGAAAGACAGTTAGAGATTAGAGACATTGACGAGACTTTCTTAGCCTCATTGCAGCAATGGCGTTTATGCTTGGCTAATGCTATTTATCAAAATAATCTATCCAATCCAGTGTTGCAGACAGATGGGCAAATTGATTTTGACAAGCTGATGGCAGCCGTCCAGCGAATTCTTGACCGCCTAATCTTAGTGCGGTTCGCCGACGATAAGGAAGTCCTTCTAACTTTCGATGTCTTGGAATCAATCCTTAGCTATCATCACAAATTAGGTGCTTATGCTGGGCGGGAGCACTTACGGCAAGAGTTCATCCAACTTTCTCAAATAATGGATGAGCACCACAATACCACTCTATTCCAGCCTGGTCATATTTGCGAGCAGGTAATTCTCCCCAATGAGACCCTTGCCCAAATTATGGAAGAGATGAGCAATATATCATTCCGTAAATTTACCTCGGATATTCTGGGTAATACTTATGAAACATACTTAGGCACAAAGCTGGTGCTGAAAAATGGTGAGATTAAGTCTGAGGCGCGGCGAGATATTCGCAAGGCCGGAGGAATCTTTTTTACTCCTCCAGCAATTGTCCACTACATAGTGGACAATACTTTGGGTTTTTTGCTAAAAGAGCTTGAGACACAGCACGGGCTTCATGCCATTGAGAAGGCACAGACCATAAAAGTGCTCGACCCCGCCTGTGGCAGTGGCTCCTTCCTCATATATGCCTATCAGGTGCTTGCTAATTTCTACCGGCAAATAAACCAACAAATAGAGGCAGAGCAAATGAAACTCTTGGCAGCCGGAGGTGGCGCCGATATGTTTCAGCGTTTGGAACAGTTCAAGCACTTGCCAAGTCTACTCCTTGACTATCCTCATCATATACTTAAGAGTCAACTATATGGGGTAGATATAGACCCTGAAGCTGCCGAGATTGCTACGGTAAACCTCACTATGCAAGCCTTCGCCGATTCCAAACGAGAAAAACTACCGCTTATTCTTGGTGAAAACATCAGAGTAGGTAACTCTCTCATTTCCGGCACTGAAGAAGAGCTTCGTAGCTACTTTGGCGATGCCTGGCAAGAAAAGAAGCCGTTCAATTGGGAAGAGGAATTTGGAGAGATTATGCAAGGCGGAGGCTTCGATGTAGTAATCGGGAATCCACCCTATGTTCAGATGTCAATGGAACCTACGCTAGAACTAGGGTTAAAGCGATATCTCCTCAATACATTTGGTTTCTCAATGGGCAGGTTAAACACATTTGGTTTCTTCATACAGAAAGGGACCACTCTGCTGAAACAAAGAGGTTTTCTTAGCTATATAATCCCCAATACCTTCTTAACTCAAGAATACTACCGACAGCTGAGGGAGTTTTTGCTTAACAGTTGCCAAGTGGTCGCCATAGCAACGCTTGATGAAATGCCCTTTAAGGGAGCAATTGTAGAGAGCGTAATCGTTGTTCTAAACAAGGAGATGGACAGTAAGGCTCGTGAGGCTAACAATGTATCGATTGTGAAACTCGGTAAAGATGAACAGAGGCATATTCCTCAGAACACATTCTCTAGTAGTTTCAACTATGCTTTTACGATTCACGTGTCTGCAGAGCTGGATGCGCTGCGCAACAAAATTGACAGACAGTCAATTAGACTTTTCAAACTAGTGAATGTGAACCAAGCTATCGCATTAAAGCACGACCGTGCAAGCTGCCTATTTAGAGAGCCACGAGGGGAAGAATATAAGAAAGTACTAGATGGACGAGACATCTCGCGGTATGCCATCCGATGGCCGGGTTCTTATTTGCTCTATGATGTCGAAAAAATACACAGCTGTAAGAGAGAAGACATTTTTCTTACAAACGAGAAGATATTGTTTCGGCGGGTAGGAGATACAATAATTGCCGCACTAGACACTGAGCAACACTATGCGTTGAATACATTGGTAGTAGTGACACCAAAGTCTCAAGAACTAGACCTTAGATTTATTCTCGCACTCATGAACTCAAGGTTGCTCAATTGGTACTACAAGCTTTTCCTTAAGTCGACTAAGAAAGTATTCTCAGAGATACAGGCACGGCAGATAGAGCAGCTTCCAGTTCGCCAAATTGATTTCAACAACCCTACAGATAATATGTTGCACGATGACTTGGTAGCTTTGGTGGATAGGATGCTGGAGCTTAATAAGCGGCTGGCACCAATTTACAACACGGCTTGTAGTGAAAGGGAAGAGTTTCTACGGCAGATTGAACGGACTGACCAAGAGATTGATAATCTTGTGTATGACCTTTATGGTCTGACTGAGGAGGAAAGGAAGATAGTGGAGGAGACGACCAAAAGCCAAAAATGAATCGCTATCCGTTAATCTAAGAAGTCCTCACCTCTTTGACTGCACCTGAGCTTTTTGAGCTGATCAAGGACAAACCTTATAGCTTCTTTTTGGACAGCGGTATGGATACTCAAAGGCTGGGAAGATATTCGTTTTTAGGCAGCGAACCATTTCTGGTAATTAGCAGTCGAGGCTCTGAGCTCACCCTGATTCGTGGACATGAGCTTGAAGTGCAGCATGGTAATCCCTTTGATACTATAGGGAAGCTATTGGAAGTATACAAATTAGACCATTGCCCGGCGCCTGTGCCTTTCTTGGGTGGAGCAGTTGGCTATCTCAGCTATGACCTATGTCATTTCGTCGAACGCGTGCCATTTACAGCCATAGACGATCTTAGACTCCCTGAGAGTTATTTTGCCTTCTATGATACTATCGTAGCCTTTGACCACCTCGAGGAGAAAGCCTACCTTGTTGCTACGGGGTTCCCTGAGATGGAGGAAGGGCAGCGATTAAGGCGGGCCAGGGTGAGACTTGAAGAGACGAAGGAGTGGCTTAGTTCTAGCCATTCGGTCACTGCGAGCGAAGCGAAGCGGTCCCGCGATAGAGATTGCTTTGTCGCTACTGCTCCTCGCAATGACAGACAAAACAAGGAAATCACACTTAAGTCCAATTTTACTCCTGAGGAATACATGAAAGCTGTAAATAGAGTGCGGGAATATATCGCCGCTGGCGATGTCTTTCAAGTCAATCTCTCTCAGAGGTTTGAGGCTGATTTGAAGATCTCGCCCTTTGAGCTTTACAAACGACTGAGGACAGTTAACCCCGCTCCCTTTGCGAGCTACCTCAATTTCCCGGGCATAGCCATCGTGAGTGGCTCTCCGGAGAGGTTCCTCAAAGTAAAGAGTGACCTGGTAGAGACGCGACCGATAAAGGGCACGAGACCACGGGGTAAGGGTTCCGTTGAAGATGAGCGCCTGGCTGATGAGTTGGTTCACAGCGCCAAAGACCACGCGGAAAACGTTATGATTGTCGATTTGGAGAGAAATGATTTAGGACGGGTCTGCCGCTATGGCACAGTAAAGGTCACTGAGCTAGCTATCCTGGAGACTTTCCCAACCGTATTTCATCTCACCTCTACTGTGATAGGCAGGCTGCGACGAGGCAAGAGCAACATTGACCTGCTTAAGGCTACCTTCCCCGGTGGCTCTATTACCGGCGCTCCTAAGGTGCGAGCTATGGAGATTATTGATGAGATTGAGCCGACCAGAAGGAGCGTCTATACCGGCTCCATAGGCTACCTGAGCTTCGATGAGGACATGGATGTCAACATCGTTATCCGCACTTTCCTGATCAAGGAAGGCAAAGCTTATTTTCAGGTGGGTGGTGGCATTATTTACGACTCTGATCCGGAAGCCGAATATATGGAGACGCTAGACAAAGCCAGGGCTCTGATTCGAGCTCTGCAGTTAGCACCTGAAGTGATTGTGGCCACAAAATAAGAGACGCTGAGAAATCATAGATTTCTTTGGGTAAAGAAGGGATTTGATTCAGAGTCTCCCCTACAAAAATTCTGGGACAGCCTCATACTAGAGGGTCTTGCGATTTTCTTGAGACTCGGTTAAATTTGACATGAGTTTAATATAGTGTACCCAACTGCAAGAGCCATCATGCCAAAGTAGAAATGGAGAAGGCTGAAACGCTAGGTATTGACTGACAATGTATTTTGAAGAGTTTAGCCAAGGAGACAGATTTACCACCCGTTCCAGAGTTGTCACCGGGACAGATATGGATATCTTTGCGGCTCTGACTGGGGCTACAAATCCTCTGTTCTTGAATGAAGAGTTTGGCAAAAAGCAGGGCTTCAAGGGGCGAATCGCGCCTGGTATGTTAATCCTGGCGCTAGCAGTGGGGGCGCAGTACTCGATGGGGCTGTTTGACCACATCATAGCCTTTTTGGGCATCGATAAGCTTAGATTTTTGAGTCCCGTATATCCAGGAGACACGATCAAATACAACGTGGAACTGATTGAGAAGCGCGAGACAGAGAGGCAGGAGAGGGGGATTATCGTGTTTAGATGGGTCGGTCAAAATCAAGACGGAAAGTCGGTGTTAGAGGCTGAAGGGACTTTTATGATGAGGAAGCGGGAGGTTGGGCATGTCTAAATGACATGAATGTCTTGACGGGTATATAAGTCAAAGGAAGCTTTATATTTGGGGCTCAGGGGAGATAGGTGGCGATTGTCACCATGTTCCTGACTGCAATCATAATTAGAAAGTCTTATGCCGGCGCTCACTACGGCATGCTGGACAAAGCTATTGGGGCTGATTTTGTCTTTGCCTGGCCGACGGCTCAGGTTACCATTGTCGACGCCGAAACTGCTGCCAGCGTTATATTCGCCAGAGAAATAAGGGAAGCCGATAAGCCTGATGAAGTACAAGCACAAAGGATAAAGGAATTCTCAGAAATATATGAAAACCCCTACCGTGCCGCGGAGAGAGGCTATGTCGATGATGTGATAGACCCTTCAGATACCAGAAAAGCCATAAACAGTGCACTGGATATCCTGGAAGGGAAATGCGTGGCCAGGCCACGGAGGAAGTATTCCAACATCAATCTCTGAGAAAGGAGTAGGAAAGTGGATTTCAGATTCACTGAAGAACAAGAAGGATTTAGACAAGAGGTGCGGAGCTTTTTAGAGGAGGAGATAAGGAAGGCGTATTGGGAATCTACCTGTGATGCCTGGGTACAAGGCTTTGACCCTGGATTTACCAAACGAGTGTCACAGAGGGGCTGGATAGGTCTGACCTGGCCTAAGGAGTATGGAGGGCAGGGGCGCAGCCATATAGATAGACTTATTCTTACTGAAGAAATGCTACGCTATGGTGCGCCGGCAGCTTGTCACTGGTTTGGTGACCGCCAGGTTGGAGGTGCTATCCTCTCCTTCGGCTCGGAAGAATTAAAGAAGGACTTTCTGCCCAGGATTGTCAAGGGAGAGGCTTATTTTGGCCTGGGAATGAGCGAACCGGGAACTGGTTCTGACTTGGCCTCAATACAAACCAGGGCAGTAGAAGATGGTGATTATTATGTAATTAACGGTCAAAAGACTTGGACTAGCTGTGCCTCTTTTTCTGAATACTTCGATGTGTATGCCAGGACAGACCCCGAGGCACCAAGGCATAGAGGCATCAGTGAATTCATTATAGATGCACAGTCGCCCGGCGTCAGTCGCATCACCATGATTGATATCACCGGCACGGAGGCTTGGAATGATGTCTTCTTTGACAATGTCCGCGTGCACAAGAAGTATTTGGTGGGGGAGAAAAATCGTGGGTTTTATCAAGTCCTCCACCAGCTCGATTATGAGAGGAGTGGCATGGAACGACTGATGGGCAATTATCCCCTCTTTGAGGCCATCATACAGTTCGCCAAGGAAAATAGATTGTCTAAGGAGCCTGTAATTCGCAATAAACTGGCGCAATTACAGATTGAATTTGAGGTGGGGCGCTTGCTTATTTATAGAGTGGCTCTGGTCATGGAAGAAGAGCGTGCCCCTAATTGGGAATCCGCTATGTCCAAGGCCTATTCCACGGAATTTGAGAAACGCCTGGCTGGCGTAGCTATGGAGGTCTTGGGTCCCTATGGACAGTTGCTGTTGGGTTCCAAGTTTGTTCCTTTGCGGGGCATGGCTTTACATTCATACTTAGGCTCCAAAGGTTACAGCCTTCAAGCCGGCACAACGGAGATCTTAAAAAATATCGTGGCTCTACGGAGATTGGGATTGCCAAGCTCATAAGCCGTCGCACTGAGCGAGGCGCAGGGTCTAACGGCTCAAAAATTCTTCGCTGGCAGCTCAGAAGGGCGCCTGCAACGATTGCTACAGGAGGATAGCTATGAAATTGACTCTTACTGAAGAACAAGAAATGCTAAGGAAAATGACCCGCGACTTCCTGGCTGATAAGTGCTCAAAAAAATTCGTTGAACAGATGGAAGAAAACGAGACAGGCTATTCCAGAGAACTCTGGCAAGAGATGGCCGAACTGGGCTGGGTGGGCTTAGTCTTCCCCGGGAAATACGGCGGCGGCGATATGAGTTTTCTTGACCTGGCAGTGCTATTAGAGGAAATGGGACGTGCTTGTTTACCAAGCCCGTTTTTCTCCACAGTGGTTCTTGGAGGCTTGTCTATATTGGATGTTGGCAGCGAGGAGCAAAAACAAGAATATCTTCCCAAGCTAATTCGTGGCGAGAGAATCTTTACCTTAGCCCTCACCGAACCCGGCTATCACAACTACGATGCCTCTTCAGTCACAGTCGAGGCTACTCGTGACGATGGCAACTATGTCATCAGTGGCACAAAACTGTTTGTCCCTGATGCTCATATTGCTGACTACCTGCTATGTGTCGCCAGAACCAAGCCTAAAAGCGGAATCACCATATTCTTGATCGACGCCAAGAATCCTGGAGTGAAGTACACTGTTCTAAAGACTATCGCGGGTGACAAGCTATGTGAGGTGGTTTTTGACCAATTGCCAGTACCTGAAGCCAACACTTTGGGGCGACTGAACCAGGGGTGGAGTGCAGTGCAGAAGATAATCCAGCGCGCAGCCGTGGGAAAATGCTGTGAGACGGTCGGCAATCTTCAGCGAGTGTTGGAGATGACTGTGGACTATGCCAAAGAAAGGAAACAATTCGACCGTCCCATTGGCAGCTTTCAAGTCATACAGCACTATTGTGCTGATATGGCAACCGATGTTGATAGCGCCAGATTTAGCACCTGCCAGGCAGCCTGGATGTTAAGCGAAGGACTTCCCTGCACGAAGGAGGTGGCCGTAGCCAAAGCTTGGATAGGCGAAGCCTCTCAGCGCGTCTTTGCTCTGGCGCACCAGATTCACGGGGCTATTGGTGTTACCATAGAACATGACCTGCATTATTACACCAGGCGTGCCAAAGCTGCTCAACTTGCCTTTGGTGATGCCGATTTTTATCGAGAAGTAGTAGCCAGAGAGATGGGCTTGTGACTATTAACTCAACACTGAATCGAAGTAAGGTCTGAACGATTGATGTGCTGGTCAAGGTTGAGTATCCTTCTGTCAGTCTGGGAGCACGACGGAAAATCCTAAGGCATTGCACAATACAGCACGAAAGGGGTGACTACTATGAAAATTAAGAAAGTGGGTGTAGTTGGCGGTGGGTTCATGGGCTCAGGCATTGTCCAGGTCTGTGCTCGGTCTGGCTACGAGGTGGTGCTTGTAGCAAGGCGAGAAGAGAGTCTCAATAAAGGCGTAGCAACGATAGAGCATTACCTGAGTCGGGATGTGGAGAAGGGTAGAATATCTCAACGGGATAAAGACTTGACTATGTCTCGCATCAAAGGGAGTCTCAGTCAAGAGGACCTCGCTGACCGCGATTTGGTCATAGAAGCCATCCCGGAGGATATGGAACGCAAGAAAAAGGTCTTTGTTGAGGTAGACAGGATCTGTCCTGGACATACCATCCTGTGCACCAACACATCCTGTCTATCCGTTACGGAGCTTGCTCGAGCAACCAGCCGACCGGACAGGGTAATTGGGACACATTTTCTCTCCCCGGTGCCAGCCAGCAAGCTACTTGAGATTGTCAAGGCGGATACGACCAGTCAGGAGACTCTGAAGATAGTGAAGGAGTTTGGCCGCTCACTTGGAAAGGAAATCCTTGTCGCCAAAGATACTCCCGGGTTCATTTTCAACTATCTGCTGATAGCGTTGACGAGAGCCGCTGAGCACCTGCTGGAGAATGGAGTAGCCAGCGCAGAAGATATTGACAAGAGTATGACCCTGGGACTGGGTCATCCTATAGGTCCACTGGCCCTCGCCGACTTCAACGGTCTGGATGTTGGCTATATGGTAAGCTGTGCGATGTATGAGAGGAGTAAGGACCCTTGCCTGGCCCCTTCTGCTATCTTGAAGGAACTGATCGAATCTGGTCGTTTGGGACGGAAGACTGGTGAAGGGTTCTACAAGTACAAAAAAGAAAAGTAGTGCACTCAGGAAGATTAGCTAAGGTCATCAAGCTTCGTTTCCAGATTTTTTTGCCTTAAGGATACTGTTAAATCTCCTCGGGTTCTTTCTATAATAGCTCGTATAGTGTCCGTAGTTCGCCTCAAGCCATGAGCGAGCAATTCTGGGAAGTCCATGGTTATCAGTATTCCGTAGATTTCACCCATTATAGTCAGTAATCCCTCGCAGCGTGAGAAGTCTCCCCGCCTCAGACTATCCAAAATATACCTCCGCAACTCTCCCACGGATTCACCCAAGCCATCAAGGTAGGCAGCATTGCTTACGCCCAGTGCTTTCGGCTTAGGCAAGTCTTTCCCGGCAATCAAAGCTAAGGTTATACATGCTTCAGCGAACTCTTTTTGAGCGTCGTGGATGAAACCTGAGTGAAGCAGCTTTCCGTGTCTGGCCAAGTCATGGCGGAGTTCTCGAAGTAGTTCATGAGCTGAATCAAGGAGTTGCTTTGCCCTACCGGGCTCTTGACGATGCACGGCGCGTATGGCATCACCGCTGTAGCGGATGACCTGGCGGCAACTACGTAAAGCTTTCTCTCTCGCTTCATCCTCGGCTGCAAAGTAGGGGCGAAGCTTCGCAGCGATAATCTCTAAATCTTCTATTGGTTTTGACATTTCTCCCTCACCAAGTCTATTTTTGCCATCAATTTCTGCACAGCTCCTTTAACATCTTTCTCGCCCAAGACAGCGCTAATCACAGCTACGGCACAAGCGCCAGCAGCCACTACTTCGCTGACGTTGCTCTGGTTTATGCCGCCAATGGCTACTAACGGTATGGACACTGCTCGCTTGAGTTCTTTGAGCATGTCCACCCCCACTACAATGGCCTCCTTTTTCGTTGTTGTGGGAAATACAGAGCCCACGGCAATATAATCTGCACCTTCGTTTTGAGCTCTTGTGGCCTGGGACACTGTGGTGACGGAATAGCCAACTATTCTGTCTATGGGCAATTCCCTGCGGACTACAACCAGGGGTAAGTCTTCCTGCCCAACGTGAAGTCCATCGGCATCAACCGCCAGAGCTAAATCGAGATAATCATTTACTATAAAGAGAACACCTGCTTGACCACACAGCCCCCTGAGTTTTTGCGCTACAGGTAACATCTCTCCTTTTTTGCTCTGCTTGTCGCGAAGCTGGATTACCGTGGCACCTCCCTGAATAACTTGGCTAGCAATGTCCAGCTCGTCCCTGCCAGCCAGAAATTGCCTATCCAGAATAACGTAAAGCCCGGCCATCCTTTCTATTTTGTCCCGTCGTGATATTCGGGAAATCAGATCTCGCTCTAAGGTATAAAGGGCAAACCTTGTTTGTTCAAACCTGGCCGAATTCAGCATTGAATTCAGTTCCGGCAATTTAGCCAGCTCCTCTATCACGCGAAGAGACTCCTCCGCCCTCTTGGCATTGGCAGTCACCAAATCTAGAAAGTCCCGCAACGGGGTCGCCTCCATGATTAGTCCCTTATCCTGCAAGTGAAGGTGACCAACATCGTGTTCGGAATCTCTTTGAGACAAGAGCCCTACATTCAGTGATTGAGTCTCCCGGGCCAAATTGTGTCGCAGGGTCCTTAACCGCTGGCTCAGTTCAGCATCGTTGAGGAGAAAGCGCGCGACATCTTCCAGAACCCGCAAGCCTTCACTGGAGCGGTTCAGGTTGGCATCAATCATACGCAGCGCTTGGTGAGGCACTTCCTAGGTCCTTCAGCGGCTCAGGTAAAACACCTTCCCTGGCTGCTCTAATCTTCTCTTGAATCTGGGATGGTATCTCCTGTCCCATGTCTTGGAACTTCCTTTCCACCCAGCGACCGATATTTCGAGGGTCCCTGTAATAATCATCACGGGGGTGCATTGCGGGCTCGCCGCTCTCTTCCCATACCGTCTTCAATGATTTATGGTAGGCGAAGCCAGAAATGACACGAGATAGGTTGGTATTGCCACAGGATGAGCACCTTGGAACAAAAGGAGCAGAAATATCTCTTATCAAGAAAGACATTCTTTTATGGCAGTTTTGACAAATGAACTCATAAATGGGCATGAGACACCCTCTCGTTCAATCACTCTTGGACTTGCTTTCCTCTTGGCCGGAGAACTCTTTCCTTTTTTCTTCTATCTGTGTAATGGGCCATTCGCCCCGCTCCATTCTCTCAGTTATCTCCTCATATTCGGGAGGGGATTTCTCACCGCCGCTCATTCTCTTATTCCATTCGGTTATCGCTCTGGGGTCATCGCGCATCATGCCCTGGGTCAGTTCACGGTCGGACAGAATATCTTCATAAACATCTCTGTATGTTTTTTGTACGGAAAACGTGGAGAATATCCGCTTGAGCTCGCTGTTGCCACAGCGGGGGCAGGGTGGTGGGGGCACTGAGGAGCTCGGCCGATATGAGCTAACAACTCGGCGACAGGAATCGCACCAATATTCATAAATAGGCATTTTCCCCTGCGAAGAAATTCTAACACAACTGTGTCCTTCGACCAAGCTGCGCTGAATGAATATGACTCCTCTTCCCCTTCTAGATTAGAAAGAGTTATGACAGAGCTAGATTGAGTTAAGGATAACCTGGGTCTTTGCCCAGAACTGCCACTGCGGCTACCTGAGGCGGGCCACCGAAGGTCTGTGATATGCCAAGCTTGGCATCCTTTAGTTGACGCTCAGGCGATTGAGCCTTGCCCTGGAGTTGTTCATAAACCTCGTAGGTCATCCTGAGGCCGCTAGCACCTACCGGGTGTCCAAAGCATTTCAGCCCGCCATCGCTGTTTACAGGCAAGCCACCCTCAAGCTCAAAGAAGCCGGAATCAATATCCTCCTTGGATTTGCCCTCCGGACTGAAGCCAAGGAGTTCGTAGAGAAGCAACTCTGTGCTGGTGAAGCAATCATGAACTTCAGCAATGTCAATCTGCTCTCTGGGATTCTTGATCCCGGCTTGCGCATAAGCTTGGCGGGATGAATTTGTGACCTCCTCAAAGTGGAGCCAATCGAAAGCCGGGCGATTCTGAGGAAGCAGAGCCGAATGAGCCGCCCCCAAGCCCTTTATATAGATAGGGTCATCTCTGTATTTTCTGGCCTGACTGGCGGGAACCAAGATGGCTGCTGCAGCGCCGTCACTATTGCCACAGCAGTCAAAAAGACCTAGTGGCCAGGCGATAATAGGAGCGCTCATTACCTGTTCCAGGGTCACGCGGTTGTGAAAATGAGCTTTGGGACAAAGACTGCCGTTGTAATGGTTCTTAACCGCAATCTTGCCAATGATACGTTTACCTTCTTGAGGGCTTAGTCCGTAAGTGTAAAAATATCGAGTGGCAATCATGCCAAACGAGCCTGGCGCAGTGCGGCGTGCCTCCAGTACCGGGCTCATGCCACGTCCGGTTCCCAAGCCAGGGAAGCCGGTATCCTTGAGCTTCTCTACACCTAATGCCAGAACCAGGTCGTACATGCCACAAGCGACACCAAAGCAGGCATTCCTGAGAGCCTCATGTCCAGTGGTGCACCAGTTCTCTACGCGGCTCATGGGTATGCCATGCAATTTCAATGGTCCTGCCAGATGAGTGCAGCCAATGCCCACCACGGGTTGGGTGACACTCCCGTACCAGCAAGCCTGGATATCCTTGGGATCGATCCCGGCATCTTCGTAAGCCTCATAGGCAGCCTCTATGACTAGGTCATCTAGTCCGGCGTCCCATCTCTCGCCAAACTTGGTGCAGCCCATACCAATGATGGCGACTTTGTCCTTAATACTCTCCATTTATCTGCCCTCCCTTGGTTATCAGCTCAGGGCTCCTTCTTTTCCTCACCCTCATAGACTTCGGGAAATATCTCCTTCCTCCTAAATCTTTGCCAGTCCGGCTTCTTTTTCTGCCAGAATGCGTTCTTCCAATGCTCAGCTTCCTCCGAAGCGTAGTACTTCCACAGATACTGAGCTGAGACTGCTTCTATGCCCCGCATATATGTGGTGGCAGCGTTGAAGCACGCTTTGACGCCAGCTATAGCTCCAGGGCTTTTCTCCAATATTTCGTCGCACCACTTATCCACCTCCTCTTCTAACATGTCTGCTGGTACCACCTTGTTCACCAGTCCCATCTCTAGGGCTTGTTGGGCAGTATACCGGCGACAGAGGTACCAAATCTCTCTAGCTTTCTTTTCTCCCACTGCCATCATCAAATCCATAACGCCCAAACCCGGGTCAAAACTTCCCACCAAGGGCCCAACCTGACCGAAGACGGCATTTTCTGAAGCTATCGAAAGGTCGCAAATCTGCTGATAGACTTGACCTCCTCCTATGGCATAGCCATTCACCGCCGCGATGACCGGCTTGGGCATCTCACGTATCAGGGTTTTCACCATCAAATCTTTTTCTAACATTCCCTTTCGATAGCCGGCTTTTGCTTCCTTGGCATCACCGCCGGTACAGAATGCCTTACCGCCGGCGCCAGTGAACACCACCACCCCTACGGTAGCATCGCTTGCCGCATCTTCAAAAGCTTTTATCAGTTCGTCTTGAGCGGAGGTAGTAAAGGCGTTGTATGCCTCGGGTCTGTTTATGGTTACTCTGGCTACTCCAGGCCTCTTTTCATAGATGATATCCTTGAAATCCAACGCTGGGACCCTTTGCCATTTTCTCTCTGTCATGGCTCCCCCTTTCACCTTAATATCTCACCTGATAGGGCGACATTTCCAAAAATAGTTATACATGCCTCCACCTTCATATAGTCTTCTGAAAGTCATCTCCACTGGCATATCTATTTTCACCTCGCCGGGGTCACAATCCGTCATGGGCAGATACGCTCTGGTATTTTGGTAGTCAAACTCTACTCCTATCTGTGGTATTGTGGGGTCATCACTTCTGCCAGCCAGGTTATCCAGGGTAAAAGTAAACACCTTGGCTTTTCTATCGGAGAGCCTGACTTCCTCAAAATTGTCCTTGCTGCGGCAGTTATAGCAGATCCTTTCTATGGGGAAAGTGACAGTACCACAATTCTTGCACTTGCTGCCGTGCATGCGAATGGCCCAATTGCGCTCTCTCCAGCTAGTGGTTGCTGCCGGGAAGAGCCTGAATGGTTCACCGGGTTGGGCCTCTAATAGTCCTCGATAGCTAAGATATCTTGCATAGCTGGAAAGGGGCCTCTTGGACTGCAACTGTCCCTTCACACCTCTTTTGTCAGCCTTTACCTTTTCGATTTCCTCGGTTGCGCTGAGCAGGAAGGCGTCGCAACCACTACCGTAGCTAGCCACTAGAATCTTGTCGCCAGCCTTAGCTTCCTCCAAAGCAGCTACAAGCATAAGCAAAGCGTGTGCACAACCAGTAATTCCTACATTACCGATAAGCAGGTCTTGAAGCTGCGTCTTGATGTCCAATCCCAGGCGGCGTGCCAGCCCTTGTTGCGCCCTTGAAGTAGGAGCATAAACTACAGCTTTGGTGATATCCTGAATAGAGAGCGCTTTCTTTCGCAATAGGCCTGAAATTGCCTTCTCCATATTCTCTGTATAGCCATGCTCGATGATGAAGCGGTCCTCCCAGGATTGGACGTAGATATCTTTGTCTAGCCTCCATACATCGTATAGCTCATTGGATACTGAATGACTGCCTTCCACTGTGACGGCAGGTTTGGCAGTATTGCCAATCAGCAAAGCTGCTGCCGCATCACCAAGTGTCTGTTCGAAGTTTGATCGGGGATAACCTATACGGCAATCAGAGGCAGTCACCAAGACTTGACTGGCAGAGCCACTGATTACGGCATCCAACGCTGCTCTGAATGCCTCGGTCGCTGCCCTCAAACTGTTGCCAAAGTCAGCGGTGATAATCTCGGCTCTTAAGTCGGCGGCCATGGCCACCAAGGTCGAGCATTCCTTCTCTTTATAGGGCGAGGTAGTAGAGGCAAAATATAAGCCATCTACCTTCTCACGTTCTAAGCCAGCTAAACAGTCAACGGCGGCCTCACTTGCCATGGTGATGGTATCTTCGTCATTGTTGGCCACGCTTCTTTCGCCTCCGGTTGAGGCGCTTTGCCAGGCCTCGGCGATAGTATCTCGAGAGAGTCGCCATAGCGGTATATAGGCGCCATATGAAATAATGCCAGCCATGAGCTTAGACCTCCTTTATTTGTATTTGTCGAATTCCCGTTCCCCTGTTCCCATCAAAATCCCCGGCTCCGATTTTCGGCGGACGCTTTTGGGTATGCCTCGGCCGGCATATAGATTATGCCCATTGTCCTGAAGTTGTCAATGGTGAAAACTTGCTTTGCTTAGAACGGGTTTGGTCAACGGTTGATGGGAGTGTCTGGAAGTGTTTTAATGCGAGCATGATTCTGCGTGGGCTACTGTAAGTACAGTATTCTGCCGCAGTTATTGCATTGGATTAAATCACCTGCTTTGGCTTTCTGCCATTGACTTGTAGGTACCGTGATGTGGCATCCCAGGCATCTTCCTCTCTCCACTTCGACCACAGCTTGTCCCCTTGTTAGCCTGATGCGCTCATAAATGTTGAAGGCTTCAGAGTCAATTTGCTCCGCTAGTCTATTACGCTCTCCCTTGAGCTCGGCAAGCGCGATTTCAAGCTCACTTTTCCTTGGCCTAAGAGTCTCTTGTCTTTGTTCCCATTCTTTCTTCAATCGCTCAAGCTCTGCAGCGGTGGTTTTTACTTCAGATTCTATCTCTTCTACCTGGCTCATCAATCCCAAGAGGGTATCTTCTTTGGTTCTAATCTGGCTCTTAAGACCTTTAACTTCTTTCTCAAGATTAATCAGTTCCTTGGGATCCTTGGTTTTGCCGCTGTAAAGCTTGCTATCAATCTGCCTGATTTTCTCTTGGAGGTCTTCGAGTTCCCATTCAGAGCCCCTTTGCTTTTTCCTCTCGTCTTCGAGTTGTCCTTTTTGTGAGGCAAGTTTCGATTCGGCGGCAAACAAGGCCTTATTGTCGCTTAACTGATTTTCAACATCGCTTAGCTCTTGTTGCTTCTTTTGAAGCTCTAGGTCAAGCTGCTGCAACTTATAGAGTTGCCGTGCTAAACTCATGCCGGGGCTTATTGTAGAAGTGAGGTGGGGATATTGTCAAAAGAGAGGGCAATTTCTTCGGAAACTGAGATGCTAAATTCCCACAGCGTGGGGCTTCACACGACATTTTTCGGCAGTGACAATGGCGTCTATCTGGGATACAACTTCATCAAGCTTGTTCTGGTGATTTGTTATGACATAATCGAAAAGCGGCAAGCTTCTTGTTTCTCTTCTACCCGTTGCCAGCCTTAGAGCCAGATCTTCTGAAGATTCACTGCGTCGCCTCTTCAACCTTTTTTGTAGTGCTGGCACTGAAGGAGGCATGAGGAAAATGAAGACTGCTTGGGGCAAGATTTTTTTGATAGTGGCGGCACCTTGAACATCTACTTTGACTATTGTATCTACTCCTTTGGACAAAGCTGGACTTACTTCATCTCTGGGCACACCATAGTAGTTGCCGTAGACGTTGGCCCACTCCAGGAATTGGCGTTTATCTATCATCTGTTGAAATTCTTTACGGGAAAGGAAATGATAATTCACTCCATTCTTCTCTCTGGCACGCCGAGGGCGTGTGGTAGCGGTAACGACATAGTGGAAGGGACGCTGTGACCTTCTCATTCTGGCCAGCACAGCATCCTTCCCCACCCCCGAGGGCCCGGAAAGCACGATGAGGAGTGGTGGACAGTCTCTGTCGCCCCTTGGCTTAGCTCGAGGATTTGACTCAAAGCTTCGGTCAGACACTTCCCATCTCGACCTTTTCTTCAGAGAGGATGGATTTAGTGGCTAATCTATGAGCAATCGTCTCTGCTGTCACGGCAGCCAACATCATGTGACCAGTTTCAAAGAGAATAACGGTCTTGGCCTTCCTGCCGTGCGTGGCATCAATTAAATGTTCCTTTTGCCTTGCTTCCCGAATGAGTCGCTTGACTGGTTGTTGATTTATGGACAGGAGAGCGATTACCCTATTTACAGCGATGACATTGCCAAAACCGACATGAACTAATTCTGTGCACATGCTTCCCTCCTAACTATAGTGCTTCAATATCGCTCAGTATTCAGTTATTTGCCGCAGAGTCTGCCAGAAGGCAGGATACGATACCTGTGCCGCACGGGCATGCTTGATGGTTGTTTCTCCCTTGGCTATCAGACCCGCTATTGCCAGGGTCATCGCCAATCGGTGGTCGAAATGGCTGTCAACCTCCGTGCCGGACAGACGCCTGCCGCCATAGACGACCATGCCATCCGGCAGAGGCTCAATTTGAGCTCCCAGGCGAGAAAGCTCACTTACCACGGTGGCAATCCTGTCTGATTCCTTCACCCTCAGCTCCCCGGCATCCTTGATGACAGTTTTCCCTCTAGCAGCACAACCAGCTACGGCGAGTACGGGAATCTCGTCAATGAGGCGAGGGATGATATCCCCATCCACCTCCAGCCCCTTTAGCTCGCTAGATTCTACCACAATATCGGCCAATGGTTCACCAGCCTCCAGGCGCTCGTTTTCAATTTTCAGTCTGGCTCCCATGGCCACGAGAATGTCCATAATTCCCGTTCGTGTAGGATTGATTCCACAATCTCTTATCACTATTCTGGCGTCAGGGTGAGTAGCTGCGGCAACTAGAAAGTAGGCTGCCGAGCTGATGTCGCCCGGAATGCGCATGCTGAGCGAGGCTAATGGGCTATTCAAGGGCAGCACAGAAACTGAATTCCCCTTGCTTTCCAGAATGGCCCCCATTCGCCTGAGCATCCTTTCCGTGTGGTCCCGGGAAAGGATTTTCTGGTGTAGGACTGTATTGCCGCGGGCAAAAAGGCCCGCCAACAGAATCGCCGATTTAATCTGAGCACTGGGAACAGGCAGGGTGAAATCTATACCCCGCAGCTTTTTCCCCTTAATGACCAGGGGAGCGAAGGAATCTTGCCCCCTTCCTGACACGTCAGCGCCCATCAACCTCAGTGGCTGAATCAACCTGCCCATGGGGCGATTACGAAGAGAGGTGTCGCCGGTAATGACAGAGAGGAAAGGCTGGCTGGCAAGAAGGCCACCAAGAAGGCGCATGGTAGTGCCGCTATTCTGGGCATCAAGCACATCACTGGCTTCCGTAAGCCCATCTTCACCGGTGCCTGAGACTGATACAGTAGGTGAGTCCCGCAACCCCTTTCTTCCGATTTTCACCCCCAGCGCTTTGAGACACCTGAGTGTGGACAGGCAATCAGCCCCAGGAGCGAAATTGTCAATCTCGGCTTCACCTTCAGCCAGGCTGTTCAAGATAGCAGCCCGGTGGGAGATGGACTTATCCCCGGGTAGAAGTACTTCCCCCTCCAACCTGGGACAAGACCTGATGGTTCTTATCGTGTCTGCTTTAGCCATTTTTGTCGCGCTTTGTTGGCCTCGGTTAAGGCTTGCTCCAGGCGTTCATCTCCCTCAGCCGCCAGTTGCCGATACCTCTCCAATTCCTGGATGAATCTGTCTATCCAGCTAAGTATGGCTTCCTGGTTGCTAAGGCAGATATGGGAACTAACTTCAGGATTTCCCGAAGCCAGGCGAGTAAGGTCGTGATAGCCTGAGGCCGCCAGCTTGGACATTTTAGACCAGGAAGGATTCCTGGTGGTCAGCGATACCAGAGCGGCTGAGAGCAACATGGGTAGATGGCTAATGCCAGCCACCAAGTTGTCATGCTCTTGAGCATCAATGAAAAAGGGTATGGCTCCCAGATTTTTGGTCATGTCTACCACCGTATCTATTGATTCTGGTGACGCTTTGTCTGATGGGGTGAGACAGTAAGTGCACCTTTGAAATAGGTCCGCTCTAGCCGCCTCGATGCCGTACGTCTCCCTCCCGGCCATCGGATGTCCGCCAGTGAAGTGCACTGTTGGTGGCAGCATTTCCTCGGCCCATTTCATGACCTGGACTTTTGTGCTGCCGGTATCGGTAACGATGCAACCGGAGGGAAGATAGGGAGCTATTCTGGACAAGATTTCCTTTACTGTTAGAACAGGCGTGGCGATGATGACCAATTCGGCTCGCTTCACCGCATCCTCTAGATTGGGCTCGCCCCGCTCGATAGCGCCGACGCTTAAGGCCTTGGCTACAGTTTCCGGGCGACGGCTGTGGCCGATTATTTCCCAGCTGGACTTCTTCCCTTGTCTTAAAGCTAACCCTAGTGACCCGCCAATTAGCCCCAAACCGATGATGGCAACCAACACGACATTATTATAGCAGCGTAAGATCCACCCGTCATTGCGAGGTCTTCTTTTCCTGTCATTCTGAGCCTCTTCCTTACAGAGTCACAAGGCACAAGGTACGTGTCAAATCGGGTAGCACAACGTATTGACGAGTTCTTACGCGTTCTTGTATAATCCAAGGGCCAAGTCTGAGAGTCTTGCCGGCCTGGAAAACAGAGAGACGGGGAGGGATTTCCAAAGGTCATGGGGCTCAGCATGGGAACAACCGAGTTAGAGAAGGCGTGAAGAGTAAGCTTGGAACGAACATTGGCAGGTTGATGAGTGAGCCGTTTGAAAGCGCGCATTGAAACTAACCTTGAGTGTTTTCCGGTTGATGTCTGTTTGTTTATAGCAGATAGTCATATCTGAGGCCATGATACCAGGCCGTGAGCATTGATAGTGAAATCGTGAGAAGAAGTGAGCGAGTCGAATATGAGAGCAAAATATGAAGTCCAAAAGCCCATTAGAAACCGCGTTGTCTCAATGATTCTGATTTCGGTTGTGCTGGCATTTCCTATTGTGGGATTCTTGACTCAGCCCGTGGCGGCTTTGCCGGCAGGGTTCCAGGAGTTCTTCACACCCATGCCTGCTGATCTTACGCAGGATATTTTCGTCAATGTCGATAATGATCCTGTAGTCAGCAACGGCATGCACTACGTTGTCGGAGTGACAGCGAGTGCTGACAATACCGTTGTGTACTATGACCACTGGGAGAATGGGTATGGGTCTGGGGCTACAGGATTCGACGAGATGGTCGCTCTCAACAAAGGTGAGTTCCACACGTTTGAGAGCAGCAATGTTCCTTCCAGCCCCCGCGGGACAGCCGAATTCTACGATGGCGGCGACAGGATTTTTGTTTCGGGCAGTCTGCTACAATTTGTTGTCTCGACTTGGCCTGAATCGCCAGGCACGGTTTTCACGGATGCCTGGGAGGTGTACCCAGTTCAGGCATGGGAAAACCAGTATGTTGTTCCGGTTGGGGAGGCCATAACTGGCGACAATGGCGATTTCGACGAAGTATGGATTGAGGTCATGTCAGGGTCAGATGGCAACTCGATTACGGTGATAGACGGAGCAACTTCTACTACGGTTACTCGCAACAAAGGGGCCACGTATACGGAAGAGATAACCGATACGAAAGCAACTGTATCATCCACGGCACCTGTGCAAGTCCATGTCATGACTGGCGCTCCTAATTCTGGATTATCTTCTGAGATGCGTGGATTCACGGCGACTCCCCAGGCTTACTGGAGCAACAACTATTACGCGCCAGTTCCAAGCTGGACGACAGGTGCTAACTCCAATCTCTGGCTCTATAATCCTGATCCCTCACAGATCACCGTCAACTGGGAAGAACGGTTTGCCTCTGGTTCTTTCACAATAGACGCAGGGGCTACGAGGTCATATTTTGACGGTACAGGCCATTATGTCCCAACGAATTCTGGTGTTCATCTAAGTTCATCTGATACCTTCTGGGGGATTGGCACATGTGATACGGGGTCAGCGACCTATGATTGGGGATACGCGCTAATACCTTTTGATTTCCTGGGAACCGATAACTACCTGAGCTGGTCTCCGGGTACAAGCGACAAGTCGGCAAACGGCTCCCCGGTATACATAATGGCAACGACTCCTGGTACAACCATCTACATCGATTATGGCCCAAACGATGGTGTCTGGGACCAGACTCTCACTCCTGATTGGCTACAGCCTCTGCAGGTCCGTGACCTGGTGGATAATGATAATACAGGCATGCACATCGTCAGCACAGCCCCGGTTGCCATCTGTTGGGGTGAGAGCCCGAACTATGCAGGGGCAGCAACTCCGTACCTCGACATGGGGTACACTGCCCTTCCACTGCCAGTAGAGTGGATCGATGTCGCACTGGAGGTTGGGAAATCCGCCAGCCCCACGACCGTTCCGATTGGTGAAGAGACCACCTTCACGATCGTGATCAGCGCATCGGATAGCGCTGTAACCGACATTGACCTCGTTGACACTCTCCCACCAGGATGGACATATGTCGTTGGCAGCACTACAAAAGGTGGGGCATCCTACGATGATCCAGACTCAATAACATTGAGTCCAAGCGGAGACATTCTTACATGGGATGATGACTGGGACCTGCCCGCATATGGATCCCTAATCATCGCCTTCAGAGCTTTGGCTACATCCTCCGTTGATACTGTAAATCCCAACAGAAATATTGCCGAGGCTACGGGGACCTCAGTCGGAGCGACGTTGACTTCGGATGACGATGCCTTTGTTACAGCTACCCCGAGCGCCGACCTATCATTGACCAAGGATGTTGACGATCCTACACCCGATGTTGGTTCTAACGTGACCTTCACCATCGTTGTCTCCAATGGTGGGCCCAGCGATGCCACCGGCGTTAGTGTCACAGATGTCCTGCCTTACGGCCTGACGTTTGTCTCCGCAAATCCCGCTGCCAGCTATAACAGTAGTAGTGGAGTCTGGACAGTCGGCAATTTAACCAATGGGGCGAATGCCACTCTGACCATTGTCGCCACCGTCTCAGATCTGGGAGGATCGGGAGTCACCAATACAGCCATTGCCAGTGCTATTACTATCGATCCCAATTCAGGTAACAATGCCGCGTCTGCTGGTGTGCGATCGCCTTCGTCGGCAGTGGGTTACAATGTTTTCGCCGTCAACAAAGTGGCTGTTATAGCGCCCTGGATTGCTTCAGCTGCGGCTCTGATGGCTGGCTGTATCTACTTAGTCAGGCGCAGAGTCAACACTCGAAGATAAGCCTACAGGTCAACTGGCGATAAGCGAAGTACGCTTCCGGCAACAGAACCTGCTTTGGTTGGTCGTTGTTTGCAGTCATTTCATAGCCACCTTTCGTGATGTGTTGTACCTAGAATTCGGCCTGTTGGGCAGCAAATAGAGGACCTGCAGACGGCCGACGGCAGCCATTTTGCTTGGGAGTCCGAACGCGGTAGTGCTGGATCAGGTCTTCGAAGTAGCTTTTCACAGTCGGAACCGCCTGCGATAACCCCTGGATAGAGAGGTTCGACGAGACCTTAGAGTATGAATGGCTTTGCAGCTTTGACCGTCCACACCGATCCCTTGATCATCTTTCTCCCAGAGTATGTTGAAGAGAAAGTTGCCAAAATGTGTCACCCAGTGTCACCTATGTGTTGAACCATCAGACGTTCTTGGACCGAGGTAGCTCACTCCGAAAAGGAGAATGGCACTTACACCAAAACCTATAAGGCCGAGGTCTCCCTTGAGAGGGATGTCCAAACCCGGTATCTTACCCAATAAGCCTGTTACCCCGCCACCTATGAGAGCAGCCAGTGCTCCTTGTGGTGTCACCTTTAGCTTGTCTTTATAAAATCCGGCAATCACCGGAACAACCAAGCCGCAGGTGAATACCGTGTAAGCAAAGAGGAGGGATTCATAAACCATCTTCAAGGTTAAAGCTAATCCCAGCGCCACCAGGCCTAACCCAATTAGACTTAAGCGAGTTAGCAAAACTGTTTTCCTTTCGTCAAGCGCAGGGTGCGCTCGCTTGATTATATCTTCTGTTAAAATAACACTTTGGCTAAGCAGGCAGGTATCCGCTGAGGACATGAGCGCAGCAATGACGGCAGCGATGACTAATCCACTTAAACCAGGAGAAAGAATCCCGCTTATTACTTGAGGAAAGGCTTGGGCAGGCATAATTTGGGGATATAAGACTTTGGCGCTCATCCCTATAAGGGTGATGGCAAAAGCCAGGGGAATGAAAAGAAACGCCGACAAAATGGCTGATTGCTGAGCTGTTTTTTCTCCTTTGGCACAGAAGAGTCGAGAATACATGTCAGGCCCGACCACATAAGTCGCCCCGACGAGAATCAAAAAGGATAAGAGCATCTTCCAATCGAAGGCAGGGCTTGTTGGAAAAGAGAAATAACCCGGCGGTAGAGAGGCTTTCAGCCCCTCAAGTCCTCCCACATGAGAAAAAACCAGCGCCAAGACGACAAAAATCCCAATAAAAAATATTGGTGCTTGAAAAACATCGGTGCGGATAATCGAAAATTGACCTCCCAGAATGGCATAAACTACAACGACTGCAGTGAAAACAACTACCCAGAAGGTAGTAGAACCTATGCCCAAAATAGATAGAAAACTTCCAGCAGCTACGATTTGTCCTGCCACCACCCCTACCCAAGCGATAACAATAAGAATGGCAGCTGCCAAACTCACACGGCGGTCATATTGTTTTTCCACCAGTTCGGGAAGAGTATAAAGCGCAGCAGCTCTTACTCTCCTGGCAAAGAACACTCCCAGAAGCACGAGTCCAACGGAGCCGACAAGAAGCCACCAGGCACCAGGCAAACCTAGTTCAAACCCCAACCTAGATGTCACTATAAGTGCCGAGCCACCTATTGCAGTGGCTACAAGTGAGCCGGTGATAAGGGGCAGACTTCCCCGACGGTGGGCAACGAAGAAACCATTTTGGCTTCCTGCTCTCCGCTTACTCGACACCCCTATACCAATTATGGCGAGAAAAAAGACTACGACAATGAGTAGTTGCGGCATCTTCCAACGATGTAGCTTTCAGCTATCAGCTTCATACTGAATGCTGACTACCGACGGCTGACCGCTCCTATATCAGTATTTGGCGCTTCTTCCCTCAAGTGAATACAATCCCCGGCCATTGCCTTCTTCAAAGAGCCATTCTTCTCCTTTACTATCAATGCTCCGGTGGTATCAATGTCGATCGCCTGCCCTACTATCATCTCACCCGACGCCACTACACTTACATCCTTATTTAATGTCGCAGACAGTTTTTTCCACTCCTTGAGCAAATCTGCTTTCATTAACAAAGGCTGCCGTCGCTGTATTTCCATTATCAATGCGGTTAGAAATTCCTTCCTGGAGATTTCTCTCCCTAATGCCTCTTTTAAGGAGGTCGCCGTTTTTTCAAAGCAGGTGACAGGGTTATTGGCGTTTATGCCTATCCCGACGTTCACAAAGTTGACGATATCCATTTCAGCATCCATCTCCGCCAGTATGCCACACACTTTCCTGCCTGCAATCAATACGTCATTGGGCCATTTTAGTTCGGCCTTTAATCCAAACAGCTTTCTAATCGTGGCCGCCACAGCAATAGCGGCCATCAAGTTTATCCGGGGAGCATATGCGGGACTTATCCTGGGGCGCAAAATGAGAGTGAAGTAGATCCCTCCTTCCGGCGAGAGCCAGTCCCGGCTCAATCTTCCCCGTCCGCGGGTCTGGGCTTCAGCAATCACAGTTGTCCCTTCTGCTGCTCCCTTCTTAGCTAGCTCTCTTGCCACATCCATGGTCGAGCCAATTTGTGGGAAGTAGTGAATTCTTTGTTCTAGATCGGGGAATTCATAGGGAAGGAGTAAATCGGGAGAGGAGACCAGCTGGTATCCTCTGGGCGATGCCTCTATTACGTAGCCATCTCTTTTTAGGCTATGAATATGTTTCCAGATAGAGACCCTGGAGATGCCAAGCTGCTGAGAAAGTGTCTCCCCAGAAAGATAGCCGCCACGCTCTCGAAGAGCGTTTAGTATCCATCCGTTCGTTTTGTTACCCTTCATTTCTAAGATGTTAACCAGAGTGCTGGTTTTTTGTCAATTGCCCTCTGTTTGACTATTCCTACTACTTTGCATATCATTATTTCTTATCTCAATACCAAGGTGAAATACAAGAGATATACACTACTCGCCATTGCGACAAACTTACTTGAAGAGGCAGTCCTGGTGGCGGTCGTGCTCTGGTTGTTGCCGAGGGCCGCGATAAATATCCCTCTCTGGGGTCTCATCCTCATGATGATCGCTCTTGGGGTATATAATTATATGACTTACCGGCTTGGCAAGAAGGCGCTGGCTAGGAAGCCGATGGTTTCGCTGGATATCGGTAGTAGAGGTCGAACAACTACTCTCATTTCCCCTAAGGGTTATGTTC
Organism: Dehalococcoidia bacterium; assembly: GCA_049671165.1. GTDB lineage: Bacteria > Chloroflexota > Dehalococcoidia > GIF9 > AB-539-J10 > RBG-13-51-36. Next base: position 3,105 of record JBATUN010000001.1, on the reverse strand, counting down.
GGGTTAACGGTGAACTGTGGCAAGCTTCGTCCGGTTCAACCATAGATGTCGGCGAGGAAATTGTTGTTGTGGGCATAGAAGGAATGACGCTTCTGATAAGCCCTGCAGAAAAAGATGATCGGACCCACAAAGCTGATGCACTTTCTGGCTAATAGGGTCGTATTCCTATCGACAAAGCTAGAGAAAAGAGGTATGCTTTAGACGCGATGGAGATTACCTGGCTAGGACATTCCTGTTTTCTGATTAGAGGGAAAGAAAAAACCATCATAACAGACCCATGTCATCCTGACTTGGGCTACCGCCTGGGCGAGCCTGAGGCGGACATAGTGACATTGAGCCATTTCCATCGCGGGCATGGCTACGTCGAAGGTGTCGCTAACGACCCCAAACAAATAAAGAGCCCCGGGGAATATGAAATAGGAGGGATTTTTATCACAGGAATCGCGTCTTTCCACGATGATAAGAAAGGGGAAGTGCGGGGTAAGAATACCATTTATGTTATCGAGATAGATGGTGTAACTTTATGTCACTTAGGTGATCTGGGGCATCCTCTGGACTCGCATTTGATAGAAGAAATAGGAGATATAAGCATACTATTCCTGCCCGTGGGGGAGGTGTCCACTATACCAATTGACACCGCTACGGAAATAATAAGGCAACTAGAGCCTCCTATTGTCATCCCCATGCACTATAAGACAGAGTTGTTCACTGGTAATCTCAGTCCTGTGGACAAATTTCTGGATACAATGAGAATTAGGGAGCTAGAAGCAAAGCCCAAGCTCTCGATTACTTCGTCGTCACTGCCAGGCAGCACGCAAACCATAGTTCTCAGCCACGTCTAACCGGCAAATGTCGAGGGCTGAGCAGTTTCACAGCTTAGCAGTTTTGCAGTTTGGTGTTTGTGCCAGCAGTGGTTTGATGCGGAGTCTCAATCAGCCTTAGAATCTGACGGCACAAGCGGACAGCCGACAGTTACCTCCGCTTCTTGGGACTGGTCTTCTGCTTCTTGGGACTGCCCTTCTGCTTCTTGAGACTGCCAACGAAAGCGTCAATATCCATGGCAGCTAAAGTCATGGTTTGAAGCGTACCCCTTGAACCCAACGCTATCGCGACTTTGGACACTGCCTCGTTGCTGGGGGCGTCTACAATGTTTATGAAATCATACGGTCCCAGTACAGCATACTGAGCCAGGACCTTTGCCCCCATTGCCTCCACTTCTTTGTTGACCTCTTTGATCCTTCCAGGATTTGCCGTGATAGTCTTTCTTCCCTCATCGGTGAGGGTTGTCAACATTACAAATTTAGCCATCTTTTACCTCCTCTGTGCTGTTTTGCACTTAAAAACCTCGGGTTAAGCCCCGCTTGTGCCCTCACAGAAAAGCTGGGGTACCGGTCGGTCAAGAATTGGATTAGTTGGCATCTTCAACCTCATTCTGCACTTATATTATATCACTACACGGGCAAGCATCTCTCCAGAAGTTCTCTTTCCCGTTCCCTCATCTTGTGTTCTTCCTCCGGCTCTTCATGGTCGTAGCCCAGAAGGTGAAGTATCCCGTGGATAACCAGCAGCGCCAGTTCTCTTTCGGGTGAATGTCCTTGCTCTTTAGCTTGTGCTAGTGCCTGGGGATAGGAGATGATTACTTCTCCCAGGCGAGTTATGCCATCGGGCGGGAGTGCGAAGGAAGAATCAGCTCCCTTCTGCGGAAGCATGTAGAACGCCAGCACATCCGTAGGTTCATCTATCCCGCGGTAGTCTCGGTTAAGCTTTTTTACCGTCTCGGAATCGGTGAAAACCAGGCTCACCTCATAAGGAGAAGGCACTCCTTCAGCCTTGAGGACTTGCCGGACTATCTTCTTAACCCGACCTTCATCCACCACCCCCCGGAATTCCTCCTCAACGAAAATTTCAATTTCCTCTAACATGGCAAGAATGTCATCGCCCTAGAAACAGCCCACCTTACCTATACTTCGTGCCACAGACGTTTCATCTCCGGGCCAGGGCCCAATGTGCATAGATTAGGAATTCATCTCTGACCATTTCTGAGCCAACTTGCGATCTATCTGGCGAAGCCATTCCTTTATTACCACCTCTCTGGGGCCTGTATTTGCCAGTCTCAGGGCTTTCATTAGATGTGGTTGAGCGTCCATTTCTCTCCCTAGTTCCATGAAGGCCACGCCTAAAGCGTACTCGGCATTAGGGTGCTCAGAATCGCGATCGGATATAGTTCTAAAGTATGAAAGCGCTTCCTCTTCGTGCTCTCGTATAAGCTTTCGGGCAGCTTGTAAGTGAGGATAGTCTAACACTAAGCGAAGTGCTTGATCGATGCGGTGAATTTTTCGATAGGCAGCTATTGCACTTTGGATGGGTTCCTCCGAGTGATACCTTTGGGCCAGGTACCATTCAAGAATTTCATCGGCCGGTTTACCAGAAAGGTCTTTACTAAATAACGTGGCATACGTAAAAACGTTAGGTCGAACACCTTCTTCACGCATCATGTCCACCCAGGCCTTGGCTGTATCATGGTCGGGAGCCTTTTTCATGAGGGTATTGTAGGTACCAACGTCAGGCTGGATGCCTTCTTCACGCATCATGTCCACCCAGACCTTGGCTGTATCAGGGTCGGGAGCCTTTTTGATGAGAGTATTGTAGGTGACAACGTTAAGCTGAATGTCTTCTCCACGCATCGTGTCCACCCAGACCTTGGCTGTATCATAGTCAGGAGCCTTGTTGATGAGGGTAGCGTAGGTGACAACGCTAGGCTGGATGCCTTGTCCACGCATCGTGTCTACCCAGGCCTTGGCTGTATCATAGTCAGGAGCTTTATCGATGAGGGTATTGTAAGTGACAACGTCGGACTGGATGCCTTCTCCGCGCATCGTGTCCACCCAGGCCTTGGCCGCGTCATAGTCAGGAGCCTTTTTGATGAGGGTATTGTAAGTGACAACGTCGGACTGGATGCCTTCTCCACGGATCGTGTCTACCCAGGCCTTGGCTGTATCATAGTCAGGAGCCTTTTTGATGAGAGTATTGTAGGTGACAACGTTAGGCTGAATACCTTCTCCGCGCATCGTGTCCACCCAGGCCTTGGCTGTATCACAGTCAGGA